>CAZLXE010000012.1:1985-33064 GCA_964563005.1 uncultured Isosphaeraceae bacterium
GGCAAAAATAAGAAAGAGCAGTGAAGGATGGAGTCGTTTGGGGAATGGATACATGATGTGGCCTTTGTGCCTCGATGCCTATTCGGACGGTTTGAGGAGCGGGAAAAGAATTACTTCGCGGATGGAGGGTTGGTTGGTCATGAGCATCACGATGCGGTCGACCCCCAGGCCCAGGCCACCCGCGGGGGGCATGCCCACCATGAGGGCGTGGAGAAAATCTTCATCGAGGGCGCGGAAGGTGGTTTCTTCTTCATCTGCACCGGCGAGTTGTTCGGTGAACTTGGCCCGTTGGATGTCGGGGTCGTTGAGTTCGGTGTAGGCGGTGCCGATTTCCATGCCCGCGACCATCAGTTCCCATCGTTCGCAGAGATGGGGGCGATCGGGATGGGGGCGGGTGAGGGGCGAGATCACGGCGGGATAGTCGGTGATGAAGGTGGGCCGGGTGGGGTCGATGGTCGGCTCGCAGAAGCGTTCGTAGAGTTCGTTGACGAGCAGCCAGTGATCTTTGGAATCCGAGTTTTCCATCCCTGATTCCTTCCCTTTCGCCCGGACTTGCGCTTCGTCTTCAATGGAGAAACCGAGGATTTCTTCGAACAAGTCGCCATAGGCGGTGCGGAGGAAGGGCCGGGCGTAGTCCACTTCGATATCACCGAAGGGGAGTGTGGTTCTGCCTTCACCGAGTTCGGTGGCGAGGTTGTGGAGCAGGGATTCGGTGAGGTCGAGCATGGTGTCGCAGTTGCCGAACGCTTCATAGGCCTCGATGGCGGTGAACTCGGGGTTGTGGCTGCGATCCACTCCTTCGTTGCGGAAATTGCGACCGATTTCGAAGACGCGGGGCATGCCGCCCACGAGCAGGCGCTTGAGATAGAGTTCGGGGGCGATGCGGAGGTAGAGATCGATGTCGAGGGTGTTGTGATGGGTGATGAAGGGCCTTGCTGCCGCACCGCCGGGCTTCGGCTGCATCATGGGGGTTTCCACTTCGAGGAAATTCTGCTTCTCCATGAACCGACGGATGAGGGAGACGATTTGGGAGCGCTGGCGGAAGGTTTCCATCGTCTTTGGGTTGGCGTACATGTCGATGGAACGATGCCTGGCTCGCAACTCGGGATCGGTCAAGCCGTGGAATTTTTCCGGCGGGGGCATGAGGGATTTGACATGGACCTCGAGTCGATCCGCCCAGATACAGATTTCTCCTTTCTGGGTTTGACCGACGGGACCACCCGCCACGATGATGTCGCCATAGTCGAGTTTGGAGGCGAGTTTGAAGGTTTCCGGAGGCATATCCGCCTTGGAAATGCTCACCTGGAGATCACCCGACCAGTCGCGGAGGGAGAGAAACACCAGTTTGCCCATGGCCCTATGCTGCACGACGCGGCCTGCGACCCCCGGAATTACCTTGGGTCGATCATCGGTTATCGATGCCTCGGGATTTTCTTTGCGTTCCGCCTTCGCGGCTTCGTATCGCTCGTGTGCCGGTTCATCAAACAGTGCCCGGGCGTCGGCAAGGGAAATCAGGCCGTCCACGCGGTTTCCATAGCCGGTGATCTCAAACCGCTCCCGCCAGCGGGCGAGTTTTTCGCGGCGGATGGTGATGAGTCGGGAGTTGTCCTGAGGAGTGGATGCGGGGGATTGGGCGTCGGGCTGCTTGGTCATGGTGCTGGTGGATTCTACTTTTGTGGGGATAACGGGGGTCGGCATATGGGCATGGTATGCGGGAAGCATGGCTGATGGTCATCCTGCGGTATCATGTGGCAAATGACGACCCGCGCCTCCAAAATCAAACGCATCGGGGTGCTCACCGGTGGCGGTGACTGCCCGGGATTGAATGCGGTCATCCGGGCGATCGCGAAGACCGCCATTTACGACCACAACATCCGCGTCTTTGGCATTGAAGATGGATTCCAGGGGCTGATTGAGAATCGGGTAGGTGAACTCACTTCACTCCATGTCTCGGGCATCCTTACCCAGGGCGGCACTATTCTCGGTTCCAATAACCGCTGCAATCCCGCCCATCTCTATGCGGGAATCGACAAGCACGGCCAGCCCATCTATGAAAACCAGATTCCCCGCTGCCTCGACACCATTCAGCGAAACCATCTCGATGCGCTCATTGTGATCGGGGGCGATGGGACGATGACCTGCGCCGCGCCGTTTGTGGAAAAGGGCGTGCCGGTGATCGGGGTGCCGAAAACCATCGACAATGATCTCGTGGGAACGGATATCACCTTCGGCTTCACGACCGCCTACACCACGGCGACGCTTGCGCTGGATCGACTCCATACCACCGCGGCCAGTCATCATCGGGCGATGGTGTGCGAGGTGATGGGACGGAATGCGGGTTGGCTGGCCTTGCATGCGGGCGTGGCCTCGGGGAGCGATGTGATTCTTATTCCGGAGATTCCGTTCGATCTTGAATCTGTGGCCCGGAGTGTGCAGTCTCGACAACATCGGCAACGGGGATTTTCCATTATCGTCTGCTCGGAGGGGTGCCGACCTGTGGATGGTGATCTTATCGTCGATCGCACAGATCCGACCAGCCCCGATCCCATTCGTCTGGGTGGAGTGGGGAGATTTGTGGCGGACCGGATCGCGGAATTGACCGGAATTGAAACCCGCACCACGGTGCTCGGCCATGTGCAGCGAGGGGGTACGCCCGTCGCGGCCGATCGGATCCTTGCTTCTCGTTTCGGACACAGAGCGATCGAAGTGCTGATGCATGGTAAAGGCAGTGATGGGGGTCGTCTCATCGTGATGCGCGATGGTCAACTCGGCGAGGCAGACCTTCTCCTTGCCGCGAATAAACAACGACTCGTGCCCCTTGATGATCCAATTATTAAGGTTGCTCGTTCGGTCCGAACAACTTTTGGCGAACCCCTGGAAAAGGGTGGCGTGGAGCCAACGGGAACGCCGGAGGATCAGGCATCCTGCCCCGAACCGTCTTCGGTCATTTGATTTTATTCGTGATTTTATCCGGGAAAGAGACGCATCCGGAGTCGGTTTAGAACCTGTACTTCATCAGCACGAGAATTCGCCTGGCACGCGGCATGATCGAAACACCCCTCGCTGATGAGCAGACTGGCGGGATACGCGAAGCCAGCCCGTCGAGATAGGCGAATGATGAGGCGTTGTTCAATGGGGTTCAGACCACAGGAGCGAAGAATCTTTCGGTTTGCGGGGCCGTGGCGATTTCGATCCCTTCTTCTGATGCGCATGACCAGCACGGTAAGCCCCACGGCAGCTGACGCCGAGAGCAGGATTACGACCGCCATACGCCACCACCAGAAATCATCCGGGACGGGTTCTGAATAGGGCAGGGGAATTGATGCGATGAATGTTGCGACATCAAACACGGGCGACCTCCGAATTGATTTTCTGGTTCCGAGCGTCGCCGGCAAGCATTCGCCGAGTCGCTTCCGCCCGGATTCTTATTTCACTCCGGGAATCTTCAAGGGCCAGTCGATCGAGCGTGTTCTCAATGATGTGAACGCGTCCGACTCTGGTGACCCAGACTCCGGCGAGACGATGGCGGGGGCGAGCATCGATGAGCAGAGATGGCAAGCAGTCCAACCCCATCGGATCACCCATTCTTATCAGAGCTAGCACCGCATTACCTCGGATTCGGGATTGCCGGTGGGACGCCAGGCCGTGAAACCAGGGCCGGAGCAATGACGCAATCCCTTCATCATTGCCCCGTCGGTTGATTTTCGCCAGGGTTTCCACGGCATTCGCCCCTACGCGGCGATCCGGGTGCCCGAACGCCTGTCGCACTACACCCAGTCGTTCAGATTGAGTACCGTGTTCGAGAGAGGCGACGGCGGCGGAGGCGGCATGACCGTCGGCATCCATGGTTAATTCCAACAATCTCGTTTCCATCTCGGGAACCAAGCGCAGACGGCGAGTCAGTTCAATCGCACCCCGAAGCATGGAGGGATCGGAGGAACGCAGCGTGCGGTCGAGATGCTCCAGGAATAAATCTCGGTCCACCTGCAGCCATCGCCACGCCTTGGCTGCGCGTATTGAGGGAGCAAGTTCAAGCAGGGAACGCCAGAATTCATGGTGACCATGATGGGCCGTACACCGCATTCCACATCGAACCAGAAACGGGTCTGGAGACTTCGTCATGATCCGAGGTAGTGCCCGCCTTGACCGAAGAAGATGCCGGGCGGCAAGACGACGCACGGGAGGATGTCGGTCGTGAAGAAATCGATTCAATGCCTGTCCCGCCTCCTTACGACGAGACGCCCCCAACTCGGTCACGGCGCGCAATCGGGCGATCGGCGAAGACAGAGCAACCATCTCCCCCCATCGTTGCACTCGATGCATATCAGACAGTCCGTATGCACCCGGTAAAGACGGCAGGAATCGTTGCGTTGATTCAGGGAGCGCCATTAAGGACTCGATCGGAAGCAAGCATTTTTCCTCTCGGTGTACGCGACGCAGCAATCGGCGCCGGGACGGAGTGGACAACAGATGTCCCCGGGAAAGGAAGTCTGCATATTCATCCGGTGACTCGAGCCGGTGGAGCCAGCGCACGATCGATCGTCCCAAAGGTTCGATGGTGAGCCAGGGGATGAGGTGGCGCCGGACCATTGTTTCGTCCGTCCGTTCCCCGATCTGCCGCATGGCCAGGGTGGCGGGGTGATCGGGTTGTTTGAGAATGGCGGTCAACCGCATCCCCGCGTGAGCGGCGAACATGGCTGCCGTCAGCAACACTTCGTCCCGGCGGTGGTTTCGGTATGACTCCATGGACTCGGCCAGGATTTCATCGAGCAAATCCAGATGATCCAGAGAAAGTGATCCCGATCCGCCTCCTTCAAAATGGACACAGACGACCTGCAACAGCACAGTCGCCGCTCGATCTGCCACACTCTCATCTTTCGACAGGAGAAGAGCAGGGAAGTGCTTTAGAAAACGAATATCCGATTGCCCCGCAGCCACTTCCAATGCATTGAATATTTTCTGATGATCATCATGCAGGATCATCGAATTCGCAGCGAGGAGAAGTCCGGCTTTTTCTTGATCCGTCAGGTTCCCCGGAATGAATGATGTACCCAGAAGGTGAATTTTGCTCACAATTGCCTCGTAAGCCCGATTCTGACCCGTTCCCCACAATTCCCGACACACATGCGGCAATTCTCGGGCGGTGGTGTGGGGAAGGGCATCGAGGAGAATATCGGCGGCGATTTCGGGAGAAAGGGCATTCAGGAGCGGATTTGGCGGAGACAGTTCACTCATTTTTGACATTGATAAGGGATAATGGTTGCATCTATTCCCAAGAGGATGATTTCTGTTATCTTTGATAAATCAAGCACTTACAGCGTTCTGGAACCATTCAACGATTCGGACTGACTGGGGAAATTATCGGCCCTTGCCTGCAGAAGGCATGACTTCTCAAAAAAATGGAAAAAAGTTGTTGCCTTTCTCAAAAAGTCGGCAACAATGGCATCTGTTCCCCGGAGGGGTTTTCCATCTTTGATCAGTGCGCCGGAAGAATTATGAGTTCGACAACCAAAACCACATTACTGCAAAACTACAACATGGTGCTGTACCGAACCGCCCTGCATCCCGAGTTCTTTGGAATTCAGGGACGCAGTCGCATCAAATACGGTCCTTATGAATTTGAGGCCTGGGTGTTTCATGGCGGGCATGTGCTCCGCTTTGAGCACGGCGGGTTGTGCGTTTCCGAATTGATCACTGAGGACCCCGCCGGGCTTCCCGAGCGAGGTCAGGTAACGATTCAGCCCTGCGCGGGCGAACGGGACTACGAAAGTGAGTTCGCCGATATCATTTCCTACATGACCTCGATGCAAACCGAGTCTCTTTCGGATCACCTCTATCGCAGCACTTACCGCGAACTGCTCGAGCACGGCCGGAATAGCGACGCCCTGATGTCGATCTGGACGGATTCACCGCCCCCTCGCGGTTCTCGTGCCTCTGATCCAGTTCACACCAATCTTTCCATGATTGACACCCAGCGCTACAATGATGAAATTCATGTTCAGGGATATCATCTCCGCTCGGATTGTGGCCTGGTGCTGCGAACACAATCTATTTTTCAGGTTAAAGAACCAAAAGAGAAATAATCCGGATCAGGTTTGCCTGCATCTCTCCAACTCCATCAGTTCACTTTAACCCCGATCCTCATCTGGGTTTTCCCCTGACTTCAGATTCCCAACTCCCGCCCCCAGGAGTACGAATCATGGATAGTTCAATCTCTCAATCCTGAGAAGATAATAAATCTGGCTTTGCGCCAGCGGAAGTGATAATCAGGACAATCTCACTGCCTGGGGCTGGCATTACAGAATGATCGGCATACCACTCGGTGGGGCGCACGGCTTCTTGATCTGAAATTTCCTCGGCAAATCCGATCGTCTCATCGCCAAAGGTTGCCAGTCCGATGATGGAGCCGGTCATGTCGGCAACATAATGTTCTCCCGGTCCCATCCACTCTGGATTTTTGCGGAACATCGAGCCCCCGAATCGCCAAAGGGCATTCGAAAATATGTTTTTCCTGGTGGGGTCGTGAATCCAACTCCTTATGGATTCCCATCGCTGTTTCCCGGACTCCTCGGCATGGAGAATAAAGAGATCGAGTTCTGAACCCGTCGGGGGGACAAAGAGAATGCGCTCATCCTCTTCCCGCCATCGTCCCGGATGGCCGGGAATGAACCCCGCAAGAAGAAGGGCGGCGTGGATTTCGCTGGGCTTGTTCTTGATGACGAGAAGAGATTCATGCTCACGGGTCTTCGGTGTGCAGGCAATTTGTTCAAGTGGTTCGGGGGGGTCGCAGACTGTTGCACAAATATGGACTTCGTGAGTTTTGAGATAAACTGTGATACCTTCAAATGGCGTTACCAAGAACGGAGTGATTTGTTCCTTTGTTTTCTCCTGCTCATTCACCCGGAGCGGTGGTCCTGTTTTACAACCGGCAATCATAATCAGGAACAAAAAAACCGACCGGTTCAATGGCAAGGCGTGGAAGTGAGTGATGCATTTTAACAAAATGGCAATCCTTGTAAGATAGAGACGACAGTATTTTATCGGACATCGTCCGTTTATGTTTCCCCCAATCAGGTAGCGATAGGCACTGCACAATCCGGAGAAGGATTTCTTCATTTTTTTGTTGCCTCCACACGAATGCGCTGGTACATTTCTCATGGGGGATTCTGATCCTGCCGCCATTCAGAAATCGATGGCAGTCGAATTCACTTCAATTTGCGATCCCTGGAGCAAGTTCATGTACGGTAAAACCCGATTTTTTTTGGTCGCGACAATCGTATTGCACCTTTTTTTCCTCACTTCACTCGCCCAGGCCCAGGGAGTGGTGACCTGGAATTTCGATCTGACCACGGCTGGACAGGATGTTTTCTGGACCTCTCCCACCGCGACTGACACAACGGCCCCCCGCTTCCGGGCGGCATGGAACATCACCCTTGCCGATGTTCATGTTGTTTGGGCAGGAATCCCCTTTGGTCCGATTGATATCACCAACAACATCCCCCCTGCCGATCGAGTGGGAGAAACCGTGGTCACCGGCCCGCCCCCCGTGGTGATTCAGGATGCATTCATCGTGTTCCCCGCTCCCCCGCAACCCGTTACCTTCTCCGGCTGGGTGAGACAGGAGATTGACGCTCAGGGATTCGGTCAGTTCTCGGTGACCCAGGTGACTCTTGGCACCGCTATGGTCGATCTCGGTTTCCCTTTCGGCATGCAGACAGTCCAGATCACCAGTGTGCATCTTGCCGGGACCACCACCGTGACGCCGCTGGGACCACAAGGTGATCTCAATGGAGATGGTGCTGTCGATCAAGTCGATCGCTCACTTCTCATCCAGCAATTCGGGCTGGTTACCGGTAGTCCCGGATTCAACCCCGAAGCCGATCTCAATTTTGACGGAATCGTCAATGAGTTGGACATCGCTCTTTTCAACCTGATTCTTCCTCCCTGCCCTGCCGACTGTGCGCCAAACAATGGGCCAGGCAATATCGGTAATGGCGTGGTGAATATTGATGATCTCGTCGCCGTTCTCAACGCCTTCGGGCCGGTGGTCAACAACACTCCTTGTGATATCACCCCTGCGAACTTGAATGGATCCTTTGGGAACAGTGTGGTGAATATTGATGATCTGGTGGCGGTGCTTAACGGATTCGGGCTGTGCCCCTGATTTTGAGGGCTACCCGATATGCTCCGCCTTGAGTTTCCGCGACATTAATTCTGATATCGCGTCTCCCGGCAATTTGCCGGCAAACAGAATCGCGTGAACCTGTCTGGTGATTGGCATGTCCACTTCGTGTTGCTCCGCCAGGGCCACAACTGATTTTGTAGTCGGTACCCCTTCAACAACAGACACCATGGATTCGAGAATGGTTTCGAGCGATTCCCCCTTGCCCAGTCGCTCGCCGCAGGTGCGGTTCCGGCCGTGGGGACTAAAACAGGTGGTGGCGAGATCGCCAACTCCCGCGATGCCGAAGAAAGTTTCCACCTTCGCCCCCATGGCCACCCCGAGCCGAGCAATTTCCGCCAATCCTCGGGCCAACAGCGCTGATTTTGCATTGTCGCCTACTCCGAGGCCATCCACGATTCCTGCGGCGATGGCGATGACATTCTTAACCGCCCCCGCCAGTTCCACGCCCCGGAGATCATCATGCCGGTATATTCGGAGCCAGGGGACGGCAAAGGCGTCCTGCACCGCATGGGTCAAGGATTCATCGTAGGCGGCCGCCACCATGGCCGCGGGCCTTCGTTCGGCCAGTTCGGCGGCGACAGTGGGTCCACACAAAGCAATAGCGGGAAATTGATCTTCCTCCAGATCCAGTGCATCCGCCATAATCTGCGAAGGACAGAGATTTGTTTCATTCTCGATGCCTTTGGAGACACACACCACAGGTGAGCCGGGGTATGTCTCCCTCAATCGTGACCAGACCGAGCGTATGAATTGAGCGGGAATGGCGTTGAGAATCAGATCGTTTTCCTTCAGATCAGCGAATATCTCCCGATCATCCGCCGTAACCATCACTTCATCGGGCAGGGAAAAATCCTCGACGGAAAGGCGGGGGGAGCGGCGGGTGGCGCGAAGGGGGGCGATTTCTTTCTCGAATGGCCCCCACAGCCGTACTCGACACCCCCGTTCGACGAGGGCGGCGCCAAGAACCAATCCCATCTGCCCGTCTCCCAATATGGCGACTGTTCGATTCATGGTGTGTGAGGAGAATAGTACCCGCGTCAGCCGAACCGTGTCGATGCAAGTGTCGTATTATCCGGGATAATGCGCTGGGCCGAGTGTTGCCTTGCGCCAATGGCATTGATAATCGAGGATGATTTATGTCTGAACTTTCCATCGCCGGTGCCCCCGAAGAAGACTTCAATATGCGAGAAGATGGTTCCGCAGGGGGTGCAGAACGCTTGGAGCGCCGTCTTTTCGTTGCTCTAGTGGGTGGAGTTCTCCTGGCGGTGGCCTGGATTCTCATGCTGGGGGGAAAACACACCGAAATCGCCCAGATACCCGCCATGATCGGAGCGATGATCCTTGTCATTCCCCTCCTCATGGGGGCTTGGCGGGAAATTCGCGGGGGCAAGCCATCCAGCGATTCCCTTGCTGCACTGGCCGTTACCGCCGCCTTTGCCTCCCACGCATACTTGGCGGCAGGATTCCTCGCCTTTTTTCTGTGGATCGCCAACCTGGTACTCAGCCGTACTGCCTGGGGTGCTCAGCGGGCAATTCGGGATTTGATTGATCTCACGCCGGACATTGCCAGAATTCTCGAAGCAGGGGAAGAGAAAGAAGTGTCTCTGGCTTCAGTAAAAATCGGCCAGATCGTTCGGGTTCGTCCGGGAGAGAATCTTCCGGTGGATGGTCGCATCATTACAGGATCCAGTAATATCAACCAGGCCTCGCTGACGGGTGAAGCGGTACCGGTGGAAGCGGAGCCAGGCGTGGAGGTATACGCAGGGACGACCAATCTCACGGGGCAGATTGATATCGAAACTACTGCTGTCGCGGGTGAGACCACCATCGGCAAGGTTGAATCGCTTATTCGGGAAGCGGAATCGGCCCGGACGGAAAAGCAGGAATTGATCGAACAACTGGCCGCTTATTATGTGCCCATCGTACTCATGGTGGCGGGGCTGGTGTGGTTCTTCACGGCGAAGAGCAGCGACCTGAGCGTTCGCGGGGAAGCCGCCGTTCGAGCAATCACCGTTCTCGTGGTCACCTGCCCCGGGGCCTTGTTGATCGCTCATCCCACGGCCATGGTAGCCGCCTTTGCCGCGGCTGCCCGTCTGGGCATCATGATCAAACAAACGCGAACTCTCGAAGCCGCCGCCACAATCGACACGGTGGTCATGGACAAAACCGGTACGCTCACTACGGGTAAATTTGCCGTCAGTCGCCTCACTCCCGCAACCGGGGCAGAGGGAGCAACCCTATTGCAGGCCGCGGCAGATGCGGAGCAATCTTCCAACCACCCGCTTGCTATTTCCATCCTGGATACGGCCCGCCAGGCCCGTATTTCACCCGCAGAAATTTCGGGGTATGAAGAAGTTCATGGAAGAGGGGTCATTGCTAAAACCACCGAAGGAGATATTCATGCTGGACGGGCCGACTGGCTGGTTGAAGTCAATCCCTCTATTCGCGAGGCAGTGGCCTCGGTGAGTCAGAAAATTGAAGGCATGTCGAGTGTACATGTGATGCGGGGAGGAGTTTACCTCGGGGCGGTGGGACTGGAAGACAAACTCCGCCGCAATGCGAAAGAAATCGTGGAAAAACTCCGCCATCTCGGCATCCGGCGCATCACCATCTTCACGGGCGATCGCATGAGCGTGGCCACGAGGGTGGCTCAGGCGGTGGGCGTGGATGCCATCGAGGCCGAGTGCCTGCCCGAAGAAAAACATGCGGAACTCCTGTATCTCATGAAAAAAGGACATCGCACCCTGGTGGTGGGCGATGGCATCAATGATGGCCCGATTCTGGCCACGGCTGATGTCGGGGTGGCCATGGGGCTTTCCGGGTCTGATATTGCCACAAACTCCGCCGGGGTTGCCCTAATGAATGATGATCTCCGCCATATCCCGTTTCTGCTCGATCTGGCACATAAATGTCGGGGAGTGATCGGGCAGAACATCGGTGGCTCCCTCGCCCTCGGGGTCATCGGTCTAGTCCTGGCCGCTACAGGCCACATCAACCTCTGGCTGGCCCCGTTCCTCTATGCTTTCGGCTATATCTTCGTCATCGCCAACTCGCTACGGCTGGTCCGCTTCGGCGAGGAGTTTGCCGAGCACGAGGAAGCCCGACGGAAAGTGGAATCCTCCAGAGTGCTCAAGCCGGTTCGGGCGACGGCTGGGGCGTGATCTGTTAAAATAATTGTCGATATCTGTGATTATTTTCTGAATTTTTGAAAACCCCGACCCTTTTTCCGGAATACAATGGCGAACCCCCGGAATTTCCCCGGAAATCCCCCGGAAGTCCCCCGGAAGTCCCGAGGGAATCCTGTGGATATTCCCCCGATTCCCCTCGTGGAGGCCTTGCGATGATATGTACGATTGCCAGTGACTTTCCCATCCATTCCGAACAGGCCTTCCTGGGATTGATCGCCATCTTTGGCGGAATGATCCTGCTGGTGGTTTCAATCGTGGGCGGCATTACTTACGCCATTGTTCATACGCGCCATCGTGAGCAGACCAAACGGGAAATTGCCGCCTATGTCGCCGAGGGTTCGATCGAGCCGGAGAAAGCGGTGGAGATCATCAAGGCGGGAATGAAAAAGGGGGACATGGAATCCATTGCTCTGTTGTTCGGGAAAAAGACCTGAGAGTAGTGATCAGCATTACCTCCCTTGCGAATGGACCCCTACTATGGAAACACTAGCCCAAACCCTTTACGATAATGTCTCCTCCGCAATTACCGAAGACACCATGATTTTAATGGTGATCGTAGGGAGCGGGAGTTTGGTCTTGATCATTGGCATGCTGCTCGGAGCGGCGAAGAAAATCACGATCAGTCGTCATCGTGAAGACACGCGGCGTGAGCTCGCCGCTTATATTGCCGAAGGAACGCTCGACCCCGATCAGGCCGTTGCCCTCATGAATGCGGGTCGTGATCCTTCAGAATTGGAAGAACTGACAAAGATTATTGAAAAGCATACCTGACCTTGAGTCGGGCAGTATTGATGGTGTGAAACAGAAATTAGATTGGAGTCATCATGACCACTCTCGCATTTGATTGGGAAACCCTTTTTGTCGTCCCCAATGTCATCTTTACGGTAGGTGGCATCATCGCCATCATCAGCGTCATCACCTGTTCGGTAAGCGGGGTGTGCCGCACCAAAGCCCGCGAGCAGACGAAACGGGAAATGGCGGCCTATGTGGCGGAGGGTTCGATGACCCCCGAGGACGCCACCCGCATTCTCAATTCCGGGCCGAGGGATGAGGATGAGAAGATTGCTTGACTGCTGAAGTCCTACTGCCACCCTTACGCCATTTGTCGCTTCACCAGATCCAGAAACATTCCGGGGATCTTGACCAACTCGGCATATGAGCCGGTCTGTACGATGTGTCCCTCATCCAGCACATAGATCCGATCTGCAGATTGAATGGTGCTGAGCCGGTGGGCGATGACGATGCGAGTGGCCCGCAGGCGATCCAGACTCTCGGTGACGATCTGTTGCGTGGGGTTATCGAGAGCACTGGTCGCTTCATCGAAAAATACGATTCGGGGGCGAGTCACCAAAGCCCGGGCGATCATGAGGCGTTGTTTCTGTCCTCCCGAAATAGTGCCTGCGCCCTCAGCAATGATGGTGTGCATCCCCATGGGCATCTGTTCGATGTCCTGCTCCAGACCCGCCAGACGGGCCGCTCGCCAGGCGTCATCGAGGGTGAGATCGACCGCGGATCCGATGATGTTGGAAAAGATATCTCCGGGGAGTAGCGTACCGTTCTGGAGCACCACGCCGAGTTGGCGGCGAAGACGACGGGGATCGAGTCCTGAAGCATCAAATCCGTCGTATGCCACCGCGCCTGCGTCTGGTTTTTCAAAGCCGAGGAGAATTCGTAGTAAGGTGCTTTTTCCACTGCCCGACGGGCCGACCATCGCCACGAACTCACCGGGGTCCGCATGAAAACTTACATCGTCCAGAATCTTCGGTCCATCGGCATCGTATTTGAAGGAGATGTTGGTCACCTCGATGTGTCCGCGCAGGGGGCCGGGATCCGTCCGGCTGTCGTCCACCTCAGGGGTCGCTTCCAGTATGGGTTTCAGGCGGCGGTACACCGGAACGATGCCCGCGACCGCGACGGTGATCGATCCCAATTGAATCATGCTCTGCAGTAATGAGGCGAATGCCGACAGAAAAGCCAGAAACACCCCCGTGGACATCCGGGCAGTCGAATGGTCACTTCCCGCCACCAGCCAGAAAATCACCATGGAACTGAGAATGGGAAATGACACATTAAACACGGTGAGGGCGTTTGCGGCCAGACGCGACTTGACGATCAACCGCGCCTGCCGGGCATAGCAATCCGCCCATTGAGCGAAGGCGCGATGCTCGGCCGCAGCCACCCTTATTTTGGCCATTCCATTCATAAATTGAAGCAACATACCCATGGTCTTGCCGCGAATGGTCTCTATGTTCCATTGGTACCCCACCTGAATGAAGCCGCTGATGAGCATGGCCGTCACCACGATCAACACCAGCCCCAACGCCGCCAGGGCGACGGGCGGGCTGTAATAAAACAACAGACCCAGACTGAACAGCGAGAAGATGCTCGACACAATGCTGGTCATCACCGAGGAAGACAGGGTGACCATAATGGTTTCGATCCCCATGACCCGCATCCCCAAATCGCCCGCAGAATATTTTGTGAAAAACCGGGCGGGCAGACTCACCACCCGCTCCCAGATGGCCGCCTGAAGGGACATTCCCGTGCGGTGACGAATGCGGATCAAAGCGGTGTTTCGAGTAACATGAAAAGCCGCGGTGGCGAAGGCAGCGACGGCCAGCCCGAGCGTGAGATGCCACAACTGAGTTCTGCCTGCGCTCGGTAATATAGCATCGAAGACATGGCCAACAGCCAGCGGCGTGGCCAGAGTCAGCATTCCCCCCACAGTTCCGATCAGAAGAACCGTGAATAGATCGCGCCGAATTCCACACCCCAGAAAGCGGAGCAGATCCCACCCCCGCAGGGGTCGTTCGGGAAGAGTGCGGTAGAAGGTGAAGGCGAACGGTTCGATTTCCCGAGCCCGGGCGGCAGTAAGCGGAAGCACGGTTCCCGCCACCAAGTCGTGAATGTGGTATGAGGTGGGTGATGCAGGCAGCAGGGCAATGGGATGGTCTTCGCCCTTGAGAAATCCCAACAGTGGCCCGCCATCCTGCACATGCCATTTGTCTTCGAGACGCACCCGGCGAAAGGCGAAACGGGAACTCCGGGCAATTTCTTCCAGAGGATTGGCGTTCTCCTCATTCTCGTTCTGGCGATCCGGTTCGATCACTTCAATGCCCAATCGTTCTCCCACCAGGCGACAAGTGGCGGCAAACACTCTCCCCGCCTCGGAGGGAGTGGTATTCGATCGTCGACGACGAAGGATCGATTCGAGATTGGTCAGAGCGGCATCCAGTGTAGTCTGATCGGCTTCCCGTTTGAGGGAGAGGCGGCGATGGGCCAGATCCCGCTCGTGTCGTCTTTGCAGATCGATCACCGTCTCTACCGTCAGATGAAATTCCCCCAATCCGCGCCAATATGCCTCATCGAGGGTCAGGGATGATGAATCGCATGGTGTGAGCACACTTTCCCGGTCTGCGGTCAACCAGCCGTCCTTCCCCACGGGAAAGAGGATATTCCCTTCAATCGTGCGGGATTCCGGATGACTGAGAAACCGAACCGCGCCTCGAGTGGGGGCGATCCACAGCACACCGGTCTGGGGCTGAGCGCTTTGGTTTTGCTCCAGAGTACAGTCGTTTCCCGGGCGAAGATTCTGCGTGCCTGATGGCGCCATGTCTCCTGCACACAAGGCACAAATCGCCGTCACCCAGCGATCCACCATCGGCGCGATCTCTTTGGCAGTTTCCGCATCGCTGGAAATTCGGGCAAGATTCGCCACCACCAACCGAGACACTTCCGCATCGGCGGAGCCATACCCCAATAACAACACTTCCTGATTTGCCGAGGGTGGGTGAAACCCGAACATAAACTCCCCGGCTCCAATGCGTAGCAGGTGCGTCCGTTGCACATCTGTTCGACCATTCTTTGCCGTAATTGTCATGGCCACGATATTGACATGTCCCCTGGTGACGAGCCAGACGGCACCGGGGTCAATCAAAGGCAGGGGATTGTTCCCGTCGGTCGCCATGACCGAACCGTGCATCGAAAAATGATCGAGAATGCGGGAAGTCATTGCCGTGTATTCACCTCAGGCACTCCCCGCATGAATCAACCGGGCGTAAGGCCCTTCGACTTTGATGAGATCCTCATGGACACCGCGCTGCACGACTTTACCGCGTTCGAGCACAAGAATTTCGTTGCAATCTCGAATGGTACTGAGGCGATGAGCCACAATCACACTGGTACAGCCCCGACGGCGAATGTTGTCATCCACAACTTTTTCCGTCGCCGCGTCAAGGGCGCTGGTGGCCTCATCCAGTACGATCACGGAGGGATCGACCGCCAGAGCACGGGCGATTTCCAGCCGCTGTCGTTGTCCTCCGCTGAAATTCCGCCCGCCTTCTTCCACAATACTGGCATACGCTCCGCGACGGGAAGTGATGACATCGTGAATGCAGGAATCCTTCGTGGCTCGATGAATGGCTTCATCGGGCAGCGTGGCGTCCCATAAGGCAAGGTTTTCCCGCACCGTGCCTTCGAAGAAAAATATATCCTGGTCCACCATGGCGAATGAATTGGCCATCATTTCCCGCGAACAGGCGGGCCGAGACACGCCATCGAAGAGAATCTCCCCCGACCACGGAGCATATAAACCGCTGATCAGTTTCCCAATAGTAGATTTTCCACTCCCCGAGGGACCGACCAGAGCCACTCGGTCCCCGGGAGCGAGACGAATGCTGAAATCTTTCAGCAGCGGTTCATCCATTTTGTTATAGCCGAAGGTGACATTCCGCAATTCCAGAAATCCACTGAGACGCTTTGAATCTTCGGCTTCTTTCTCCGTTGCATCGGATTCGAACGCATCATCCACCCGGTAGTTGCTTACATCGTCCAGCCGTTTCATATCCCCGGTCAGGGTTTGAATCACTTCCCCCATGCGGACCAGATCGTGTACGGGCCGGGTGAAACTCATGAGCAGGGCCTGAAACGCCACGAGCATGCCGATGGTGAGCGAGCCATCCATCACCCGAAGGCCGCCCACGCCTAATATCACCGCCGCGGAAAGAGCGGTCAGCCCCACCGGAACCGCCCCCATGAAAGCGGTGGACGAAGCCAGTTGCTGCTCTGCCATGCCCGCCTTCGCTTGCGCCCCGGACCACCGGGAGAAGAAATCTGTTTCCCGGGCCGAGGCCTTGATGGATTCGATACTCTGGATCCCCCCCATTGCCGTTGCCGTCAGTTGACCCGCTTCCTGGAGTTTACGCTGACTTTGATCGGCCCGGCGCCGGGCAATCATCCGAAGGACAAACAGATTCAGCAGGGTGATGGATACTCCAATAGCCGTGAGCACCGGATCGTAGCGCAGCATAAGAGCGGCATAAAATACGGCGGTGACCAGTCCGATCACACTTGTCGCCAGATCACCAGTAAGAGCGCTCGCCACCCGTTCGTTGCTGGCGATGCGGCTGCTCACATCGCCCGCCTGACGCTGGGTAAAGAACTCCACGGGCAAGCGCATCACATGCCAGAGAAATCGTCCGGTGGAGGTGATGGCCAGTTTGGTGGACATCCGCATGAGGGCATGTTTCTGCAGCGCGGTCAAGGCCGCCCGCATGATCAGCGCCACCCCCATACCCAGTAGGAGGGGGCCGAGCCACTGATTCGAACCCCCGATGAGAATCTCATCCACAAATATCTTGGAAAAAGTGGGAATGGCCAACCCCGGAATCACCAAGCCCAGACCGGCGAGAATGCAGAACGATAACGCCAGCCGAATCGCTCCGAGTCGTTTCCCCAAGGCCCGGATCACACTGGGACGGCGACCCCCGGTCTGAAATTTCTCTCCTCGCTTAAAGGTAAGGGTGATTCCCGAAAATCCCTCATCAAATTCTTCGGCCGTTACGGCGCACCGTCCGCATGCGGGATCATTCAGATAGGCCCGCCCCCGCCGAAATCCCTCAACCACCAGAAAATGGTTGAATTTCCAGAAAATAACGCAGGGTAACGCCGTATTCTTGAATCCCTCCAACTCCATTTTGTACCCTTCAACTTCCAAACCATATCCCTTGGCCGCTTTTGCGATATTAGCGGCATTGCACCCGTCTCTGGACACCCCGCAATCGACCCGTAACTGTTCCAACGACACCCATCTTTTGTGATGAGCGAGAATGATGCCCAATGCCGCTGCTCCACACTCCACCGCTTCCATTTGAAGTACGGTGGGGGTCGGAATCACCCGCCGGGAGGCGAGCCGGGACCGCGCGGGGGTTGGATCCGGAGCAGATTCAGAGGCGCTGGATGGCTCACTCATCAACGACGGCACTCCTCACTTGGGGAATCACCAGCCGCAGGGGAATATCCTCGCGAACCGTAACTTTTCCGGTGCAGAGCGTATTGGAAGTGAGTGGATTCGGCGGCCCCAGCACAGTCGTCCACTGGTATCCGGATTGGGTTTCTGCGGTCAATAGGTTCACCCTCATCTCCAGCACCAGGCCGAATTCCCGGGAAAATGCCTCGACCAGATCGTCATCCTTGAGAACCGCCCGCATCGCATCCTTACTCAGCGGAGACAGGGAGATGGATTCGACAATACCCTCCAGAGAGCCGTAATCCTCATAGCGGACTGTACTGGGATTAATCTGGACGGGCATGTCCTCCCGAATGTCTTTCCCCGTAGTGGCCGACACATACAGAATGGCGCTCAGGGTGTTTGATTCCGATTCGCTCGGTTCGATGAGGAGGATAGTGTCGCCTTCGTTGACGGCTTGCCGGATTGATGCCCGAATCTCCAGCACCCGCCCCGAAATATCACTCTGGACTTTGGATTCCCGTTGGAGACTATTTTGCAAAGTGGCAATCTGGCGTTGCTGTTTCTCGATCTTTACCCGGCGAAATTCCTGTTCCCGGTTCAGACGGGCGGCTTGCTTGGTGTTCTCCGCCTTAATTTCTTCGATCTGTACTTTCGCCAGATCCCGGGTAGTGATGGCCTCAGCAAGATCTTTTTCCAGAAGGATCAAATCGATTGGGAGTTTGAGTCCTTCCTGTACACTTGTTTTCATATTGGCAACGCTGACTTGCAGAATTTCAATTCGCGCCTTTGAATTGTCGATCACCACTCGAAAACTATCGATTCTCTGATCTGCAACCCTACGAAAATCCTCCTCCTCTTTTTCATCAAGGGCACTCAATCGTTTCTGTTCTTCAATCAGATCATTGAGTTCAGACTTTGCTTCCTGTAGTTTATCGCGGAGATCAAACTGATTGATCTCGGCGATAACCTGTCCCGGTTCAATGACATCGCCCACGGAAACGCCGATGGAGCGGATCCGACCCGTCCCCGGCGCCACCACGGTTTGCAGGCCGCCCCCCGCCACCAGGATGCCCCGGCCCTCCACACGAGTGGGCACGGATCCAAAAAACGCCCAGGCGACCACCGCCCCCAATAATCCCCACAGGGCAACCAGAGACACCCATCCCCGAGGCCTGGTTACCCGGAGTAACTGATCCAATTGATCGGGGGATGAGAGTCGCTCTAATGCCGACTCGCGGAATAGGTGACTGGCTTTTGGCATGACCGTTTTCCCTGTTATTGAAGTAGATGCATCAGCGTATCACGATCATGGCTCTGCGGCCAACAAATGCTTCAAAATCGCCCGACAAGAAGAAAAGAACGATCGTCGCCGGGCAAACGATCACCCTGATAATCAGCGAGTATCGCCGTCAATTGGGAGGCAACTTTATCGAGATCAACCTCCGGACTCCTCGCCCCCTCGGCATCCCCATCTCCTGCCAGAATATCCCGCAAATGCTCGGTGACCCGCTCCACGCCCAATTCCGCATTATTTTCATCCGTCATCTCGGTCAGGCCATCGGTGAACATTGCCAGCATGTGCCCCACCTCGATTTTCCCCCGTTCCATCTGAATTTCATGAGGCACGATTCCCAGGGGAAAATTCTCGCTGTGTTGTAATAATTGAATCGAACCATCGGGACCGAAGACCGCGGGCGGGGGATGGCCGGAGTTCACCAGTTCATACGATCCATCCGCCGGGTCGATCACCATGCACACCATGGTTACGAATGAGCCCTCTGAGAGAAACTGGCACATGTGTTCGTTCAGGACCCGTATCATATCTACCAGTCTCGTTCCGGCCCGATGCAGCGCATGCACCATGGAATGAATACCTGAAGCCACCATAGCCGCGGGAAGCCCCTTTCCACTCACATCAGCCACCGCCAGCAACGCCCGTCCATCTTCGAGCAGAATCACATCCACATAGTCACCACCAACCCACCGACACGGCTCAAATCCGATGGCAATGGACAATCCCGGTATTTCCGGCTCCTGGGGCACCAGGCCGTGCTGAATCTTTGTCGCTCGGGCGAGATCTCTTTCGATCACTGCATTGGCCTCATGTTGCCGACGAGCGATCCGGGCCGTTTCGGCCTGCGTGAATGTCTGAGCCGCATAAGCCGCCAGGGTCAACCATTCACCCGTACCGAATTCGGCGGGCAGCGTGACATACAGAATATCCATCGTCTCCGGCGAAATGCGCAACGGGCAAGCCACCGCCGCGATGTCGTGGGCTCCCGAATCCATCGTCAGCGCAACTGCCCCGGGATCCTCGGCCGCATGCGAGGCCAGAGCAGGTGTTTCTGTATGGAGCACCGTATGCAGCAATCCCCGGGATAAATACGGTGGCCGTTCCCTGCCGTTCTCGGGAAACTGAGGAGGGCAAAGCGTCTCCGCATCTTTCTTTTCATCCTGTCGGCTGATGCGCAGTCCCATTGCGGAAAGACCGTGAAATTCGCGGCGCACCAGCAAATGACACAGTTCCCGCAGACGATCACCCACATCCTCAATGGACTCAAGTCGATTCGTAAATTCGCTGAGAATCGACAGGTGTGTGGTGTCGATCTTGGGTGACGCCACCTCGTGCAGCATGGCGATCTGCGTCCCCAGCCGATCATCCTGAACCATCGTTGCGGGGCCGGCTACGGTGGGAAACGCCGGCCCACCCAATTCGCCAAGACCGGACAATTCCCCTTCCCCCAACCCGGATTCCCGATCTATCAGATGCAGACGATACTGGCCGATTTCGAATCCATCCGCCGGATTGAGCACCGCCCCCGTAATCGCCTGCCCCCCCACTCTCGTTCCATTACTGCTCCCCAGATCCCGCAGCCACCATCGCCCGAACGGATCACGGAACAACTCTGCATGACGGCGGGAAACCGTCTCCGAGTTCAGTTGCACCGAGGCCTCCATCGACCGCCCAATGATGACTCGCGACTCTTCAAGAGGCAATTTTTCAATCATTCCCTCCCCCTCACGCACTTCGAGTATCGCCGTGGAGCGGTTCACCGGATTGTCCGTCGATGGAGTTTTTAATTCAGTCATGAGTCTGGTGTTGATTCACTCGTCCGCGAAGCTTCCTTCCCTTCTACCGTCATCCGCACGGGATGACTATACCACGCATTCACCTGCCCCCCATATTCCTGTTCCAGCAAAGCCGTCACCTCCTCCATGCTTCCCCCGGCGGAAATCCAATGGGTATCCAGATCGGGAAATTCGTGATGGCAATGTTCACACTTCTTTTCCGAGGCAAAGCGGATGGGACACCAGAACGCCTCCACATTCCGCAGCATCTCCGTCCCCATCGACCACACCCCGGTCATCCAGTCGCAATACAGGCACCAGATGAGATCGTGCCCCACCAGCCCGTCAAACTTCTGCCGCGACACATTCACCCACTCCCCTTGCGAATATTTCGGAAACCGCACCAGCCATACGAGCATTGGATACACCAGCACTTCCCCAACCCGCACCAGCCAGAACAACGGCACCACCAGAGCCGTCACCCATAACGCGGCATAGTTCCTTCCCGGGCCGACAATGCGATTCAGCACCTTGGTGATGCGCGGGCCGCGCCGGGCCGCGGGATGGGCGAGTTCGTGCAGCAGGGTCCAGACATGAACCATAATAAACTGCCCGATGATCGCCCCCAGCAATCCCCACCAACCCCGCATGATCGGCCCTGCCACCAGCGGAGCGATCGTAAAAAAAGTGATCGAACCATCAAGCAGCGGCGCCCGACATAAACGCTCGGCCAATGCCCGGCCTGGCTGTCCCAAACGAGGCGCCACATGGAGAAAGCCCGCCCCGAGAAGCAATACACTCACCGTCCACCCGGCAACCAGCAGAAGATCGTTCATATATCCAGTATAGCGGAGACATTGTCGCTGCACTCAATCACAGCCCCGAAAGCACTCGCTTCAAATCGATTCTGCGCCCATCTAGGTGGAGCGGGTCTGGATTCAAGGGGTTGATGACAATCCCTTGTTCTTTGGGGGCAACCATGCGTCTCAAGTGCGCCGTTCAAGGTGGGAATGGTGGCTTTCCGTTGCGGGGCGTGCGGCTATCCCGGTGAATGTCGCACGATTTCCCCTTCGATGAGGAATATGACTTCTTCCGCCATGTTGGTGGCCAGGTCTGCGATTCGTTCGAGCTTGCGGGCGACCGAAAGGACATCAATGGCCTGCTCCGTGTGCTCGACATGTCGGGGAATCTCTTCCTGAATCCAGGCGAATATTTCCTTAAGCAGATCATCCACCCGATCGTCTGCCAGGCGGATGCGTCGAGCAAATTCCGCATCCTGATCGCTCAAGGCCGTGAGCACTCCTGAAAGCATGCCCCGGGTTTCCTCGGCCATGAGTTTCAGTCCGGGAGGGAAGGACAGGGTTTCCATGCGCTGCAGATCCTGGGCCCGTTTGGCAATGCTCCGGGCGAGGTCGGCGATTCGTTCCAGTTCGCTATTGATGCGCATCACCGCCAGAACAAAACGAAGATCCCCCGCCACGGGATGAGACAGGGCGAGAATGCGCAGACACTCCTCTTCGATGTCCAGTTCCATGCGATCGATTTCATCATCACCGGCCCGGACGGTGGCAGCCGCGGCTTCATCCCGGTTCAGGATCGCCATCGTGGCCTGCTTGACGCGGTGTTCGACATTGGCCCCCATGACGAGGATGGCTTGTTTCAATTCGGTGAGTTTGACGGGGAGATCGATGGGCACAAGTCAATTCCTGATACGAGGCGAGGGGAGGTGAACGGGAGGATCAGCCAAAACGGCCGGTGATGTATTCTTCGGTTTCCCGGGAGGTGGGATTGGTGAAAATCGTGCCGGTGGGGCCGGCCTCGACAAGGCGACCCTCACAGAAAAACGCGGTCTGGTCGGACACCCGGGCCGCCTGTTGCATGTTATGGGTGACAATGACGATGGTGTATTGTTCGCGCAAATCGCGAATAAGGGATTCGACGCGGGCGGTGGATTTGGGATCGAGGGCGGAGCAGGGTTCATCCATGAGAAGGACTTCGGGATCCACGGCCAACGCCCGGGCAATGCAGAGGCGCTGCTGTTGCCCGCCGGACAAACTCATGGCGGAGTCCCGTAACCGATCCTTCACCTCATCAAACAGTCCGGCGTGGTGCAATACCTTCTCCACCAGTTCATTCAGATCGGAACGGGAGATTTTTCGGTGCAGCCGCACCCCGAAGGCGACATTTTCATAAATGGATTTCGGGAAGGGATTGGGTTTTTGAAACACCATACCCACCGTGCGTCGATGCTCCACCACATCAAGCGATTTGCTGAGTATGTTTTCGCCATGGAGCAACAAGCCGCCTTCGGCTCGGGCGGAGGGGATGAGATCGTTCATCCGGTTAATCCAACGGAGAAAGGTGCTTTTGCCGCATCCGCTGGGCCCGATGAGGGCGGTGATGCGCTCGCGGGGAATCTCCAGGGTGATGTTCTTCAGGGCTTGAAAGTCGCCATACCAGGCGGAGAAATCCTTGATGGAAATGCTGGGCATGATCTGCGCAATCGGCGCGGAGTCATCAGGGGATACGGCCACAATCGGAATTGAGAGGGTGGGTTTGTTCATCAGGACAGGGGTTTCCGGAGAATCTGGCGAAGGAAAACGGCGATGGCATTAAAGGACAGAAGGACGGCAAGAAGGACGAGAATACCCGTGGCCGCCACATCGTGGAACGCGGCTTGGGGACGACCCGCCCAGTTGTAAATCTGCAGGGGCATGACGGTGAATTCATCGAGCAGATGAGCGGGGGTAAACCGGATGAAGACAATTCCCGCGATAACGAGGATGGGAGCCGCCTCGCCCATGGCCCGGCTGATGGCGAGAATGGATCCGGTGAGCATGCCCGGAAACGCGACGGGGAGGGTGATCTTCGACACCATCTGCCATCGGGTGGCGCCCATGGCAAGGGCGGCCTCGCGAAGGGAATTGGGCACCGCCCGCAGGGCTTCCAGAGCCGAGACGATGACGACCGGCAGCACCACGAGCATGAGGGTCAACCCGCCGGCGAGAACGCTGCGCCCGAAAGGCAGGCGGAAGTAATACCAGTCATCGAGGGTGCCGAACTCGAAGATTGGCTCGGTGGGAGTTCCCATGATTCCAAAAATACTCACAAACGCGGTCATACCCAGAATGCCGTACACGATGGACGGAACGCCGGCAAGGTTGGAAATATTCAACCGGATAAAGCCGAGGAGGCGATTGCGGGCGGCGAATTCTTCCAGGTAAATGGCGGTTCCGATGCCAATGGGAAGGGCGGAAAAGGTGCAAACGGCACAGACGAGCACCGATCCCCACAAACTGGCTTTGATGCCCGCTTTTTCGGGCTTCCGGGAGGCGTAGTGGGTGAGGAAATCGAAATCCAGATGTTTCCACCCCTGCACCACCAAAGTTACGAGAAGGATGCCGAGCAGGCAGACGGTCAGCGCGGTGATGGTGATACACAACCCCAGGAATAGTTTGTTTTTTATTTCCCGTTTTCGGTGTCTGCCTGACATATCTTGCAAAGTGCTCATTCGTATACCTCACGGAATCTTTTCAGAATAAAGTGGCTGACGATCGAAAGCAGGATCGTCATGATGAATAATACGGCCGCGACGGCATACGCAGAGAAATACTCGGGGCCGAAATTGCTGGTGTCGCCGAGGAAAATCTGCACCATGTAGGCGGTCATGGTCTGTACAGATTGCCGGGGATCTGCCGTGAGCTGAGCAAGACCACCCGCGGCGAGGGCGACGATCATGGTTTCGCCGATGGCCCGGGTAATGGCGAGGAAGAAGGCGGCAAGAATACCGGAGAGAGCCGCGGGCGTCACCACCTTGACCGAAACCTCGAATTTTGTCGCCCCCAGAGCATAGGCCCCTTCCCGCATGGCCCGGGGGACGGCCTGCAGGGCGTCTTCCGACAAGGAACTGACGATGGGCAGGGTCATGATGCCGACGGCGAGACCCGCGCTCAGAGCGTTATACACTTCAATGCCATCATGAATAGATTGCAGAGCCGGGGTAATGACTGTGAGGGCGAAAAAACCATAGACCACCGTGGGAATTCCGGCAAGGATTTCCAGCAGGGGCTTGAGTACGGCCTGAAGGCGGCGGGGGGCGTATTCACTGAGGAAAATGGCGGTGAGCAGGCCGCAGGGCAAAGCGACAAGTGATGCGACTACGGTGACGAGCATGGTGCCGCAGATGAGGGGCCAGATGCCGAAATGTTTCTTCGCTCCGAGAAGGGGATTCCACTCCAATCCGGTGAGAAACTCCCCCAGGGTGACTTCGCCCAGAGAGAAGAAGTGCAAGGTTTCCCGGGCCAGCACCACCATGATAGAGAAGGTAATCGCAATACTGAACAGGGCACACCCGAAAAGTAGCAGTTTGACTCCGTGATCCATGACCCGCATGGAAAAACGAGAGCGCAGGCGGCCGAGTGGTCGGTCAGGGGTCTCGCGGCGTGCTGTGGTGGGTGTGCTGTTCATCTCACCTGGTGAATGTCCATGAGGCGGTTTTAATCAAGAATACGGCCGCGAAGATTAGCAGGAGGCCTGCAAATCTCCGCGACCGAAAATGGGATGCAAACGATGAGAATAACCGACATCAACGATAGATGTCTTCCAGAGAACCGTGAATCTTGTTGCCCTTCGTATCGAGGAACTGGGTGCCCAGGCGATGGGAGGCCAGATTTCTTACGGCACGCTGGTAGAGTTTTTCCGGCAGGCGAACATAGCCCACTTCCTCAGCCATTACGGCGGCATTTTCGAGATAGAAGTCGACGAATGTCGTAACTTCCTTTCGCTTCAGTGACTCAACATTGACATAGATGAAAAGCGGGCGACTGAAGGGAGCGTATTCGCCGGAGGCGATGGTCTTGGTGGTGGGGGTAACGGCATGCTTGAGTTTTGGGTTGACAATGGGGACTACCTTGAGTTTATCCTGATTCTCGAAGTAGTAGGCACAACCGAAGAAGCCGATGGCCCCTTCATCGCCGGCCACACCCATGACGAGAACATTGTCATCTTCGGAGACGGACATGTCACCCCGGATGGCGCCCTTCTTGCCAGCGACGACTTCTTTGAAGTAGTCGAAGGTGCCGGAGTCAGTTCCCGGGGCGTACACCTTGATGGCGACATCGGGCCACTCCGGTCGTACCTGATTCCATCGTTTTGCCGGGGAATCCGCGAGGAAGATGCGTTTGAGATCATCCACCGTCAGTTGTTTCACCCAGTAGTTTGCCGGGTTGACTACGATCGAGAGACCATCGTAGGCGACGGGAACTTCGATGAAGGAGACTCCGTTGGAGGTCGCCTTGGCGAGTTCTTTTTTCTTGATGGGACGGGAAGCGTCGGAGATATCGGTTTCACTGATGGTGAATCGTTTCATACCGCCGCCCGTGCCGCTGATGCCCACGGTGACCCGAACCCGGGGGGCGACTTCGGCGAAGGATTCCGAAATGGCTTCGGTGATGGGATAGACAGTGGAGGAGCCATCGATGCGGATGGAGCCCTTGAGGCGGCTCAAGTCCTGGTCCGCGGCAAGTGCTGGTGAGGTGGTGGCCACGATCGAGGACAGGATCAGGCCGGTGACGAGTTTTTGATTCAATTTCATGAGTTTGTTTCCTTGGTTTCGTTGAAGTTTCTACGACAGTCTGAATTGTGCAATGAGAATGTTCAGATTGTGTTAAGAATGAATAAAAATTTGGGGAAGAATAAAGCAAGAAGCATCCGACCAGTCCCCTCCAGACCGGCCGGATGCCGTTCCGTCGTAACCTACGGCGAGTCGGATACGAACGGGTGGATAAACCATTTAGAACAGCAGCTGGAACTGAGTACGCAGCACGACCTGACCGTCTTCGAGTGCCGAATCTGGTCGGTAGCCCGCACTGTTGGAATGCCAGTTGGCGGTGATTCCATTCAATGCATAGCCGAGATCGATGGTGGCCTTTGCCTTGTGTCCGCCGTAGTACTGGTTCAAGCCCACGCTGAGCACGGAGAGGTCGTCATTGAGCGAATCATCATCACCCCATTCATACCGGGCGATTAATTCCGTGTTTTCATCGAGGTAGAATCCGCCTTGAATGACGAATCCCAATTCATCCGTGGTCGCCAGACCGGTGTCGGTTGATCGACCGACCAGGGCGGCATAGGCACTCAGGCCATCGGCTTCATAGGAAGCATCCACCGTCCATGAGTTCCGCTCCACCTTGGGATTGGCCGTCGTTGTGCCGAAAGAATCTTTTTCCGTATTGAAGGCGGCCCCGAGCATCAGGGATGAATCCGCCCCCACCTTGGAAGTGAAGTCCTTGAAGGGCTTCCAACTGTCGCCAATCGCCAGATACTCAACCCGGGCGGTGAAAGCGTATTCGTTCCGCTCATCGGTGGTGGGACGGGAGTTTCGTGATTTGAATCCATCACTGTAGGCAAGTTTGAAACTCCATTGATCGTCGTGCCATGATCCTTCGATCCCCTGGGAAAAGTCCTGGTTGAATCGTTCATTGACCAACGATCGCTCAATCATCAATTGCTTGCTGCTGGAGATGAGTTCTTCCCGCAGGAAGGGGAGTTTGAACTGACCGAGTTTGACTTTCCAGCCATTGTCAAACTTATGGGCGATCCAGGAATCTTCCAGACCGAAGGATCCACTGGAGTTACTGAAAGCGCCGGTGATGCCGAAGGTCCATGATGGATCGACCACATGACCCTTCCATTTCAATTTGGTACGGCGATTCTCAAATCCAGCCCGGGTATTGTCTGTGGGTCCATTATTCTGACTGCTCAGGACATAACGAACTTGAATTTGTCCATTCATCTTGAGTTTGAAGTTGCCATCATCGCTGCCGATGATGAATCCACCGTCATACCCGGCGGTCATGCCGGATCCGAGCAGGGATGCCCGGGTGTCGGCGTCGGCCATGACATCATGCACGAGGCCGCGAATTTCCTCCGCCCGCTGTTCGCTCATCCAGTTATCCTGGGGAATCCGTGATTCCAGCGAGGTTACGGTGCTGCGAAGAGAGGCAATTTCTGCCCGAAGATCATCCACGCTGTCCTGATCGGATGCCATCACCGAGTGTCCGGTGAACAAAGGGACCGCAAGACAGAAACCAATTCCAATCGTGTGTTTCATAAGAGAGACTCCTGAGTGTTGAAGGGATTGCTGAACACGCGGGAAGCATCTCAATGAATTGTTAAGATTGCGCTAAGATCGGGTTGTTATTCCGTAAATTATTCTCCCGACAGGACCGGAAGCCGGAGAGAAAACGCACTCCCCTTCCCCGGTTTACTCTCCACCAATACCTGCCCTCCATGCACCAATGCAATGTGTTTGACGATGGACAGCCCCAGACCAGTCCCTCCGGTGGCCCGGCTGCGATTTCGATCCACCCGGTAAAACCGCTCAAAGATGCGATCCAAGTGCTCGGCGGCGATGCCCGGACCTTCGTCGGCTACTGCTAAAGTGATCCATTTATCATCGCTTTCAAATGCAGAGACCGTGATGGTGGAATCCGGAGGGCCATATCGCACGGCATTACTCATCAGGTTATATAGGGCCTGCTCCATCAGGCGGGGGTGAACGGACACCATCAGATTTTCTGGGATGGTTTGTTGAAGGGACATACCCTTGGCATCCGCATCACTCCTCACTCGCTCCAAAACAATCCCGGCTAATTCCTGAACCGGCGTGGGAACCCGTTCCAACCCTGCGGACATCCCCGGTCGCTCAAGATCAGAAAGGGAAAGGACATCCTCGACGATGGAGGCCAGTCGTTGGCAGTTTTCATGAATAATGCCTATAAATCGGCGTGTTTGGGCATCATCCTTCCAGCCCACATCGAGGAGGGTTTCCGCATACCCCCCGATATTGGTGATCGGTGTATGCAATTCATGCGAAACATTGGCGGCAAAATCGCTGCGCATCGATTCCAGACGACGGAGATGCGTAACATCCGTGAGGAGTATGAGCATATTCGAGCCCTGCTGCTCGGTGATCTCAAAGGGCTTTACCGAAACCATCAGTCTCCTACCCGTCTTCTCACCCAGATTGATTTCATAAACCTTCAGGTCTGCACCGGTCTTCGCCCATTCAATGGAACGGAGAATATCGGGATGACGCACCACTTCAGGAATAAATCGACCAATCACGGATGATGCCTCGATTTCAAGCAGGGTGAACGCGGCCTGATTCAGTTGCAGAATGCGCTGGTTCTCATCCAGTACGATCAAACCGTGATCCATAGAGGTGATAATGGCCTCCTGAACCCGGTGATTCTGTTGCAGTTCCAGAATGCGGGTATCGAGCTGGCTCGCCATGTGATTCAGCCCATCTGCCAGATGGGCAAGTTCCTGCACATTGGGCTGCGGGATGTGGTGATCAAATTCGCCATCCGCAAATCGCGAGGCCGCAATGGCCAATTCCTCAACCCGATGACTCAGACGACGGGACACCACATAAGTTATGAGCAAAGTAAGCACAATGGAGAGTGATCCGGCGATCCCCAACAGACGATTCATCGTGGTTAGCCCTATTTCCACCGACTGCATCGAACGAGCGATCCGGACGATCCAAAATTCTGACCCCACCTCCATCCGCTGCGCGACATACAACAGATCAGCCCCAATCGTACGGCTGAAGCGAACCGCCGCTCCTCGTCCCTGCTCGACCGCTTCCCTGATTTCTGGACGATGCCGATGATTATCCATCGACTCTGGCGTGGCCTGCGAATCTGCGAGGACTGCACCATCCTGCCGAATGATTGTAATTCGAGCCCCGATTCGAATGCTGTCTTCATGAATCAGATCGGCCAGAACATTTGAGTCTGGGTCAATGAGTTCCGATTCATACCGGGAAGCCAACAGCGTGGTGATGTCGGTAAGACAGGCCTGAGTTTGTTCGAAATGAAAGGTCCGCAGGCGATGGGCTGCGTACAACCACAGAACGAGGGAAACAATAATCAGGGCTCCCATGATCGACAGGCCGAAACGCCAGACCAGGGTTTGGGGAATGAATCGCCTCATTCATCTTCACCGCGCAAAACGGGATGGAATCGATATCCGACTCCCCGCACCGTTTCGATCAGTTTGCCCAGTTTCCCGAGTTTGCGGCGCAGTGCCGTCAGGTGGACATCAACCGTTCTTGAAGTCAGTACGGCATGGTCGCCATGCGTGGCGGCAATGATCTGATCCCGGGTGCGGACGAATGACGGGCGACGGGCGAGAAACACCAGCATATCGAATTCCGTCCGCGTCAAAGAGATGGAAATTTCTCGTACTCGGACCTCGTGGCGGTCGAGATCGATGGTGAGTTCACCGCCAGCAAGACGCATCACTTGAGAATCATCCGGCACCGGGGCACTTTCATCTCTCCCCCGCCGGAGAATGCTCCGGATTCTCGCCATCAATACCCGGGGGCTGAACGGCTTGGTGACATAATCCGTGGCTCCCAATTCGAGTCCTGCCACGATGTCGCTCTCCTCGCCCCGAGCAGAAAGAATCAGAATAGGTACAAACTGCGTATCATCGCTCCGTTGCAGACGACGACACACTTCCAATCCATCGAGATCAGGAAGCATAAGATCGAGCACCACCAGATCGGGAGGATCTTGTTGAATGTCCTCCAGGCCAAGTCGCCCCGAAGCAGATTGACGCACCGTCAATCCATCCCGCTCCGCATGAAACTGAACGAGATCAGCAATATCCGGATCATCTTCGACAATGTAAATGCTGTGTTTTGCCATTCTTGTCTCATTACTCATACCAGAACCACATACGCTACAGAACACCGGAAGTGGCATTGCAGCAGTCATACCATACCCGGAAGATCTTGATTGGGCTGGAACTTCGGCTGGAATGATTGAGTCCCCTCAACCCAAAATGTTAATCACTGATTTTTTGAACAGAAAAGTAGCCGCTTCTGATTCATGAATCAGTACTGGTTCAGCAGAATCGTCAGCACTCACAACGCAATCCGATGGAAAGCAATGCGACCCCTGGCCGAAAACACGCCCGGCAGGACTCGAACCTGCGACCTTCGATTTAGGAAACCGATGCTCTATCCGGCTGAGCTACGGGCGCTTCCTGCGTTCATAATACCGCGATTAAGGAATCCCACCCCCGGAAATCCCCGTTTTCTCCCCCCCGGAATAGCCCCCGCCCTACTCCGGCTTCTCCCCGAATCAAAACGGGCAGGGGGTGGAGAATCGCATCCGGCTTGCCTCTCCCCCAGCCCCTCTGGATTTGCCGGACTTCGGTGCTGTGAAAACCAGGGAGCAGGCATGCAGCATGAGGCGCGATGCCCTCGGCCCCCCATTCGCCTGATCCGTAATTTCGGGGATTTCTGGGGGTTCGGGAGTTTCCAGGGGTTCGGGGAGCGAATAAAGATCATCCCCCACTATGGGATGACCCA
>CAZLXE010000013.1:0-6097 GCA_964563005.1 uncultured Isosphaeraceae bacterium
AGGATTTGGCGAATTCCCAATCGCATCAGATTCCAGATGCAGCACCAATCGCTCGATCTCCACCCCCGCCTCCGAAGCAAAGGCGTCGATCCGATTTCTAAAAAACGAAAACAGCGCCATGCAGGGAATCGCCAGAATCAATCCCATCAGCGTCGTCACCAGTGCCAGAGAAATGCTGCTCGCCAGTTCCTCGTGGTTTCCCGCGCTGCGCGACAGCGATTCAAACGCTCCCACCATGCCCAGCACCGTCCCCAGCAACCCCAGCAATGGTGAAATCTGACCGATCATCCCCAGAGCATCCGTCGAACGATACAACCGTGCCGTCTGATCATCCCCCGCCTCCTCGATCGCGTTCTTGATCTCAAACACCCCGAACGCCGACTTCTGATACCTCGTCAATGCGCTCCCCATAATCCGCGTGAGATAGGTGTCGTTCTGCGGCATAAGGCAATACTCCAACGCCCCCGTGATATTGCCCGTCGAAAGTAACCCGTCCAACTCCGTCAATTGATGAGCCGGCAACAACGCCACCCGTCGAATCTGCATCATGTGGAGAATAATCAGCACCACCGCCGCCAGACTCAACGCGATGATCACATACCCCACCACCCCCCCGGCCTGCACCGTCTCCAGCCACGAACTTCCCCGCTCCGCATCCGCCGCTCCCGCTTGTCCAAAGGTCAACAATAAGTGATTCATCAGATTCATGTCGTACTTGCATCCTTAAGAGGTCTGTCGATAGTAATCGGAACCGTCGCCGAGGGGAAAAATGCCGCGGCCTCTTCGCGCAGTCGCGCCGCTTCTGTTTCGTGATCCATATCTTCCAATGCCGCGGCGGCCCGCAACAGAGCCAAGCCCGCCAGGTACGGGTGGTGTCGCCCCCATCGTGCAGGCAGGTGCAGCAGATGCACCACCCCCCGCTGCCGTCGCCCCACGCCGGATTCGGTCAGAAAAGAATTCCCCACCGCATACCGTGCCCACGCTTCCACCCAATCCACCACCACCCCCTTTTTAAGAATATCCAGCATTTGATTCCGCGCTGTGTTCCGCAACGATTTTTCCGTACTTCCACTATCCACAAATCGCCGCAGCAGCGTAACCCCCTTGTGCGTCGGAAAATCGCTCGGGCTATCCCTCCATTGTGATTTCGGAGTCAGTGACCGCCGGTACAAAACAGCCAGCGCCTCCACCACCGCATCGCTTTTCGAGTCATACCGATCCAGAGCCGTTCTCGCCTGCTCCATCGACCGCTCGTCAGTCCACACCGGAGGAAGAGAAGGGCACAGCCCCATCGTCTCATCCATCACCGGGTTCAGCAGCGAATAACTCGTCGTCGTAATCCCCGCCCGCCGCAGCCGCGCCACCTCCAGGGCGGGCAGAATTGAAAGCGCCTGCGCCCCCCGGGCCAGCCGACACCGCAACAGCCCTTCCGCCACCACCAACGCCGTTTCGTGCGTCTGCCCCTTAAACGCGGCAAACAACTTCTGAAACAGCGGCTCCGCCAATCCCGTATCGTCCCGTTCCACCCGGCTGCGCGCTCGCCACAACTCAACCGACCGTGCCTTCCATCCTCCATACCCCGGCGTTGATGGTTCCGGCTCGATCCGCTTCACCCGGTCCCACGAAATCGGATGCTCCACCCCCTGCGTACTCCGCACCACCACTCCGCCCTCATTCATCCGAACCTCACCCAGCAGCGGCGGAGCCCCCCCGCGACGATACACCACATCCCCCCAGACCGAAGTCGAAACCATCGAACCCAAAATCAACATGAACCAGACCACTCGCATCGTCATGGTCTCCTCCCCGACACAAACCGATAAATTCCCCCCGAAGCCGAAGCGATGTCTTTCAATTGATCCTGGCTCGTCGGATCGCCGAACGCAATCGTATGAATCACCGCCTTCCTTCCCTTTTCGTTAAACTGACGAACCATCCCCGCCGTCCCCGGCGGAATCTCCCCATCCGTTAGAAAATATATTACCTCCGGCTGAGGATCCAGTTCAAACACCATCTTGAACGCCGACAGCGGCTGCGTGCCCCCCTGCGCATCCACCCCGCTCAACCAACGCAGAAAACTCCGCACCGATCGATGCCGCGCCGGTTTCCATCCCCTTTGCGATGGCGACTCTAAAACCCTGCTCGAATAAAACAGCACATGAAAATAAGCATAATCCGGCAAGCCCTCAATCGACTTCTTCAACTCATCCTTCGCCACCTCCATCCGATCCTCCCCCAGCATCGAACCCGATCGATCCACGATATACGCAAATCGCGTCCCCTTGGAACTGATCCCGAAAAATGTCGCCCCCCCTCCCCCGCCTCCCAATCCACCCATCCCCTCCGTCCCCGCCCCACCCCCCAATTGCGGTGCCGCCCCCACGCTCACCACCTCCAGATCCGCCGCCGGAATCGTCGCCTCCAACTGTGGTGCCGGATCATCCTTCGCCGTATCCTCGAGATCCGAAATATCCTCCGAAATCAGATCATCCATCTCCTCCGCGATCCGATCCGGCAACTCCTCCGGCAGAAACGAAAAATCCACCCACACCGGCTCCGTGCCCGGCCCCGCTGGTGCCGCCCGGTACATCAAACTCAGATAAATCATGATCCCGATATGGATCAATAGCGAAAAAGCCACCCCCAGCGTCAGAATCTTCCTCAATCGCCGCTTCGCCTGACGATCCCACCGCTCATCAATCGCCTGCAACATCTCCCGAAAATGACGAACATCTTTCACCCCCGGATTTGACTGGGGGTCTAACTGGGGGTCCGACCGGGGGTCCAACCGGGGGCGGGGCTTGGGTTGAAGGGGTGATTCATTCATACGGCAAACAATCAGGCATGGAACTCCAGACCTCCAAACCTCCCCCTATCGGGCACTCTCTCCAACCCGCTTGACCATCGCTCCCTCACACGATCCAATTCAACCCCCTATCCTACCCGCCACCCTCCTTTAAGATCATCCCCACCCGGATTCCCTCATGTCCGACCCCAAAACCCCCAAATACCAACGCCTCATCCTCAAAATCAGCGGCGAGAGCTTCTCCGCCCCCGGCGAATTCGGCATCAGCCCCGATGAATTGAAGTCCATCGCCCACGAAATCTCCCTCGCCGCCGATACCGGAGCCAAAATCGCCATCGTCGTCGGCGGCGGCAACATGATCCGCGGCGCCTCCCTCGCCCAGAACTCCACCATGCACCAGTCCACCGCCGACTACATGGGCATGCTCGGCACCGTCATGAACGGCATGGCCCTCAAAGAAGCCCTCGAAGCCGAAGGCCGCCCCTGTCGCCTCATGTCCGCCATCCACATTCCCGCCGTCGCCGAACCCTTCATCCGCAGCCGCGCCCTCCGACATCTCGACAAAGGACGCATCCTCATTCTCTCCGCCGGCACCGGAAACCCCTTCAACACCACCGACTCCTGCGCTTCTCTCCGCGCCTCCGAACTCAACGCCGAAATCATCCTCAAAGCCACCAAAGTCGATGGCATCTACTCCGAAGACCCCGTCAAAAACCCCAACGCCACCCGCTACGACGACCTCACCTTCCAGGAAGCCATCGAAAAACAACTCCGCGTCATGGATCTCACCGCCCTCTCCATGTGCCTCGAACAGAACATCCCCGTCATTGTCTTCGACTTCAAAACCCCCGGCAACATCCGCCGCGCCATCGAAGGCCAGAACATCGGCACCCTCGTCACCAACTGAATAGAACCATCTCATACCCTTCAATACGCAATTTAAACCGCTATCATGCGCCCCCGGCCCCAAATTTGTCAACTTTTCTGAATTTTTCCGGATTTTCGAGTCAAAACCATGCCCATCAAGAAAATTACCCGCCAGTGCCGCGAGAGAATGGATAAATCCCTCGAATACTTCAGCAAAGAACTCCGAGGCATCCGCACCGGACGCGCCACCACCGCCTTGGTCGACTACATCAAAGTCGACTACTACGGCAGCCCCACCGACCTCAAAGACCTCGCCTCCATCAGCATCCCCGAATCCACCCAGATCCTCATCAAACCCTTCGACCCCTCCTCCACCGAAACCATCGTCAAAGCCATCGAAATCGCCGACCTCGGCCTCAACCCCCAGGCCGACAGCGGCACCATCCGCCTCAATGTCCCCCCTCCCTCCGCCGACCGCCGCAAACAACTCGTCAGCCAGGTCAAAAAAATGGCCGAAGATGCCCGCGTCGCCATCCGCAACGAACGCCGCGATGCCAACAAAAACCTCGACCAACTCGTCAAAGACAAATCAAACCCCTGCTCCGAAGATCAGGGCAAAGATGCCAAAATAAATGTCGATGACCACACCAAAAAACACATCAAAACCATAGACGAAACCTGTGAAAAAAAATCCCAGGAAATCCTGACGATCTAATTCTCAGGATCCCTCATGGCTCATGGCGCATCCCTCATGGCTACCGGGGGTCAAATCCCCACCGCCATCCCATCTGCCCGCCCATCGCTCGCCGCCACATACCCCTCCTCCAACCGCCAGATCGCCTGCCCTCTTCCATGCAGCGCCGTCCGCGCCCCGGCAATCGTCAGATCATGGCCCCGCTTCCGCAGATCCTCATACAACCCCGGCTCAAAATCATCCCCCACCGGCTCATAATTCACCTTCAACCCCCCCATCACCTGCCACCGCGGCGCATCGATCGCCGCCTGCGGGTTTTGGGGCTTCCGGGGGTTCTGCCCCTGCACCACCATCCGATGCACCACCTGCGCATGACCCTGCGGCTGCATAAACCCCCCCATAACCCCAAAACTCATCACCGGCTCCTCCACCCGACCGATCTTCTTCGTCAGAAACCCCGGAATAATCGTGTGATAAGGCCGCTTCCCCGGCCCTACCTCATTCGGATGCCCCTTCTCCAGCGTAAAACAGCACCCCCGATTCTGCAATCCAATCCCCGTCCCCGGCACCACAATCCCCGAACCGAACCCCGTGTAATTCGACTGAATATAAGAAACCATGTTCCCCTCCCGATCCGCCGTCGTCAGATACACCGTCCCCCCCGGCTTCGGCGTCCCATGCCCGGGATCCCGCGCCTTCCGCTTATCAATCAACTTCGCCCGGTCAGCCAGGTAATCATCGCGGAGGAGTGATTCCGGGGAAACATCCATAAACCGGGGGTCCGCGATATACCGGTGCCCATCCCGAAACGCCAACTTCATCGCCTCAATCTGTAAATGCACCGAATCCGCAGAATCAACCGGCAAATCCTCCAGCCCTCGAATATGCCGCATAATCCCCAGCGCAATCAGCGCCACCAACCCTTGCCCGTTCGGCGGAATCTCCTGCAATGAATACCCGTGATACTCCGTAGAAATCGGCCGCACCCACTCCGGCTCATGCCTCGCCATATCCTCCATCGTAATCAAACCCCCCGTCTCCTTCGCATGCCCCGCAATCCGTTCCGCCAAATCTCCCCTATAAAACGCCTCCCCCTCCGTCGCCGCAATCTTTTCCAGCGTCTCCGCATGATCCGGCAACCGAACCAACTCCCCGATCTCCGGCGCCCGCCCCTTCGGACAAAAAGTCTCCTGCCACGAATCAAACCCTTCATAAGCCCGATGCGCCCGCCGCCACGATCCCCCCGTCCACGGCGAAAGCAGAAAACCCTCCCGCGCATACTCAATCGCCGGCTCAAACAACTTACCAAACGGCAACGCCCCGAACTTCCGCGAACTCTCCACCCACCCCGACACCGCCCCGGGAACCGTCACCCCGTCCCACCCCCGCGTAGAAATCTTCTCCTGCCCAGCATACCTCTCCGGCGTCATCGCCATAGGAGAATGACCCGAAGCATTCAGCCCATGCAATCCCCCTCCCGCCCAGATCAAGGCAAAACCATCCGCCCCGATCCCGTTGCTCGTCGGCTCCACCACCGTCAAAGTAATCGCCGTCGCCACTGCCGCATCAATCGCATTCCCCCCCTGCTGCAACATCCGCAACCCCGCCATTGCCGCCAACGGCTGCGAAGTCGCCACCACATCCTTCGCAAACACCGGCATCCGCCGAGAAGCATAAGGAAAAGACCAATCAAATTCCGCAGCAGAAGCAAGAGAAGGCATACCCATATA
>CAZLXE010000013.1:6197-14410 GCA_964563005.1 uncultured Isosphaeraceae bacterium
CCCCGGAAACCCCCCATGAACCTCCCCCAACTCTTCGCCCAACTCGACCAATACCAGGCCCCCATCCCCATCGACCAACTCACCGCCCTCATGCGCGACCTCACCCTCACCCCCGAAGAAATCGCCCCTCACATCAACTTCGATCCCGACCACTACCAAAGAAACCTCATCCACCTCGGCCAGCACTACGCCGCCCTCGCCCTCTGCTGGGCCGCCGGCCAGCGCAGCCCCATCCACGACCACCACCACTCCGCCTGTGGTGTACGAGTAATCTCCGGCACCGCCCACGAAACCCAATTCACCCGCACCGAAACCGGCCAACTCATCGAAGGCCAAACCAACACCTACCCCGAAACCACCGTCTGCGGCTCCTTCGACTCCGACATCCACGAAATGTTCAACCCCCGGAATACCAACCCCGGCGCACCAGATCCCGATCCCTTAATCCGGGGGTTGGTCACCCTCCACATCTACACCCCCCACCTTAACGATGTCCATGTCTATTACCGAGATTCCACCAAGGTAGACACCTTCACCGACCACGAAACCCAAAACGCAAAACAAAAACTGGCTGGCGCAACACCCTGAAGTAGGGTGGGTCGAGCGAAGCGATGTCGTAAATCCGCCCATGGTGGACCCACTACACCTCTCCCCACAAAACCCTGTTCAGAATTCATACCCAAAATACGCAATGTCCCTCGCAAATCGTTCCTCCACCAACCCCCGCGTCTCCTCCGAATAATACACCCGATACGAACCATGATCGGAACGATTGACCTGAGGCAGAGAAACCTGCCCCAGTCCCAGACGCTCAAATAGACCCTGCGCGTCCTGCTCCAACCGCTCAAACCGGCCCACGAAGTCCACCATCACCGCCCCCGAACTGTCCGCAATATAGTCAATCTGATTGAACAGAATGCTCTTACAACCATCCCGATCCTCGATGGTGTCGGTGCATTCATAGAGAAATTCCTCGAATGTGGACGCCCGCTCCAGCACATAGTGCCAGAATTTTAACGATGACAATCCCTCGGCATTCTTCTTCCCCTGCTGCCGGATCATCTCATACCACGACACCATTCGCTCCCACGGATTTCGCACAAATGCGGCAGAAAAATAAGACCCCCACCCATCGCCCAGTGCATCCCAGGCTTTCACCGCAAAGTCGTGCGTCCCCAGAAAATGCCGAACATCCGGCACCCGCTCCCTGAGCACAGTGCCGATACTGCTCCCCCCCGTTTTCTGGATATGAACAAACAGAAATTTTTTATCGGCAGAAAGTAGCATTCAAATATTCTACTTGACCACCCCCAGTAAAACGGCCATCTCGCCCATCAACCCGTAGAGTGAGTCGAGCGTCTCCCGAGGGCGATACCCACCACGGCAACCAATCCCCCGCCATCTCCGCTCCGCGTGGTCCGCCACAGGCGGAACAAGTCCTCTTGTCAGTGGGGGATTACTTGTTATTTGATTGCTCCGGGGTGAGGGTTCCCCCGTCTTCCCCGAGCAGTGAGAGTTCCCCCGTCATTCCCGCCCATACGGGGGACGGGAATCCAGAAATGACCTCCCCCTCATGGCACATGGCTCATGGCTCATCCCAACCCCTTGATGCCCCGATGCCTAATTCCGGGAGTCCGGGGGTCCGGGGTCGGGGGTTATCCTGTCCGGCCGAATGCCTCCAGCCCATACGACTTGATCTTCTTGTACAGCGTTGTCCGGTTGATCTCCAGTTCTTCCGCCGTTTTCTGCCGGTTCCACTCGTTCCGCTCCAGGGCCGCCAGAATGATCTGCTTCTCCGGCTCCAGCATCGCCTTCTTCAGCGACATCCCCTCCACGCCGCCCGCCCAGTCCGCCCCATCCCCCGCACCCCGCAATTTCAGTGATCTGACTATCCCCCCCTCATTCAGCACTTGCGGCGGCAGATCATTCTCCCCAATCCGCGTCGACCGCGTCAGCACCACCGCCCGCTCCACGATGTTCTCCAGTTCCCGCACATTGCCCGGAAATTCGTACCGCCGCAGCGCATCCAGAGCCGCTCCACTGAACCCCGTCAACTGCTTCTCCGCCTCCTTCGCCTTCTCCGCCAGGAAATGCTCCGCCAGCACCGGGATATCCGCAATTCGATCCCGGAGCGGCGGCAGGTCGATCGCCACCACATTGATCCGGTAGTACAGATCCTGACGAAACTGCCCGCTCGCCACCAGGTCTTCCAGCGGCTGATTGCTCGCCAGAATCACCCGCACATCCACCTCAATCGGCGTATTTGCCCCCACCGGCTCCAGCACCCGCTCCTGCAGCACCCGCAGCAATTTGAGTTGCATCCCCGCCGAGGCCGAATTGATCTCATCCAGAAATATCGTCCCTCCGTGCGCCGCCACGAATCGCCCCTGCTTGTCCACATGCGCCCCGGTGAATGCCCCCTTCATATGCCCGAACAACTCCGACTCCAAAAGCGTTTCCGGAATCGATCCGCACGAGATCTCCACGAACGGCTGATCCGATCTCTGCGACAGCCGATGAATTGCCCGCGCGATCAACGACTTGCCCGTCCCCGATTCCCCGCACATCAGCACCGTTGTCTTGCTCGGGGCCACTGCCTCGATGGTGTCATACAACTGCTGCATCCGCTGATCGTTACCCACAATGTTGTCCAACCCGAATCGCTGATCCAATTGCTGATGCAGATTCAGATTCTCCGCCACCAAGCGATGCTGAGCCGCCGCTTTCTCCACGGCAACGCGCAATTCCGCATCCACCAACGGTTTGGTGAGATAATCAATCGCCCCGGCCCGCACCGTCTGCACCGCATCCTCAATCGTGCCATATCCCGTAATCGCAATCGGAATAATCCCCCGATGCCCAGCCCGCACTTTCTTTATCAGCGCAAGTCCCGACAGGCCAGACAGTTTCATCTCCGTCAGAAGTACCGCAAATGGATCGGGCGGCTCACCGTGACCGCCGAGGGCCGCTTGATTGATCATTTCCAGCGCTTCCTCACCGGAATGAGCCACCGTCACCGCATAATTCTCTTCAACAAGAGAAGTTGCGAGTGATTCCGAGAGGATGACATCCTCATCGACAATCAGCACTCGAATAGGCGGATCAGTCATCGTATCTTTATGATCGACTGAGACTTGGAGCCAATTCAGCCGATGTTGTATTTTCGCAACATAGTTTTCGGACGCATTTCGTTAAGCACTTTGCGCAAACTTCCTAAATTAACAAAAAAGCAATAAATTAATAATTAATAAGGATATTTATCCTTGATATTTGCGGTCGTGTCCTGTACTCTGGCGACCATACATGGCGCGACTGAGTGACTCTGGAGGAGAGGCCACTCACGGGCCGTGTTTTTTTAAACACCCTGAGAGCTGCTCCCTGAACCGCCCCCGGAATTGCCCCCAGAATCGGAGCCGTTGGGAGAGGAGATTCCGGCTGGCGTCTCCTGCTCATTCCAAATCGCCTCCAAAGATCGCCTTCGCACCGGATCCGGCTTGGTTTCGATAAGCGGTGGGTCGGGCAAGGCATCGTGTTTGGAAACCGGTGATTCATCCTGACGCTTCAATGCCTCCGCGGAAATCACTCCCGTTGAAGATACATCTTCCACCCGTACCGCCACCAGCCGCGACACGCCCCGCTCCTGCATGGTTACGCCGTAGAGACGATCGCAGGCGGACATGGTTTGTTTGTGATGGGTAATAACGATGAAGTGGCTGTGATCCAGGAAGGGCAGCAAAGCCCCGCAGAACCGCTCCACATTCGCATCATCTAACGCCGCATCCACTTCGTCGAGAATGCAGAAGGGAGAGGGACGGGATTGGAAGATGGCCATGAGCAGGGCCACGGCGGTCATCGCCTTTTCCCCCCCGGACAATTGACTGATGACCCTCGGTTCTTTACCCGGTGGTTTCGCCTTGATTTCGATACCGGATTCCAGCCAGTCGATATTTCCGTTTTCATCGGGAACCAGCATCATGTCCGCCTGCCCGCCCCCGAACAAGCGTCGGAACATGCCCTTTGGCCCCGCGAAGTGCTCGCGAATGGCTTCAAATGATTCCTGGAATTTCTGCCGGCTCGCCACTTCCAGCTCATCGATCAGTTTCCGCAATTCACTGCATGCCTGGTCGATATCACTCACCTGTCCGATGAGATCTTCATTTCTCGATTCCAGGGTTTTCTCTTCTTCAATTGAATCGATATTGATGTTCCCCAATTTCTTGAGGGCCAGCCGCAATTCATCGGCCTCGGTTTCGGCGGCTTCCCGATCCAACGCCTCGAAATCGTCCTCCTCGCGGCGCATCCGGTACGGGAGGTAGGCCTCACTGAGATTCAACTCGAATTCTTCCAGTGTGCGTTCTTCCAGCGTTTCCCGCTTGATTTCCTGTTCTCGTCTCTGAATTTCCGTGGTCTGGAATTGACGATCAATCTCCCCGGCCTGAATCCTCCCCGCCTCCAGTTTCTCCGCGGCCTGCTTCACCTTCTCTGCGTGTTCGACCAATACTGCATCCAGAGCGTGAACTTCCTCCTCCAGTCTTTGCAAGGTCTGATCTGCCTCCTGAATCTCCTCCAGGGCCGTTTCGATGGTGGCCTGATACTGCTCGATCTGAACGAGGCGGCGCTCGATCTGCCGATCCGCGATGTCGTGTTGTCGCTTGGCTTCTTCCCGGGCGGAATCGAGATGTCGTTTCTCTCGCCGCGCTGTCTCCACTTTGGCGCTTTCTTCTCCCAGGTGCACCCGCGCTGCCGTAAGACGATCCTGAGCTTTTTCCACCGCTCCCCGCGCTTGTTCCAGCGTCGCCCGGGACTCCTCAACATATCGTGACAAAACTTCCTCCCGTTCGGTGCACCCATCGAGTTCCGCATTGAGAGAATCCCGTTCATCACACAGAGCATCCTCTCTTCGTTGCAGTTCCTCTCCCTCACCGGCCAGTGAAACCCGTTCCCGTTCCAGTCGGGCCAGTTCATGGTCTAACCGCTGAATGTGATATTGAGCATCCACTACGGCATGACGGGCGATCGTTAATTCTGCAATCAGTTCTTTCTGCTGCTTCTGCTGGGCTTCGGATTCCGAAGTGCGCTGATCCAGTTCCGTCTGCCGACAATCCAGAATATTATCCAGAGCAGAAAGCCGATTCTGCAATTCCGTCAGTTCCACCCGCCGGGACAACCGCCCCGCGCCCCCGGATTCCCATACGCCGCCGGATTCCCCCGTCTCCCCGGTCTCTCCCGCTGCAGCAGGTCGTCCCAGCCACAGACACCCGTTCGTTTCCAGAACCTCCCCGGCTCGAGTCACAAAACGCCAGCCGGGAAGTACCGATCCGGTCAACCGCAACGCCGTCTCCAGATCTTCCACCACCGCCGTGCGCGACAGCAGCCGGGTTACAATTCCCTGCACGGCTGGATCGGCCTGAACATAATTGAGCACCGGCATGACGCCCAGAGAATGAGCCGATTCGGAAAGCTCCGTCTCCATTTCCAATTCCCGTTGATCATCATCGCCCCATTCCGCCGCTATCAATTCCACGCGACCCGGCAGTTCTGCCCCCGCCGCCCGCATGGCCTGCAATTCTTCCCGCGTTTCCACCAGCAGCAGATCGATGTGATTTCCCAGCGCCGCTTCCACCACCGCAGCATGCTCCCGACCCGTATTGATCGCATCCACCAGCAAACCCCGCACCGAGGGAAAATCATCCGGATGATCGAGAATAAACTTCACTGCATCATCCAACCCTTCGCGGGCCACCTGCATTTCATCGAGGAGATGCCGACGCGATTCCCACCCCGCCCGTTGCCGCCGCAGATCAGAAATCTCCCCCGCCAGTTCCGCCTGTCGCTCTCCCAGGGTGGCAGCCCGATGATCGTGCTCTACCTGCCGGCCTTCCAGCGATTCCACTCGATCCTGGGCCACCTGAAGCACGCTTTCCGTGGCCGTGCGCGATGAGTGCGCCTCTTCCCGCCCGGTTTCGATCTGCCCTGCCTTCGCTTCCTGGCGACTGGCCTGCTCCTGCAAGTCGAGATCGCGTTTTTCCAGCGAATCGAGTTGCGAACGGTGCCGGGCCACCATCTGCCGATGCTTCGACAATTGCTCACCCGCCTGCTCACAGAGTTGCCGAGCATCCACAATGGTCTGTTGAAATTCCGTCCGCTGCTCCCCGGCCACCGCGACCGCTCGCTCGGCAGATTGGGTACGGCTCACCGCCTGCTCAATTTCCTGCCCGGCCTGCTGGATGGCTTCATCCAACGAAGTAATGCGCTCGGCAAATTCCTGGAGATGGGTTCGATCTTCGGCGAGGTGCTGCTCGTTCTCCGCCCGGTTTTGCCCCGTCAACTCCGCCCGTTGCTCGGCATGTCGTTTCTTCGCCACCTGATCGAGCCGTTGCTGTTCGAGATCGCGCTGATGATCGATCTGCTCCTGTCGGGCGATTTCCGCATTCTGTTTGGCATCTTCGAGATCGGCCAACTCCAGCGACAACTGTTGGCGGCGGGATTCCAGTTCCCCCACCTGCCGGGTCAACTGTTCCAGCGATTCCCGCAGCGCGTGATAGGCATCGAGCGCCAGTTCCGTCCGCAGTTCCCGGTGGCGACCATCAATATCTTGAAATCGCCGGGCTTTGGCCGCCTGCCCCCGCACAATTCGCAACCGTCGCTCTGTGCTTTCCAGTTGCTCCCGCACCCGCACCAGATTCACTTCCGACCGCTCCAGTTTGCGAATCGCCTCCACCTTCCGGGACTTGAACCGGGCTACCCCCGCGGCCTCCTCCAGCAGGTTTCTTCGCTCGGCGGGATTGGCCATGAGCATGGCGTCCACCTTGCCCTGCTCGATGATGGAATACGCGTGCGCCCCGATGCCGGTATCCATGAAGAGTTCCTTGATATCCCGCAACCGACACTTCTTCCCATTGAGGCAATAGTCGCTCCGCCCATCCCGATACAGCCGCCGCGTCACATCCACTACTTCTGCATCCAGATCCAGACGACGCCCTGGCTTCGGGTCATCCTCACCATCTGATGCGAGCCGGGGATTCTCGAACGAAAGCGTCACCGAGGCCAGCCCCAGTGGTTTTCTTGCCGTCGATCCCGCGAAGATCACATCCATCATGGCATCGCCCCGGAGTGATTTGGCGGATCGCTCGCCTAAAACCCATTTGATCGCGTCCACCACATTGGATTTGCCGCAGCCGTTGGGGCCGACGATACCGATGATGGGAGCGTCGAAGCGGAGTTCGGTGGTGTCCGCGAACGATTTGAATCCGGAGATGGTGATGCTGGCGAGCCGCATATGGCGATGACCTCCTGTCGTGCCTGAGGGTCCGTCCTGTTCCCGACGGATGCGGGGGTGTAATGACCATGAGTCAGATCGGCATGGTAGCGGAAATCTCGGCAAAACCAAGCCCCCCGCCCCCGGAATCAGCCAAACCCGCCCCTGAAATCACCGGAATCCCCATGTCGGCTGGGCATTGCCCCCCAACAGACCTCCAACCACGGCAGTCTATACGGAAGTCAGCCACCATTCTGCCATCGGGATACAATTATGCCATGAAGAAGCAATCCACCCCTGGCAAGAACCCCAGCAAGCAATCCTCGCTCAAGTCTCGATTTTTTGCAGGCGTGTATGGCCCGATCCTGCTTTTTCTCACCCTCGGCACCATCATCAATCTGACCGTAGCGTGGGGCTGCGTATTGCTGTCTCCCCGGATTATGCCAGCAATTTGGGATCCTCCCCTCCCTTCGCATTACCAGAAACTCGATACCCGATACCGGCCCGCGAAGTACCCCGTTTATGACGACGGCGTGAGGGCTTGGTCCTCTTTCGGATATGAGAAGTATCGCATGTCAAGTTTTAACTATATGCGTCTCCCCGGCGACGAACTCGTGATCGGGTACACCACTTCCTACTCCAAGTCGGGCTGGCCCTTCATTTCCCACTGGAAATTTGTTGCGACTGAAGTGGAAGAAGTGGCAAGTGGAGTATGGATGGTAAAGAAGAACGGGCTTCCTACTATTTGTTTTGGGTGCAACATTTCTTTTCCTCACCCCTTTCGGAGAAAAAACTGGGGATATGTCTCGCTCCCCTGGTATCCCCTCTTCCCCGGCTGGCTCGGCAACACCACTCTGTACGCCTTCATCCTTTCCCTCCCCTGGCTGTATCGCATGCTCCGCCGCCACCGCCGAATCCGCCGGGGTCGGTGCGGCCAATGCGGCTACCTCGTCGC
>CAZLXE010000013.1:14510-32472 GCA_964563005.1 uncultured Isosphaeraceae bacterium
CGCCCAACATAGGAGTTCCCGGGGCCAGCCCCCACTGCCCCGAATGCGGCACGCCGATCCCCCAATTTCCAAACGCTGACTCATGATCGGGGTGAGGACAACGGTGAAAATGACTGAAGTATTCAGTTACGGCCGGCGTTCCGGAAGTTGATCCAGATCGCTCCCGGGAATCGATTAATAACTCTATGAATCATTCGGCATCCTCGTCGCCCCAGCCCCCGGAATAGCCCCCGCCCCGGGAATCGTAATAAATCCATCCTCCTCTTCACCGGTTCCCCCTTCCGGGGGTGGGTTCAGGAAATCGAAATCCGGGTCGGAAAACTCCGGTCGCTCCGGCACGGCCAATCGGGTGCGCTGCTCCATGATCTGGGCGAGAATGCGATCCTGTTCGGTCTTGAAATCAGTCCCCGGCAAACCATTCTGCCGCCAGACCTGATAGATCGCCCCCACGGTCTTCCCATAACCGAACCCTAAGCCGGGTGCCGGGTGATCCACATCCGGAGCATGACCCAGAAACACAATCAGGTCCGCCAGCGAGGGATTCACAATGTCTGTGGTGCCTTGCTGCATTCCCGGATCGCGGTAATAGATTTCGATCTGCTCATCATCCGTCTCCTTGATCATCAGCCGGTTTGACCACATGCGGATAAACACCGGCCGCTCGATGGCAAGGTCACGGCCGAAGACGGCGATCCGCGGCATGCCCAGTTGAGTGACATACACCATGGGTTTGTCGGAATCCACCACATCCAGCACAAATTTGTCATCCACAATCCACCGGGAAATGGCGGGATCACCCCGCTTCACCATCACTTCATACGCCGCCAGTCGTACATCAATGTCTTCATCATTAAGGCATTTACGCAACGCGAGGGTTACGCCCGGATTGCCCTCGAGATCTCCGATCAGTCGCACCGCTTCCTTGCGATGTTGGGCGCTTTCGTGGGTGGTCATTTCGATCAACGGCCGGGCTGCCCGAGGATCGTTCAACTTCGCCCCCGCCCGCAGCGCGGCCATTCGGGGCATCACATCGGGATGATCGTACAACTCGGCGATGATGGGTAAGGCCCGGTTCCCCAGCGCCTGCCACCGCCACGAGGCATCATCAGCCACCTCCGGATTTTGCACCACCGCCCGCCGCACGCTCATCGCCACCGTTTCCGCCCCCGCCATCCACAGCGAAGTGTGCCGCAGCAATTCTACAAATTCGAAGGTGCGATCGCGCCACGAAGGCGGCACGGAAATTTCTATCGATTCATCCGACTCCCCCCGTGCCGTGAGGTCGTGTTGCCCCGGCTCCTGGGAAAAGGTTCGATTGATGGCGTTCTGAATCATTGCCGCCCGCTGGTGGCTCGGGCGCCCCAATCGCAGTTTCAGCGGCAAGTCCTTCACCACCTCGCCCCCATTAAGAATCTTGCCCGAAAGACGATTCACCGAATCCACGCCCTCAGCATTCGGCTCCGCATAAGGATTCACAAAAATCGGCCCGTGGGCCTCGGCGATGGCGAAGGCCTGCTGTCCCCCGGCTTGCAGGGGACCGGGTCGAAGTTCCGTTGTCCACAACACCCCCCCTTCCAAACTGGAAGTGCCGGTCCGGGGATCGGCCGTCACCCGGATATCGAATCTTGTGCCCGGCATCTGCGCCCGTCTCGAACCACTGGAAACATTCTGTCTCCCCACCGATCCCGGCGGAATAATTGCCTCCACAATCACCACCGCCGTATCCGGGCTGTCCAGCAGTCGTTCGGGCGTCAATTCATCCCACTGATTCCGCCGACTCCCCACCCCCTTCCGGGCCGCTTCCTCCAGCATATAAGCGCGGAGCATCGGGGGAATATCCCTCGATCCCGTCCCCTTCAGCCCCACTACCAGGCCATAACCCCGGGCAACCACTGGCTGATACCCCAGAATAATCGTCTCCGAAGCCACCGTCCCCCGCATCACCGGCGATACATTAATCGGGAATCCTGTCGCCTCTGCCCGACCCGCCCGGGGGCCGGGAGTGGCCTTTTCAATCATCTCACACGCGGGAATCAGGGTCAGGAAGAGAACGCTTAGCAACAGTGGAAGGATATATTTCATAATAGAGGGTGCCTGAGGATAGGCCGCCAAAGACAATTGCTCAATAGACATGGATGAGGGAAAACGGGATTGCCGCCATAGATACCAAAATACCTCCTTCTGCGGTACTCTGCTCACACCATGAAACGACACGGCTGGCTCACATTCCTGATCCTCCTCGGCCTTGCCGCCGGAATCCTCGTGGGCGAATGGCTGTTTCGAACCGGGGTCGCCGTGGGTGATGACCACTGGAGCAAGATTCTAGGCGATCTCGTTCTCATTCGCCCACTCAAACTCATGATCGTCCCCATCGTCTTTATAAGTGTCATTGTCGGCGTGGCTTCGATCGGCGATCCCTCCAAACTCGGCGTTCTCGGCGGGGCCACTGTCCTCTACTACCTTGTCACCATGCTCCTCGCCGTCTCCCTCGGCGCCACCCTCGTCTCCACCCTCCGCCCCGGCGATCTCCCCCCCGACAAACAGGCCGCCCTCACCGTCGGCGCAGAACAGACCTACCAGCAGCACGACGCCTCAAAGACCATCGCCACCGCCCAGGAAGAAGGCCGCGATTCCCTCTGGGCCGCATTTCATAGTGTGCTCGAACAGATGATCCCCAAAAACATCATCCAGGCCATGGTGAACGGGCAGACCCTCGGCATCATCGTCTTCGCTCTTCTTCTCGGTGTCGCCCTCGCCGCCGGAGGAGAGAAAACTCTGCCCGCAGTGCGCTTTTTCGAGGGACTCTTCGACGGCATCATGCGCCTCGTCTTGTGGATCATCTGGCTTACCCCCATCGGTGTCTTCTTCCTCATGACTTGGACGGTGGGCAAAATCGGTCTCACCACTTTAATCGGCCCCATTTCCCTCTACATCGTCACCGTCCTCCTCGGTTTGTTTATCCACGGCGTCATCGTCCTCCCCCTCATCCTCCTGGTCTTCACCCGTCGCAACCCCTTCCGGTTCATGTGGCGCATGCGCAAGGCCCTCCTCACCGCCTTCGGCACCGATTCCAGCTCCGCCACCCTTCCCGTGACCCTCGAAACCGCCGAACACGAAGGCGGCTGCTCCAAACGGGCTGCCAACTTCGTCCTCCCCCTCGGGGCCACCGTCAATATGGACGGCACCGCTCTCTACGAAGCCGTCGCCGTCGTTTTCCTCTTCCAACTCTACGGCATCGACCTCTCCTTCATGCAACTCGTGGTCGTCGTCATCACCGCCACCCTCGCCGCCGTCGGGGCCGCCGGCATTCCCTCGGCGGGCCTGGTGATGATGGTCATCGTCATCAACACCGTCAACACCAGCATGGAAAGCACCGGCCTGGCTTTGCCGTTATCCGCCATCGGGGTCATCATCGGGGTGGATCGCATCGTCGACATGTGCCGCACCACCGTCAATGTCTGGGGGGATGCGGTGGGGGCCAAACTCATGAGCGCCCTCGCCCCCGATCCCCCGCCCGAAAAAACCTGACCCGTCTCAATCACCCGCCTCGCCTGCGCTGCTCAACCATGCTTCGAGCTGTTCAGCCATCCCCTCGGCTGATGGTGCATCTGCATTCACCACGAAATCCGCCAGCCCCACATAAACCGGCTCCCGCGCCGCCAGAATCTCGCCAACTTCCTCCTCCACCGGCTGACCCGACAAACTCGGCCGATCTCCCGCATCCCGCCCCAGTCGCTTCGCCAGTTCCTCCACCGAACATTGCAGATACACCACCCGCACCTGCATCCTCAACTGCGCATCCTCAATAAACCGCCGGGCTCCCGGAATCATCGGCGTGCCGCCCCCCAAGGCAATCACCCGCTGCTCACCTTCCCCCAGCGCATTCATCAAAACCCGCTCCTCCGCTTCCCGCCACGCCGCCTCCCCCTGCTTGGCGAATACATCTCTTATTGATGCCTCTGCAAACTCCCCCAATACCAGATCATCCAGATCCACAAAATCCTGCCCCAGGCGCAGAGCCAAAGCCCGCCCCACCGTCGTCTTCCCACACCCGCGTGGACCAATCAAAAAAATATCCATGATCGTGTTGTACCACGACCGGGACGAATGCGCAAGCAGATGGAATTAATTTCTCCCCCTACGCCGCCAACCGACCCGTCCCCCGTCCCAGATACTGCACCAATCTCCGATGATCCTGCTCGCTCGAAAAACCCGAAAACTCCAGGGCCATCCGCCGCGGACCCGGATCATCAATCTCATCATTCACCCACACCACCGCCGCCGTCATTCCCCACGACCCATCCTCACCCGGCAAACGCACATCCACCGCCAACTGCTCCCCCATCTCCATCGCCTCATCCAGTTCCAGCCGCAGCCCCCCCTCGCTGATGTCATACACATGACCACACCGCGCTTCTTCCGGATTCTCTCCCGTCTCGCCGCCCACCGGCCGCACCGTAATCTCCGAATACATGGCGCAGACCGGCTGCCGTTCGAACTGGCGACGATTCAGATGATGATGCTCGGTAGTCATAAATATGCTCGCAGGAGAATAAAATAAGCCGCCACCAACCAGCGGCTCCAAACTCTCCTATCGGCATTCGCAATATCGGACTTGACTGGGGCTTCCCCTGAAAGACCCTCGGATTCTCCGAAAATTCCTCTCAACTCCTGCTCAAAACCCCATTTTCAACCCCCACCCCATTCTTCCCCATCTCAATCTTTTTACTCCTCCGCCCGCTCAACTCCACCTTCACCTCACCAATCTCCACCCCCAACGCCCCCTCAATTTCCTCAATCACTTCCCGCGAAAGCGTATCGATCAACCGCCTTCCCAATTCCGGGGGCACATCCCGAATCTCCGCGTCCTCCCCGATTACCACATGAAGATGAGCCGAGGTATCCGCGTCATAGCGAAATCGCCCGTCCGCCGTGGGCAGTTTCTGCACCAGCCCCACACTGCAGAACACCTCCAGCGTGTTATACACCGTCGCCAGGGAAAGCGGACAGGGAGATGGCTTCACCAGTCGATACAACTCCTCCGCCGTGGGATGGGTGTTCGTGTCGCACAACGCCTCATACAGCGCCACTCGCTGGCAGGTGCAACGGAGGCCATATTCAGTCAATTTTTCGCGGGTCTGGTGGGTCAGCATTGTCGTGTCATCAGTCACTCAACGAAATCGTAGCGCATCCTTCTTTCCCCAATCATAGCCCGCCCCCAGCCACCGGGTCAACGGGAATCAAAGTACCATGCCTCCCCGAGACCTGTTTTCCCCGTTTCCGGCCCGTTGCTGACGAATTCTCCCATGCCCCTCACCATCCTCCAAGGTGATAATCAAGCCCCCCTCGATCCCCTTCGCGACCGCACCGTCGCCGTGCTCGGCTATGGAAATCAGGGAGCCGCCCATGCCCAAAACCTCCGCGACTCCGGCCTGAATGTCCTCATCGGCCATCCGCCAGAACGAAAAAATGCCGCTCGGGCCAAAGCCGCCGGATTCTCCGTCCACTCTCTCGCCGAGGCCACCGCCGCCTCCGACCTCATCATCCTCGCCCTCCCCGACGAAGCCCAGCCCGAAATCTACGCCCAACACATCGCCCCCAATCTGAAACCCGCCGCCACCATCGGCTTCCTCCACGGCTTCAACATCTGCTACCACCGCATTAATCCCCCCCCCGGAACAGGCGTCATCATGGTCGCTCCCAAGGGGCCAGGAACCACACTAAGGATGCGTTACGAGCGCGGCGAAGGCATCCCCTGCCTCTTCGCCGTCCACCAGGAATCCTCCCCCCAAAATGCTGAAAAACTCGGCCTCGCCTGGGCCAATGCCATCGGCTGCGCCCGCGCCGCCATCGTCTACACCACCTTCGCCCACGAAACCGAAACCGACCTCTTCGGCGAACAAACCGTCCTCTGCGGCGGCATGACCGAACTCATCCTCGCCGCCTTCGAAACCCTCGTCGAGCAGGGCTATCCCCCCGAACTCGCCTATCTCGAATGTTGCCACGAAGTCAAACAAGTCGCCGACCTCGTCTACGAACACGGCCTCGCCGGCATGATGCAGCGCATCAGCAACACCGCCGAGTTCGGCGCCTATTCCGCCGGCCCCATCATCATCGATGACCATGTCCGGCAAAACATCCGCGAAATCCTGAAATCAATCCGCAACGGCGCCTTCGCCGAATCCCTCTGCAAAGATCATTCCCGGGGTTTCCCCTGGTTTGAACAGCAACGCCAAAAACTCCGGCAGCACCCCGTCGAACCCGCCGGATCTGCCGTCCGCGCCATGATGCCCTGGCTCAATGACAAAAACGAATCATAATAATCATCCCGGCTCCTCGTGACGCATCACATTCAACGCCTGCCCCGCCAGCATCTTCAATTCCCGGTGAATCTCTCCATTCTCCGCCATTTCCGTCAACGCCCGCTTCAGCGCCGCATCCGACTGCCCGCTGATCCGCGATTGATGCTGCACCAGCGCCGCCGCGATCGCTGCTAAATACAGCCGCCCCCCCAATCGCCGATCCGCCGTCGTCTCCCCCACAATGCGCATCGTCTTGAACGCATCCTTCGCCTGCTCCAGCTGTTCGAGAGTCGCCGCACCACCGGTCACCAGTGAAATCGCCGAGGGGATATTCGGATCGATGTCCGCCGCCAACCAATCCGCCGCCGCCATCGAAGCGTCGCCCGAGGCCTCCAGCGCCCACCGAAAAGCATCGGAGAGATGTCCCGTGTCATTTTTGTTCATCGTCGGCGCTCCATAATTCGCAGCAACTCTCCCAGTTCATCATCCACCGCCTGCCCTTCCATCGTCACCATCGTCTCCGCCACCGCCCGCCGCAGTGCCCGGGCAAACCGCCGCTTCACCGTCGTCATCAGATTCGACGCCTGCGCCCGATCGTTCAAATCAAATCGGCGCACCAGGTCTTCATAAGGCAGCGCCGCCGTCCCCCACATCAGCGGGTTCACAATCCTCGCCTCAAAAATCGCCCAGTGCGTATCCAGTCCCTTCACCCGGCACTGATGCCGCACCCCCTCCAGAACCTGCCGCACCAACGCCGCACTCCAGTGCGCCGTAAACGCCTCCTCCGGCGACCCCCGGTCTCCCCCCTCCCCCTGCTCCATCTCCTCCAGATCATGCGGACTGAAAGGAATCGGCGGTCGACCCTCCGGCGCCCGTCGCTTCGCCGTGTCGTATCGATGTCGCTCCCGGGCGTAATTCTTCAGCGCCGTAAGCAGCAGCGTCCGGAACCGCCCCCGCCCCTGATCCGCCTTGCCAAAGAGTTCCCGCGTCAGCACCACCTCGCAGAAAAACGCCTGCGTCAAATCCGATGCCTCATGCACACTCCGCCCCGATTTCCGCAGATAAGCATACACCGCCGGCCAGTATCGCCGCAACAATTTCTCCCGCGCCGCCGCCCCCTCCGCCGTATCCCCCTCCGCCGCCTCATGAATCATCCCCCAATTCGTCATCGAAGCCCCCGGATTCATTCCCTGAGTCTCTCGACCCTCTTCAGACATAAACATCGACATGCCCGAATCACTGGATGGCCCGTTGGTTCCTGTCACACCCCTATATACGCCAATTCCCTCCGCCCCCTGCTCCGTTCCCCCAACTTTTTCCTCAAAATCTGCCGGTACAGAATCCATACCCCTCATTCTAGGGCCAGAAAAGGACTACCGACATAAAAATCGGACAACCATTGCTGGCCGTCCGATGGCTTTCAGAACTGAATTGAGTTCCCACTCGCAATGGAGCAGGGAACTCTTCACCGGAAAACTCCCCCCATTACCCCCAAAAACTACGGCAATCGGGTGAAAATGTATGCTTTTTAGAATTGCAATACTTCACACACAAAAATTTTGTGAATGGGTACGAACTACTGCTCATTCACGCCGACAACCCCATCCAATCCACCATCCCCTTCAAAACCTCACCCCGCCGCGAAGAATGCAAAATATCATGAGGGAAAAATCCCCCATACACCACCCGCTCTACCTTCCCTGATCCCCTTCCCACCACATCGTCCGCAAACTGTATCGCCTCATCCGCATCCACAATCCGATCCCCCCCAGAAACTATCAGCAGCGTCTTCAGACAACCCTTCTTTGCCGCCTCCTCCCGAACCCGTATCATCACCGATTCCAAACCCCGCAGATATCGCGTGGGGAACCGCCGGTGAATCAACGGATCCGCCTCCTGCACCGTCTGCTCCTCCGGCAGATCGCTCAACCACTTGGAAACCCTGCCCAACCCCGGCGACAATGGCAACCGCATCCCCTGCCGCACCACAAATCCCAGCAACGAAAACCGGCCCCGATTCCGCCACACCCTCCGCACCACCCTATCCTCCCACGAGTCTGGACGACCCCGAGGCCCCAGTGCAGGATTAACCAGAATCACCCCCTCCAATTCACTCTGGCTCACTTCACTCAAGCCCAAACCCACTGCCGCACTCAGTAATCCCCCCAAACTGAATCCGACGAGAAACAATGGCAACGAAGAATCAAACAGGCCCCGAGCATACGCCACCGCCGATTCCACCCGCCTGAGATGATCTCCCGGCCGAACCCTCCCCAATTCGGCCCGCTCCCGCATTCGCTGTTCCCGATAACGATCTCCTCCCTCAATATCACATTCCCTTAAAACCTCCGCCAGAATCCGGGGGTCATCATGCTCGGCATACGCCACCCGAACCGGATCAATCCCCTCTCCCTCCAATGCCCCGAACCCATGCCCGTACAGGTCAAACAACACCGTTGCCACCCCCTCCTTCGCCAACCCCTTCGCCGTTCCATAATGCCGCGCTGAGTGTTCCGCGATGCCATGGACAAACACCACCACCGCCCGCACTTCACAGATAGGTAGGCAAACCACCATCCCCGATTCGCCACCGACCAAAACCAGCCGACACAAATCATCCTCAAAGAACACAACGCCATCCCCCAACCCCGACCCCATCATTCTGACCCCTCCTTTTCCCGCGTAAACGCCGCCATCTTCTTCAGCGTTACCTCGCTCACATGGTGTTCGATCCCTTCCGCATCCCATTCCGCCTCCTTCTCCGGCACGCCCAGCGTTAAAAGAAACGCCAGCACCGTCTCATGTCTTTTCCGGCTCTTTTCCGCCAACCGCTTCCCCACCGCCGTCAGTTGAATCGGGCGATACCGCTCCTTTTCCACATACCCCTCATCCCGCAGCCGCGACACAATCCGCGTCACCGTCACATGCGAAACCCCGATCATCCGGGCCAGATCACCCACCCGGCACTCTCCCTTCTCCCGCAAAACCTCCGAGACTGCCTCAATATAATCCTCCGCCGTCTCCGTCGCGTGGTCCTGTCGCACTTTTTCAAACGGTCGTGTCGGCATAAAGAAATCTTCCAGGCAAATCCGCCCCGCTAACTCACCACCCGCCACACCCCTGCCACCATCGCGCAAACAACCACCCCAATCACCACCGGCATCAACGCCCCGAACACCGTCCACTTTGCGCTCCGTGTTTCCTTCCACATCGTCCAGATCGTCGTCCCACACGGATTGTGCAGCAGGCAGAACAGGAGCAGACACACCGCCGTCATCGTCGTCCACCCCTGCCCGCTCAAGATCGCCGCGAACTCCGCCCCCCCCACTTCCAGCATTCGCCCCTTCTGTAAATACAGCATCAAAATCGTCGGCATCACAATTTCATTCGCCGGAATCGCAATCACATAGGCCAGAATAATCACCCCATCCAGCCCCATCACCCACCCCACCGGATCCAGAAATTCCGTGAGATGCTGCGCCACCGTCATCCCACCCACGCTCACATTCCCCACAATCCAAATCACCGCCCCCGCCGGAATCGCCACCACGCACGCCCGCCACAGCACGAAAATTGTCCGATCGATCAGCGAGGTATAAATCACCCGCAGAAACGCCGGCCTCCGATAGGGAGGCAGTTCCAGGGTGAACATAGACGGCTCCCCCTTCAACACCGTCTTCGTCAACGCCCACGACACCAGAAATGTAAACAGCACCCCCAGCATCACCACCGCCACCACGATCAACGCCGCCACCAATGACACCAATCCTGCGGACACCGAAGACGACACCAGCACCGCCGCAATCGCAATTACCGTGGGAAATCGCCCGTTACAGATCATAAAATTATTCGTCAGAATCGCCAGCAATTTCTCCCGCGGCGAATCAATAATGCGGCACGCCACCAACCCCGCCGCATTACACCCGAACCCCATCGACATCGTCAACGCCTGCTTCCCGTGCCCCCCTGCCCGCCGGAACAGCCAGTCCAGATTAAACGCCACCCGGGGCAAATATCCCGAATCTTCCAGCAGCGTAAACATCGGAAAAAATATCGCCATCGGTGGCAACATCACCGAAACCACCCACGCCAGACACAAATACACCCCGTCTATCAACAATCCCTGTATCCACGCCGGCGCTCCGGCCCACTCAAATCCCCCGTTCAAAATTTCATACACACTCACCGAAAGAAATCCCGGCGCCTCCGATCCAAAGTGCTCGGCAAAAAATCCCGTCAATCCCCCCGGCTCCATCAGCACACCCGCCAGAAACGCCGAAGGCACATTCGCCCCCATCACCGTCAGCCAGAATACCACCATCAACATCAACAGCATCAACGGCATCCCGAACACCGGATGCGTAAGAAACCCATCCAGCCAACGACCATATTCCTTACCCCTTCGACCCCCCTCAACTTTCACCGCCCCCGTCGCCAGTCGCTGCGCCTCGTCATACAGCGTCGTCACCATAGCATCGCGGAATCCTTCCCCCACCTGCCCTCGCAAGGCGTCCACTCGTTCCAGCAGCCGGGTTGTCGAAGCCCGATCGCTCATGCCGACTCCCGCTCCACCGTCAATTGCACCACTCGGTTCGCGATTCTCTCCGAAACCCGGCTCGATGAAGACGCCGCCATCTCCGCCAACTCACCCGATTCAATCGCTCCCCGCAAACGATGATCGCCCTCGATCAACCGATACGCCACCCATCGCGCATTAGGCAGCCCCGGTGCCGCTTCCTCAATCAACGGCAACAATTCATCCACCACCTCCCGCAATGCAGCCGGCGTCGGATGCGGCGATACCTGCGTCACGACCGCCCCACTCGAAACATCCGCAATCACTTGAAGCAACTCCTCCAGCCCCCGCCGTCGCCGCGCCGCCGTCCCCACCACCGGAACCCCCAATTCCCGCGACAGATACTCAAAGTCCACCTGCAACCCCTTCCGCTCCGCCTCGTCCATCAGGTTCACGCACACCACCACCCGATCCGTAATCTCCAAAACCTGCAACGCCAGGTTCAGATTCCGCTGCAGAGCGTTCGCATCCACCACCACCACCGTGCAGTCCGGCCGACCAAACAGAATAAAATCCCGCGCCACCTCCTCATCCACCGACGCCGACAACAACGAATATGTCCCCGGCAGATCCACCAACTTATACGCCACCCCGTCGAAACGAAATCCCCCCTCCGCCCGCGTTACCGTCTTCCCCGGCCAGTTCCCCGTATGTTGCCGCAATCCCGTCAGCGCGTTAAAAATCGTCGACTTCCCCGTATTCGGATTCCCCGCCAGCGCCACCACCCGCTCGTGCTCCCCCACCTTCAACCCCAATTGATTCAATTGCGGCCGCAGCGCACAACTTGTGCATGTCGTTTCGCAACTCATTTTTTGTCCCCCTGTGCAGCGCCCTCTATCGGAACCCGCCCTTCACCGTTGGGCGATTGAATCAGCACCTGCTCCGCCTGCTCCCGTCGCAGGGCAATCAGCGTATCCCGAATCCGATACGCCCGCGCCGAACCACCCGCATTCGCCAATTCCACCTCCACCCGCGTCCCCGGCGTAAACCCCAGGTCAAGCAAGCGCCGTCGCGTCATTCCCCGGCACGCCTCATCCAATCCCGCCACCAATGCTTCTTCTCCGCCACCCAGTTCCGTAAGAGACCATCGTTTCTCCGCCCGTTCATCACTCAGGCGACCCGTGCACACATGCACATTTTCGCACACCGCTCGCGACAGAACATGCCGCCCATCATCCTTCTCGAAAACAATTTCTCCATTTCTCCGGTCCATCACCCGCAGCGTTACCCCCGGCCGCAGTCCCGCCCGCACAATCCGCCGCATATGCTCAACCGGCTCATCCTCCACATGCACCACCCGCGCTGGCAACCCCCGAGGCCATTTCGTCAAGACACATTGCTCTTCCAGATCGAACGATCCATCACTCGAAGGAATCGGATCGCCATGTGGATCAATCTTCGGATACCCCAGCGTCGCATCCAATGCCTGCATTTCCTCCTCACTCCGATCGTGCTCGCGCCGATCCGCCTCCCGATGAATATTCAGCAACGGCATCTGCGCCTCATCCGCCAGATAACGCTCCCACAGGCGATGCGCCCGAATCACCTCCATGGAAAGAAAATGCCCCCTTTCCGTCAGTTCCACCCCTTCCGCCGTGAATCGCACCAACTCCCGCTCCTCCATTCCCCGGCACACCCTCCCCGCCACCCGCCGAGACAACCCCAATGCCTTCCCCAACAACTCCACCGTTGCCTGCCGCTCGTTCCACGCGCAATCCTGCAGATACTTCAGCGCATCCTCCTGCCGCCTCCGATGATGCCCCTCCCGAAGAGACCGAATCCAACGAATTAAACCCATCGTGCCCCTCCTCTTGCCATCAATATTTGCCTCTGCATGAGAGCCATGTCCAAAGTGTAGCATATGCTACAAATAAGTCAACTCCTTTCCGCATATATTCCGGGGCAATCGCATTCTCGCTGAAGTCGGTGCCACGACCTGAGGTGCGGGGAAGGTCGTGCCATATGCAAAAGACCTCCCACATTGCCTTCCGCTCCGCTCTTGGCAGTGAAACGAGAAAAGATGGAAAATGCGATTGCCCTTGCTTTCAATCTGAGCCCCCCAATGGACAAAATATTGCACGGAATTCACTATCTTAAACTCGCAGCCCACCCCCTTCCCCACACTGATTCCGTCCCCATTCCCGCTTGCCTCCACCCCGCTCCATCCCCTATCATTTACCTGATCCGGTAATGGCTGCCCGTCAGCCCATATTAATCTATTCGCGAAAACTGAAGGATTATTATCATGAATAACCCACCCCCTGAAAATCTTAATCAGGCCGCCGAAACCCTCGCCAAAGCCGTGGTCAATCTCATTTCCACCGATACGCAAGTCAGGCAGGCCCTGCGGACCATTCTCCAAAAAGTAATGGAACCCGATTCCCCGCAATCCACCGCCAACACCTCCACTTCTGTTCCCAATCAGGCCGCCCCCCTCATCGAAACCATCCCCACACGCTCAGCCCCCACCCCACCCCAGGTCATCGGCCCTGACCTCATCTCCCCCGCCCCTCCCCCGCCTTCTTACGAAGAGCAACCCATCGATCGCGATGACTACCTTCGCGAACGCGACCACGAAGTACCCAATCTCACCACCATCGCCAAACGCGCCCGCCTCAAAGCCGAGGCCTGCGATTGGGCCATCGAAAGAAGAGAACTGATCGACTCCGGCGCCGATCATCGCGCCGAAATCTCCCCCACCGACACCAATCTCATCGGCCAGGCCCGCGCCCTCCCCGATTGCTACCTCTGGATGCTTCATCCCTATCACGAAATCCCCGCCGACGACCTGCTCGAAAATATCGCTGGCTGCTACGAAAATGTCGCCCTCGCCGCCGAACTCGCCGAACGCATCATCGGCGACCATGATGCCCGCCCCCCCACCAACCTCCTTTACCTCATCGCCGAAGCCCAATCCGCCCTCTTCGCCGGGCTGGATCAAACCGGCATGTATAAAGACCGCGATCAACTCGACCTCTTCAAATGGCTCGGCGACAAAACCTACGCCCACCGCATCTTCATCAAAAACCACATGAAGCGCGATGACCCCGCCGACTACACCAACTGGGAAGACCTCGGCGATCGTCTCGAATCCTTCGTCGAAGAAAAATCCGAACATGCCGACCGCGAGCGCAGCCGCTCCCAATATCTCCACAAACTCAACTACCACCTCGGCCGCCTCAACGCTGCCACCGGCGATGAGGAAGATATCACCCATCAATGGACCAAAATCACCGAAGCCCTCACCGATTGGGGGAAGGCCGGTTTCCCCTCCTCCGACCGCGAAATTCGCGACTTGCTCCTCCCCATCATCGATGACCTCCCCGAATCAATCGCCATCACCGCCGAGATGCAACGCGTCCTCGATGCCCTCGATCAATACCTCAGCGACACCGAAGTCACCCAACCAGACCTCACCCCTCCCCGCCCCCTCTCCGAGGAAATCCTCCGTGCCGCCGAACTCCTCCGCGGTAAAGTCGTCGTCCTCGTCGGTGGCGATATCCGCCCCCACGCCAAAGCCCACCTCGAACGCGACTTGGAATTAAAAGAACTCCGTTGGATCCCCACCCGAGATCACCAGCACCTCAGCACCCTTGAACCCGAAATCGCCCGCGATGATGTCGATCTTGTCCTCCTCGCCATCCGCTGGTCCAGCCACATGCACGGCGACCTCAAACCCATCGCCGACGCCCACCACAAACCCTTCGTCCGCCTCCCCCGTGGCTACGGCTCCAGCCAGGTCGCCCGCGAATTCCTCCAACAAGCCAGCGACCAATTCCAAAACCAACCCGCCTGAACAATGTCATATTCTTCGATGCCCGGTGCCACTGCCTGAAGCGGAGTGGAAGGCAGTGCGGGTGTCCTTGCCCATCCGGCATGACCTTACCCCAGCATTCCGCCTGTGGCGGATGTCACCAAATTCAGCGAGAATGCGATTGCCCTACGATGCATTCACACCCCCTTGCCTTCCCCTCCCCACATGCTATACTCCGCGATTCAACCCCGTCCGGACTTACGGTAAGCCCGGAATCGACCGTTCGCACCACAATCCCTGGGTCATTCCCGGCCGGAATGCATCCCGATAAGGGCTTGTGGGAGGCAGGAGTTCCCTCATGGCCAAAAAAATCACCAAACAATTTAAAATCACCGCCCCCGGTGGGCAGGCCACCCCGGCTCCCCCCCTCGGCCCCGCCCTTGGGGCCAACGGCGTCAATCCCGGCCAGTTCATCCAGGCCTTCAACGAACGCACCAAAGACCTCAACGGCAAAATTGTCGGCGCCGTCGTCACCGTCTTCCAGGATCGAACCTTCGAATTCGAAGTCAAATCCTCTCCCGCTGCCGTCCTCGTCAAAATGGCCGCTGGCATCGACAAGGGCTCCGGTGAACCCAACACCAACAAGGTGGGCACCATCACCAAAACCCAGGCCCGGGCCATCGCCGAAGAAAAAATCGCCGATCTCAACGCCGGTTCACTCGACCGGGCCATGCTCATGATCGAAGGCACAGCCCGATCCATGGGCGTAGATGTGGTGGAGGGCTGATCCAATGACCAGAATAAGCAAAAGAGTCAAACACAACACCGAAATCGCGGCCAAAAACCCCGATCCCCAATCACCCGCTGAGGCCATCAAAATCCTCAAATCCTTCAAATCCCCCAAGTTCGACCAGTCCGTCGAATGCTGCGTCCACCTCGGCATTGATCCCCGCCAGGCCGACCAGCAACTCCGCGGCTCCATCTCCATGCCCAAAGGTGTGGGAAAAACCGCCCGCGTCATCTGCTTCTGTCAGGAAGACAAAATCGACGATGTCAAAGCCGCCGGGGCCGTCGAAGCTGGTGGCCAGGATCTCATCAAAAAAATCGAAGAGGGCTGGTTTGAGTTCGACACCGCCGTCGCCTCCCCCGACATGATGCGCGTCGTCTCCAAACTCGGCCGCGTCCTCGGCCCCAAAGGCCTCATGCCCTCCCCCAAAGCCGGCACCGTCTCCAAAGATGTCGTCACCGCCGTCAAGGAATACTCTGCCGGCAAACTCGAATACCGCAACGACGACGGCGGCAACATCCACTGCATCGTCGGAAAAATGAGCTTCTCCGAAAACGACCTCGAAGAAAACCTCCAGTTCTTCATCGACCTTATCAACAAAATCCGCCCCGCCTCCACCAAAGGCCACTACCTCAAAAAATGCGTCATCAGCGCCACCATGACCCCCGGCGTACAGATCGCCATCTGATCGACTTCGAGTACCCCCAGCAGGACCACCGCCATGAGTAAGCCCGTCAAAGAAATGATCATGAAGGACTACACCAGACGCTTCGGCGATCTCGAAGGCGCCCTCATCATCGACATCCGCGGCATCGAAGCCAACGACAACAACACCCTCCGCCTCAGTCTGCAGGAGAAGGACATCCGCATCTCCGTCATCCGCAACGCCCTCGCGAAAAAAACATTCACCGGCACCAAACTCGAAGCCCTCAACCAGGCCCTCGAAGGCCCCTCCGCCCTTGCCTTCGGCTCCGAATCCGTCGTCAATGTCGCCCGCGAACTCGTCACCTGGGCCAAAAAAGTCGAAAATCTCGACCTCAAAGGCGCCGTCCTCGATGGCGAATATTTCGAAGGTCAGGCCGGAGTCAAACGCCTCAGCGAATTCCCCACCAAGGAAGAAGCCCAGGCCAAGGTCGTCCAACTTGTCCTCTCCCCCGCGGGCAATCTCATCAAAGCCGCCACCAGCCCCGGCGGAAATATCCTCGGCATCATCAAAGAAATCGAAGAACGACTCGAAAAAGGCGAATCCATCGCCAAAGCATCCTGAAAAACTGACCACTGATAACTGATAACTAAAAACTGACATCTCATCCGACTGGCCCCTCGGGGTTAAAAGTGGCGCGTGCCGCTCCTCTCGAATGAATGCTGATTACCACGGAGTTTGAACCATGACCGAAGAAGCAACCACCGAAACCCCCACCGAAACAAAAACATTTGACGCCAAGATATCCAAACTCGGCGACGAAATCGCCGGCCTCACCCTCAAAGAAGCGGTCGATCTGGCGGATTACATGAAAGACACCTACGGCATCGAACCCGCCGCCGGTGGCGCAGTCATGATGGCCGGTCCCGCCGGAGGCGATGAAGGCGGCGCCGAAGAGCAGACCGAATTCGATGTCATCCTCGAATCCATCGGCGACAAAAAAATCCAGGTCATCAAGGCCGTTCGCGAAGCCACCGGCCTTGGCCTCAAAGAAGCCAAAGCCGTCGTCGACGGAGCCCCCGCTCCGGTCAAGGAAAAAGTCTCCAAAGAAGACGCCGACGCCCTCAAAACCAAACTCGAAGAAGCTGGCGCCACCGTCAACATCAAGTAAACCACCCCCGGAACCCCGGTTCCCCGGATTTACTTGGACACAGAAACCGGTCTCCCAAAAACCACCCCAGCCCACGACCCCGTCGTGGGCTTTTTTTATTCCGTAGGGTGGGCTACCGGGGGTCGCCCACCAACAGACCTCTGCATTAGAGGGAAAAGCATTCCCCCTCAAACCCCCATCACTCAACCCCCACCATCCCCTGAATCCGCCGCCCCGCCGTCAGCCCGATCGCAATCGCATCCGCCAGATCGGACGGCTCCGGCAACGCCGTCAATCCACACTGCGCCATCACCGCCAGTTGCACCTGCTGCTTGGTCGCGTGCCCGTTCCCCGTCAGCGCCTTCTTCACCTCCGTCGGCGTCATCTCGTCCAATTCCAACCCGTGCTCCTTCGCCGCCAACAGAATCACCCCTCGCGCATGCCCCATCAGAATCGCCGTCCGTACATGCTTGTAGTGCGAAAACAACTGCTCCACCACCATCCGTTGCGGCTTCAACAATTCAATCACGCCCGTCAACTCCCGGTGCAACTGCCCCAACCGATCCGGCATCGAAGCCCCAGAATCCAACCGAATCACCCCCCCCTCCACCAAAGCAGGATCGGATCCCGTATCGTCAGAAATATCCACACACCCATACCCCGTAATATTCAGTCCGGGATCAATGCCAAGAATACGCATGGTCATGCCTGCAGGGTGGGATACCCGGGGGACGCCCACCTTTGGAAACT
>CAZLXE010000014.1:0-30853 GCA_964563005.1 uncultured Isosphaeraceae bacterium
GCCGACTGAAACTTCACGCAAGGCACACATTCCGCCACCGCATCCAACACTCCCATTATAAACCCCCGGATAGCCGATTCTCCTGACTTCAGCCCATCCGGCAACCGCTCCAGCACCGGGTCAATCCCCACGCACACCGGTGCCCCCACTCGTTCCAGGGCATCCAGCAACCGATCCGCCGCATGCCCCAATGTTTTTTCATTCGCTGAAGAAGTCATCTGCCCCGAGTGTACCCGACGCTACAATTCCCGCATGGAACCACCTACCCATCTCGACCTCAAAAAAGATGAAGCCCTCACCATCACCTGGGCTGACGGCACGACCAGCCGCTATCCCATTCCCCTGCTCCGCAAACTCTCCCCCTCCGCCGATGCCCGCAAGTTGCGGGAGGAAATGAAGACCAACCCCCTCACCATCCTCCCCGCCTCCGCATTCGATGATTCCGCCGGTCCCCTCATTGCCACCAGCGCCGAACTCGTGGGCAACTACGCCCTCCGCATCAATTTTTCCGACGGCCACGACACCGGCATCTACTCCTGGAAATATCTCCGCGAAATAGACCCCGACCGACAAACCAAAAGCCAATAACCACCTTTTACCTCTTCCCTTTTACCTTCTCCCCATGCCTACCTCCCCCATCGGTCCCCCACCGCCCCTGATGTCTCCATCGACCTCACCCGTCGATCTGGCTCTTTATGAGATTCCTCACCCCAATCCCTACCTTTTCGACCTCACCATCGAAACCTCCCAACTCAGCGGCATCATCAACCATGTCAACAATGTGGAGTATGTTCGCTGGATCGACCGGGCCGCCGAACTGCACGGCGATGCGGTGGGCTATTCCCGGGAAACGCTACTGGCCGGAGACATGATGTGGTTTGTTGCCCGTCACGAGGTGGATTATTGCGCCGAGGTCTGGGCGGAGGATGGGCTGCGTATTGCCACCTGGGTCCGCAATTTCCACAAAGTTAAATCCCTCCGCGACACTGTCATCATCCGCGAAAAAGACCAGACCATCGTCTGCCGGGCTTCGACTCTGTGGGTTCTCGTCACCCTCAGCACCCGCCGGGCCAGACGCATCCCCCCCGAAATGATCCAAGCGTTCGACCCGCTCACTCTCCCGGAAACCCTTCCGGCAAGGTCGTGAACACCCCAACAGAGGACTTGACACCCTACGCTAAAACTCGCGGGCGCGGTGTTGCATCTGGGCTTTAAGGCGGGCGAGGATGGAACTGTGCATCTGGCTGACGCGGGATTCGGAGAGGTCGAGGGTGAGACCGATTTCCTTCATGGTCATCTCTTCGTAGTAGTAGAGGACGACGATGAGGCGCTCGGCGCGGGAGAGGCCCTTGGTGATGAGGAGTTTGAGGTCTTCGCGCTGAAGTTCGGAGAGGGGATTTTCCTGCCGGTTGTCCTTGATAACATCGATTTCGCGGACATCTTTGTTGGAGTCGGTTTCGTACCACTTGCGGTTGAGGGAGACGACGCCGACGGGTTTGGAGTCTTTGCTGAGTTTCTGGAACTCGGAATCGTCCACTTCAAGATGATTGCAGATTTCATCTTCGGTGGCTTTTCGGCCAAGGCCCATTTCGAGGGATTTTCTGGCCCGTTCGACCTTGGCAGTGCGGGAGCGGACAAGGCGGGGAACCCAGTCCATGGCCCGGAGTTCATCGAAGATGGCGCCGCGGATGCGCTGAGCGCAGTAGGTTTCGAATTTTACGCCCCGGCTGAGGTCGAAGGCGTCGATGGCATCCATGAGACCGAACAGACCGGAGGACATGAGGTCTTCGACATCGACTTCGGCGGGGAGGCGCATGTGCATGCGTTCGGCGGTGTACTTCACGATGTCGTGATAGCGTTCCATGAGCACATTGCGGAGATCTTTGGTGGGCCTTTTTTTGTACTCGACCCAAATTTCCTGAATGGGTGGTTCACCTTCGGGCGAGCGGTTATTGCGGCGCCGGGTGGTCAGTCGTTTGCTGACGGTTTTGACAGGGGTTTTGGCGGAAGATTTCGCAGGGGTTTTCGCGGATGTCTTCGCGGATGTCTTTGCAGAAGTCTTTGCAGATGTCTTCGCGGAGGACTTGGGGGCAGTCTTCGCCCCACTCTTCACCGGCTTCTTCGCTGCCGCCTTGGGAGAAACCCTGGTGGAGGTTTTCATGGGGGATCGGGTTGTTGTTTTTGCCGCGGCTTTACCGCGCGGTTTTACCGCAGTTTTGGCGGGTGCTTTGGTGCGCGATTTGGTTGCGGTTTTCGAGGAAGATTTTTTTCGAATCGTTGTTTTTGGCATTGGTCCACTCCATGACCTTTTGGCTGTCCTTGCCTCTCCGCCGCTCCTTGGCAGAATTCGTGAGGTATGAACCGGGATTTGACTGAATCAGGAACTGCTTGTCAAACTGTCAACACTTCTTCTCCATCAATCTGATCGACCGATCCGCCGGACGACGGCGGAGTCGGGGTATAATTTACTTCATCGCCATCGGTGGAATCGGGGGCGGGATTGGCTTCGACATAGTCCTTCACATGCCGCTCGATCACTTGGGCGCAGATCAGGCCAACGATGTAGCCGATGGGGTAACACACCATCATGATGATGAGCGATCGAGTGAGTACGGTGAAGGCGGGGTCACCTCCCCACACTCCTGCCATCAACGAGACCGCGAACGCCGCAAGGGCGAAACAACCGGCGATAACTTTACTGGAGGCCTGGGGCATGGGGGTTAAAAGAAGCGTGCCGCCCCGCACGAGAGGTGGCGGCAATTTACAATCCATCGTCCGGTTTCCAACACAATTTGAGAATTTCTACGCGCATTTTTCATTATTTTTGCTCACTTTTCTCCACGAGTAGAGGGTGAAATCCAGCTTGAAAGTCGAGTAAAGAATCCACGAGATGGGATTTGAGACTGGTGAGAAATATTCGTAATCTGTTCATTCATAAGAAATTGCGCGATTTTCCTGAGGGCCGCACTTGACTTTGCCCTGGGGGCAAAGAGGGTAAACGGGGTTCTGGCGCATACGGCCTCCGAAACCACGCGATCGCGAGGAATCGAGCCAAGGAACGATATTTCTCGATCGAGAAAGGTTTGGGTGACGCGACCAAGCCGCTGATAGACAGAATGGCCCTCATCCCGCGAGCTGGCCTGGTTTACGAGGAGGCGCAGGTGGGAATCGGGGGCGCGGCTGAGTAGGCCCTTAATCAAGCCATAGCCGTCGGTTATGGCAGTTGGCTCGGGAGTGGTGACGACGACGACGGAATGGGCTGCGGCAGCGAAACCGAGCACATTGGCACTGATTCCCGCGCCGCAGTCGATCAACAGAACATCGGCGGCTCTATCGAGGGCACTCAGTTGCTCTAATAGGGCGAGGCGGTGCCGGGCGGACATATCCGCCACCCGAGCCACGCCGGATGCTCCGGGAATGAGGCGGAATCCCCCCGGGGCGAGCAACATCGCATCGGCAAGTTTGCATTTTCCGCCGACTACATGTTCTAAGGTGAGCCGTGCATTGAGGTTACAGAGGACATCGGCATTGGCCATGCCGAGGTCGGCATCGAGCAGACACACTTTCAGTCCCTGTTGAGCCATGGTTACGGCAAGATTGACGGCGATATTGCTTTTTCCCACACCGCCTTTCCCGGAGGTAATGGCAATGGCGTGGGCAAGTTGCACCGGTCTCCCGCCACTTCCGGATAATCCCCCGGAAATGCTGGCTGCGGTATTGCCTGCGGGCTGAACCCCTCGCCCAGATGAAGGGCCATAACTCACGCTCTTTTTGGCAGTTATGTGAGATGGCGCAATTTCATGGCCATTTGATTCGCGAACCCGGCGCACCAGGCCACGGAGTTGGGTGGCTTGATCGGTCATGCGTGGACCTCCTCGCCGAGGATGAGTTGAGCGAGCCGCTCGGGGTGGCTGCGTTCGATATGGTCGGGAACCTCCTGGCCGGTCGTGAAGAAACTTAATTCCTTGCCGATGAGGTTGATGACATTGACGAGCATGCCGAAATTGACGGCTTCATCGAGTTTGGTGAGGACGACTTTGTCTACGCCCACCGAGGCAAAGGCCTCGGCTTCGCGAAGCATGACTTTCTGGTCGGCGGTGGTGGAGAGGACGAGGTGAACTTCGTGGGGATCGGCGGCGGCGAGGAAAGTTTTGAGTTCTTCGAGGCGTTCGGTGTCGTTCTGACTTCGGCCGGCGGTGTCGATGAGGATGACATCGCAGTCGCTGAGTTGGTGGACGGCCTGGCGCATTTCGCCGGGGGTGAGGGCGACCTGGAGGGGGAGGCCAATGATGTTGGTATAGGTGCGGAGTTGATCGACGGCGGCGATGCGGTAGGTGTCGGCGGTGATGACGCCGACGCGCTTGCCTTCGCGGAGTTTGAAGGTGGCGGCGAGTTTGGCGAGGGTGGTGGTTTTTCCGACGCCGGTGGGGCCGACAAGGGCGAGGGTGAGGGGGCGGCCGTCGTCGGTGGCATCGGCTACGGGTTGCTCGGCACAGGGGATGTGGGCGGCGAGTGATTTGAGGACGGCGTGGTGGACGAGTTCTTCATCTTCGAGAGCGTCTTCTCCGAGTTCACCTCGTACATCGCTAGAGATTCGTTCGGCGAGATCACGGGAGAGATCCTGGGCGATGAGGTTGAGGTAGAGGTCGAAAAGATGTTGGGGGAGATCGGGATCGGAGGAATCAGCAGGGGTGGTTTGTCGTTGGAGCACCTGCCCGACCATGGTTCGGATGGCGCTGAGTTCGCCCTGCAGGTGGTTCATATTTTCGGGAGCCGGAGTTTTATTCGCGTCGTTTGTGGGGGCATGATCCTGATCAGTGGGGGTCAGGAAGAATCGTTGGGGGGTGGATTCGGAGGTTGCCGGTTTCTGGACTTGATGGGAAATACCGGGAGTTTTGTGTCCGGGGACGGGAGTTGAGACGACAGGAAAATCTCGGCTTATAGAGGTTTTTGGGGCTGGAGAAGGGGTTTTTTGCTCTCGTTGGTGCTGCTCGAGGAGAGATTGGGCGAGACGGCGGGTGCGCTCGCGGTCTGGTTCCTGAGTATGGGCGGGTGCTTGAAGGGGAGGAGCGAGAGTGGCGGTGGCGCCAGCGGATTGGGCGTAAGCGCGCTGGCCGCGGAGAGAAGGCGACGACTTGGAAATCGGAGAGGGAACGGTGAAGGAATCGGAGTTGGCGCGGGCAGTAACTTCGACGATGGTTTTCTGGCCGAGGCCGAGCATGCCGCCGCGCTGGAATGAACGGGTGTGGAGGATGACGGCGTCGGCACCGAGATCGCGCTTTACGGCTGCGAGCGCTTCGGCCATCGTATAGGACTGATAGGTCTTGAGTTCCACCGCGTTGCCCTCCATGGCTATGGTGTGACGCACCGAATCCGCGATGCGCTGGGTTTGTTGACCATTGTTTAAGCGACACTGGCGACCGTGTCAAGTGGGGCCGCCTCTTCCAGTTGAACAAGTCCGAGTGATTCGACCTCCAACTCCTTGACAATTTCGTTGTAACCGAGGACGACAACTCCCGGGAGGTGGGGATCGAGGAGTTGACGGAGGGGGGAACGAACACTGGGAGATGAGAGGATGATGAGTTGATGGCCTGCGCCGACGAGCGGCTCTGCGGTATCGCCGACGGCGCGGGCGATTCGGTTGGTGATCTGGGGGGGAACAGACATGGTCATGCCGCCGGGGCCGCGGTCGATGTAGCCGTTGATAAGGTCTTCGACGGCAGGGTCGATGGTGACGCAATGGAGGCGTTGACGGCCCTGGTCATCAGTTTCGGAATAGAGGGTGGAAATGGTGCGGCGGAGGGCATTGCGGACATATTCGGTGAGAACATCGAGGTCTTTGGTGTGGACGGCCCAGTCGGCGAGGGTTTCGAGGATGGTTTCGAGGTCGCGGACGGGGATTCGTTCCCGGAGGAGATTCTGCATGACTTTCTGGAGTTCTCCGGGTTTGATGAGGGAGGGGACGGCCTCTTCGACCAGTTTGGGGGAGGTTTTTTTGAGTTGATCGAGGAGTTGCGTGACTTCCTGACGGGTGAGCATCTCGTCGGCGTGGGATTTGACCAATTCGGTGAGGTGGGTGGCGAGGACACTGGTGGCGTCCACGACGGTGTAGTTGAGGGTTTCGGCCCGGGGTTTGAGGTCGGGGGCGATCCAGAGGGCGTCGAGGCCGAAGGCGGGCTCTTTGCCGGCAATGCCTTCAAGGGATTCGGTGGCGAGACCGGAATCCATAGCCATAACGAGGTCGGGGTAGATGGTTCCTTCGCCGATGGCGGCGCCGCGGAGTTTGACGCGGTAGGTGTTCGATTCGAGTTGCATGTTGTCACGGATGCGGACAGGGGGCACAACGACACCGATTTCTACGGCGAGTTGGCGGCGGATCATGGAGATGCGGTCGAGGAGATCGCCGCCTCTTGAAGCGTCCACGAGAGGGACAAGCCCATAACCGATTTCGATTTCAAGGAGATCGACGGCGAGGAGTTCTTCGACGGGCTGCTCCTCCTGCCCGGCTTCGGCGGCGGCCTCGGTGCGGGCTTTCTGCTCGCGAAGCACTTTGTTTTTCTTGTCGAGGAAGCCGATGGACCAGGCGATGGTGCTCAGCATGGCGGCGGCGGAGAGCATGGGCAGGGAGGGGAGTGGGGTAAAGGAAAGCAGCCCGAGGAAGCCGGCGATTAGGTAGAGGGCCGTGGGATGGGTCGTCAGTTGGCGAGGGATTTCATCGCCGATGGTTTGTTCACCTCCGGTACGGGCGACGATGAAACCGGCGGCGATGGCGATGATGAAGGAAGGGAGTTGGCTGACAAGACCATCGCCGATGGTGAGTTTGGTGAAGAGATTGAGGGATTCGAGGAGGGACCAATTTTTCTCGAAGGCCCCGATGGCGAAACCACCGGCGATGTTAACGAGGGTGATGATGATGCCGGCGATGGCGTCTCCCCGGACAAACTTACTTGCACCATCCATGGCTCCGTAGAAATCAGCTTCTCGGGTGATTTCCTCACGGCGGCGACGGGCTTCTCCTTCTTCGATGAGGCCAGCGGAGAGATCGGCATCAATGGCCATCTGCTTGCCGGGCATGGCGTCGAGGGTGAAGCGGGCGGCGACCTCGGACATGCGGGTGGCGCCTTTGGTGATGACCATGAACTGCACGACGACGAGAATGAGGAAGATGATGATGCCCACGATGGCGGAATCGCCAGCGACGAAGGAGCCAAAGGCCTCGATCACATGACCGGCGGCAAACATGGCCTGGTCCGGGGTGGCGGCGTCGGCAGAGAGGATCAGCCGGGTGGAGGCAACATTGAGAACGAGGCGGAACAGAGTGGCCCCGAGGAGGAGGGCGGGAAAAACGCTGAAATCGAGCGGTTTTCTCATGTAAATGGTGGTCATGAGAATGACCGCGGCGAGAGAGATGTTGAATGCGATGAGGAGATCCATGATGGAGGTGGGGAGCTGGATGACCAGCACCACGATCATGGAAAGGAAGGCAAAGGGAACGAGAAAATGCCGATACTTCGCCGTCCAGAGGAAGATTGCGGGGAGATCGGATTGGGAGGGATTCGAGGGCATGGAGGGGAGTTGTCAATTATCAGTTATCAGTTATCAGGTTAACTGGCCATTCTTCCGTTGAGGCGATAGACATAGGCGAGAATTTCGGCGAGGGCTTCGAAGAATTGCGAGGGGACTTCCTGCCCAACTTCAACATCTTTGTAGAGGGCGCGGGCGAGGGGTTTGCGTTCTACGATGGGGATGTCGTGCTGCATGGCGATCTGCCGTATGCGGAGGGCGAGAAAATCGGCGCCTTTGGCGACTACTTTGGGGGCGGGCATGGTTTCGTGGTCGTATTGAATGGCGATGGCGATATGTTCAGGGTTGGTGACGATGACATCTGCCTTGGGGACAGCGGTGGAGAGCCGCTGCATGGCGATCTGCTGTTGCATGCGCATGCGGCGTTTTTTGACTTCGGGATCGCCCTCGGTGTTCTTCATTTCGTCTTTGACCTGTTGCTTGGTCATTTTCAGATCGTTGCTGTGCTTCCACTTCTGGTAGATGTAGTCGAGGAAGCCAAGCACGATGAGGACGGCAAGGATTCGAAAGGCGAGGTCGAGCATCATCCAGCCCACGCGACCCATGCCCTGCATCATGGAGAGGTAGGGAAGGGTGGCGATTTCCTCGCCTCGCTGATTGATCGCGTGGCCGGCGACGAGCACGACAACCAGCACTTTTCCTGAATCCAGAGTTGCTTTGACCAAGCCGGAAATTCCGAAAATGCGACTGAAGCCACTGCTGGGATTGAGTTTGCTGAGTTTGGGCTGGATGGCTTTGGGGGCAATGAGCCATCCCACCTGCCAGAAGTGGGTCAGATAGGCCCCGAGGAATATAAAAAGGAGGAAGGGGAGGATGATGCGGATGGATTTCATGCCCACAAATCCCGCAATATCTCCAGCGCTGGAGGGATCGAAGGGGTCGGCAATGCGTTTAAAATCGAGCACAGCGGCCATGATCCGACTGCCCTGACTGAGCATGGGCATGGAGACGGCGAAGAGAATGAGGGTTCCGATGAGGAGCAAGCCCGCCCCGGCGATGTCCTGACTGCGGGCGAGATTCCCCTCTTCGCGGGCTTCCTCGCGCTTTTTGGGAGTGGCATCTTCAGATTTTTCGCCTAGGTCATCAGCCATGGGTCAGGAGGGTCTTGAGGTGTGAATCCAGTCGAAGAGAGCAATCAGTCCCGCGTCGATGCCGTCCATCAATACATCGTTGATGATGACGAGGCCGAAGCCGATGACGCCGAATCCCACGAGGATTCGGAGGGGGAAGCCGAGACTGAGAATGTTGAGTTGGGGAACCGTTTTCGCAACGAAGCCCATGGCCACACTCTGGAGAAAGACGAGAGCGAGGAGGGGTGCAGCGACTCGGAGGGCGAGTTCGAAGGATGCGGTGAGAAGGCCGGTGAGGAGATCGATGAGATCCATGTCGAGGAAAGCCACCCCGGGAGGAATATGCTCGAAACTGTGCAGCACCGCCAACAGCAATGACTCGTGTCCCCCGATCAGGAGGAAACCGACGAGCAGCATGAAAAACATTATCTGGCCGATGACATCGGCTTCGTCATCTACGGCGGGGTTGTAGAAACGGGCGAAGCCGAGACCCATCTGCTGGCCCATGATGAGACCGCCGGTCTGGACGGCGATCATGGGCAAAGTGGCAATGAAACCGATGAGGACGCCGAGAAGGAGATCGAGGGCGACGACGGGGACGATGGTGAAGAGCGAGAGTTCAAGATGAAGTTCGCCGAGTAATTGGTCGCTGAGAAGAGGGTACACGGAGAGGGCGGCCAACATGCTGAAGAGAACCCGCACCTTCACGGGAATAATGTTGGAGCCGAAGATGGGGGCGAAGATCATCAATCCCCCGATGCGAAAAAAGACCAACAGGAGGAGGGGGATGTGAGCCAGGATGATTTCGTATTGACTCATTGGTTTTTTGAGGTCGTATCAGAATTGACCGCGAAGGGGATTTACCACAGAACACACAGAGAGCACAGAGAGGGGAGGGGATGAGAGGGGATGAGAGGGGATGAGAGGAGAAGAGAGGAGAGGAGTAGTGGGGAGGGATTACCGGGGATTGCCGGGGGTCAGGTGAGGCCGAGGGAGAACATTTGCTCGGCGAAGTCGCTCATGCGGACAACGATCCAACTGAGGAGGAGAATGGCCACGATGATCATCACGGCGATTTTGGGGACGAAGGAAAGGGTTTGTTCCTGAATCTGAGTGACGGCCTGAAACAGACTGACAATGAGGCCAACCAGAAGACCGGCCCCGAGAATGGGGGCCGCGAGAATGAGCGCTTCCCAGAGGGCGGTTCGAACGATGTCCACGGCGTCATAGGTCATAGCGGGAATTCCGAGGTGGTTTCAGGTCGTAACGCACTCAGGGGCCTCCGGTCATAACAGAAGTGGCCAGAGCCAATGCTGATTCGGGCTGGGAGAAACTGCCCATGAGGGAGCCGACGATGAGTTGCCAGCCATCCACGAGGACGAAGAGCAGGAGTTTGAAGGGGAGGGAGATTAGTACGGGGGGCAGCATGAGCATGCCCATGGAGATCAGCATGCTGGCGATGACCATGTCGATGATGAGGAAGGGGAGATAGATGCGGAAGCCCATGAGGAAGGCGGCTTTGAGTTCGCTCAGAATGTAAGCGGGGATGAGGGAAAGCATGTCCACATCGTCGTAGGTGAGGGCGGAGGGATCGGAAGTGTCGATGCCTCGGTAATTGAGCATCATGTATACGCCTGACCAGTTCCCGGTGGTTTCGATCTGGGCAAACATGAATTCGCGGAGGGGTTGTTTGGTTTTGTCCCAGGCGATGCGATAGTCGGTTTGCTCACCGTTGGCGTAGGGCCTTATGCCGTCTTCGTACATGCGTTCGAGAGTAGGAGACATGACGGCGAGGGTGAGGAAGAGACTGAGGCCAATGATGACCTGGCTGGGGGGCAGGCCCTGCGTGCCGAGGGCTTGACGAAGCAGGCCGAGGACGATGACGATGCGGGTGAAGCAGGTGCAGAGGATGAGGATGGACGGGGCCAGGCCCAGCACCGTGAGGAGGATGATGATGTTGAGAGAAGTGCTGAGACCGCCTTCGACGCCGGGAATGGCGTTGGCGGCTTCTTCCATGACGACGAGTGGATTGAGGGTACCGACCTCTTCGGGAGAAAGGGATTGGGCGGTTACAGGGGCGATGATCAGAAAGGGAATGATTCCCGCAAGGATCAGGAAGAGCCAATGCAATCGCCTGCCTAGACAAGATTGAACATGTCCTGACCTCACTCGGTGCTTCCTTTTCGCCCGAGGAGGCGCATGAAAGAGTGATCCTGATTTTTCGTGAGATCAATGATCTGAGGATTCAGGGAGCCGGGATGGCCTGCCGGGTTGACTTCCGGCGCCTGCGCGGCGGAGTGGTGATCGTGATTGAATCGCTCCAGAACGGTGCGGAATCCGTTGGTGGTTGATTTTCGGGAACCGGCTTCGACGCGGCGGAGAAGATCGGCGACTTCATCCTCATCGATCATTTCCGAAAGAGTGGACATGGCCGTGCCGTTCTGGTGGACGAGGAGGACGCGGCGGGCGATTTTGAGGAGGATGAGTTGTTGGCCGCGGGCGACGGGATAACGGGCGAGAATTTCCATGACCCCCGAAGGTCGTCCTCTGCCGGAACCACCGGGCATACCGCCCATTCTGCGGAGAAGCAGGCGGAGGCCAAACAAGGCGGCCAATACGACGGAAAGAGCGAAACCGACGCGCCAGAGTTCGCCTCCACCCCCAGAGGCAATCCCGGACGATTCTCCGAGCGGCGTAGAGACAGAATCGGAAGCATTTTCTCGGGCAACCGGAAACAAGGGAGGCAAGGGCTTCGAGGATGATCCGACAGCTGGGGCTTCCGCTGAAGAAGGCAGGGGGTTAAGGTCTGGGGAAGTCGTTTTTGTTACAGATTCAACGGGTGATCCCAACGACTGCCCCGGAATATCGAGATTTGGTGATTCTTCCGCATCTCTGTTCAGATTGAGGGGAGCGTTGGCGGCTGTTCCGGCAGGTTCGTCGGATTGCCCGTCCACCGGAAGGGCTATACAAACCAAAATCAATGAAGCCGCGACGATGTACGCGGGAGAGTGTCGAAACATGGCGCCAATCCTTGGCTGTTCTCGCCGGATCCTCCGGCGGGTTCCTCCGTTTTTCAGTTGGAGGGAACGGGGGGCGACTCTTCGCCCGCGGGGGAATGAATGATCTCGCTAATACGCACGCAGAAATTTTCGTTGAGGACCAGCACTTCGCCTCGAGCGACATGGCGGTCGTTTACATAGATGTCCACGGGATCGCCCGCGGCTTTGTCGAGTTCGACGATGGAGGCCTTGTTGAGTTTCAGCACATCCTCCACATACATGACGGTGCGGCCGAGTTCGACGGTGACCTGCAATTCGACATCGTGGAGCAACGCGATGCCGGTGTCATCGCCGGGAAGTTCGGTTACGGTGCCGTTGGTGAAATCCGGGTAATGAACCGGGCCGGATTCAACGGAAGGGTCGGTTATTTCCTGAATTTTTTCTGCGGCCTGATCGGCCTGGCGCAGGGCTTCCTCGGCCATATCTTCGACGGAAGAGTCCGGGGCATTGCTCATCTCTTCGGAGTTCTGGCTCGCGTCCGATGATGCGGGGACTTCGGGAGTTTCCGAAGAGGGGGAATCGGGTTGAGGGGATTCATCAGTCATAGGGGCTTCGAAGACAGCGCATACATATCGACAACCAGCGGGGTCTTTATCGGACAAACCGCCTCCTGCCCATCGGCATACGGCTGCGGATCGCTCCAGTGCATCCGAACATTATTTTTTGTCAACTGTCGATGCGAAAGCCGGTCCCCATGACGAGGACGCATTTTCGCACGATCGGTTCGCCGGTATCTTCATCATTGCCGAAGCGAGCGTTGAGGAGGGCGTAAATTTTGCGCGTCAGGGTTTCCAGTCGGGGTTCCTGGAAATGGTGGGGATCGCTGGTGCGCCAGATCGCGGTGATTTCGGCTTTGATTTCGTTCTGGAATTGTTCGAGTTCGCTGTGGATGCGTTCTTCGTAGCGGCGTTTCGATTGGACATAGATTTCAGTGGCGTAGATGTAGGTGGCGCCGGTGCGACTGTTGGGGAGTTTGGCGTCGAGCACCTGGGTTTCCACGATTTTCTCATCTTCGGACAGGGCAATGTCGGGCATGGTTCCGGCGGCACCGACATCGGCGGGTTTGCTGATCATCATCATGGCTCCGATAATCAGCCCGGCCTCTCCGAACAGGACGACGGCAAAGATGATGATCATCTTGAGTTTGGATTTTTTGCCTTCGCCGGTTTTTGGAGCTTCATCAGCCATAAATCATCCTCCCTGGGCAAACCGGGGATCGGTGGAATGCGCATCGGGATTAACATCTTCGACCAATTTTTCCGTCAGGATGATCTCCACCCGTCGATTGTCTGCGGCGTCGATTTCTCCCATGGCCCGGGGATGAACCGGTTCGTTGATCCCCGCCGCCTTCAGGCGGAGCACGGATTCTTCCAATCCCAGTTTCAGGAGCAGTTTTTTGACGGCTTTGGCCCGGGCGTAACTGAGATCATCCAGATCGGCCCAAGGGGAACCGGCGGACAGTCGTTTGGGGGAAGCGTGGCCGACGATGTTGATCAGGTTTTTTCGACCCGCAAGCATGGTGGCGAGCCGTTCGATCTGGCTCTGAACGGCGGCTTTGATGACGGCGGATTCGGGATCGAAAGTACTTGGCCCGCCGATGGTGAAGACGATGCCATCCTGGAGTTTTTTAACCCTGATGTCCGGGCCGTGGATTCCCGGATCGTCGTTGTGGCTGATTTTGGTTTTGTCTCGATCGCTTTTCTGGGCCATGCTTTCGAGGACTTCGATCATGGATTTGAGGGGAGGGTCGTCGATGGGGAGCACGCCGATGCCACCGGAGTAGCCGAAGGCCTCTTTGACGGCGGTGATGACGCGCTGATATTCGTGATCCTGCTTCAATTCGGAAAACATCTGGAGGAGGATGAAGAAGCAGAGGAGGAGGGACATCATGTCGCCGAAGGTAACGACCCACTCAGGCACACCGGGGTCATCATTCTCGGGTTTTTTCTTTTCCTTTTTCGCCATGGCTTACGCCGCGTTTTGATCTTCTTCGGGGCGCAGGGATGGGGGCACGAAGGTCAGGAGTTTGGACTGCACATTGCGGGGATTATCGCCGGACTGAATGGCCATGACGCCTTGAATAATGATGGTTTTGGTGAGTACTTCAGAGGAGGAGACCTGGGCGAGTTTGTCAGCCATGGGGAGAGCGATGAGGTTGGCGAGCAATGCTCCATACAGCGTGGTCAACAAAGCCGCGGCCATACCGGAGCCGATTTTCGCGGGGTCATCCATGTTCTGAAGCATGGCGACGAGGCCGATGAGGGTTCCGATCATGCCGAAGGCGGGGGCGTAACGGCCGACGGCATCGAGGAGGCCTTTGCCAGCTTTGTGCCGATCCATCAGGTTTTCCAACTCGGTTTCCATGATGGCTTCGATGACTTCGGGGTCGGTGCCATCGACGGCCATGCTGATGCCCCGGACAAGAAACTCGTTTTCGAGCTGGGAGCACATGTTTTCGAGGGCGAGGATGCCGTCGCGACGGGCGACCTCGGCGAGTTCGACCAACTGCTCGATGAGTTGGACGGGATCGGGAGCGGTGTTGAAGAAGGTGATTTTGATCACCTGGGGCAGTTTCATGAAACGGGCCATGGAGAACGAGGCCATCGTTGCTCCCATTCCTCCTCCGACGACGATGAAAACGGAGACGGGATCGATATACGCACCCACACTGCCCCCCATGAGGATGGCGAGAAACACGAGTGCGGTGCCGACAACGAGGCCTATTAGGGTGGCAAGGTCCACGACGATCTCCTGCCCAGAAATGCGGGCTGTCCGGTCTTCAGAACGACTGAGAAATCATCGGAGGGTTCGGGGGGGCACTTGAGTCCGATTACCGGGTCTGTACGAACCGATATACGGAGCGCATGCCGAACCCACAGTGAACACATTGCGACTCAAATATTTTTCAATCTGTTGCTGGCGCTCAAATGGGCTCTAATCGTGGTTGTGGCCGTAGTGGGGGTCGGAGGGATCGCGGGCGGGCTTGGATGTGGCTGTGGCGGGGGCTTTTACGCGACGGATTTTTTCTATGAGAACAGTCTGAAGGGGGACATTCCGGCGTCCACTTCTGGTGCCGACCTGGGTGTAGCGGATATTATCCACGACATCGAGACCTTCAATGACTTTGCCGAATACGGCGTAGGCGGCGCCATCGCCCTGGGGTTGATCGAGCGCGGGATTATCCACGACATTGATGAAGAACTGGCTGGTTGCGGAATCGGGAACATTCGTGCGGGCCATGGCGATGGAGCCGCGGGCATTTTTGAGGCCGTTCTGCCATTCATTACGGATCGCGGGGCGGGTGGCTTTTTTGGTCATGCTCGGGGTGAGACCACCACCCTGAATCATGAAGTTGGACATGACGCGGTGGAAAATGGTGCCATCGTAGTATTCGTCATCCACATACTGAAGGAAGTTGGCGACAGAGAGGGGGGCCTTGGTTTCGTTGAGTGCAAGGACAATGTCACCCATCGAGGTGGTGAGTCGGACTTTAACCATGGTGTCGGAGGGACCGTCACCAACATTGCCTGCGGGTTGAACGGCGGGTTTTTTCACGATGGGCAGGGGAGGTGGGGTGGTCGGGATCGGTGGTTTTACGGGGATTACGCGGAGAAAGCCGGGAAATTCGTACCAGCGCGAGGTGTTGCAGGCATTCTGGAGCATGGTGGCAATGGCGAGAGCATCGGCGGTACCGGATGAACTGTTGGCGGTTACGCGGAGATACCGGTCGCCGACAGACCAGTCTACGGAGTCGGTGTTTCCATCGGGGCGGGTCTGGCGGACGGAGCGATCGCCGGCAAACTTAATTTCCATGAGGGGTTTGCCGTTGGTGATGGCGGTGGTGATATCGAAGCATTCACCTTTTCGCTGCTCGAGAACCTCGGGTTGATTGAGGTAGATACGCATTTCGACAGAACGGAGGGGCACGGTGCGGGCACGAGTGGATTCGTAAGCGGGACGGCGGGTTTTGGCTTTGGTGGATCCTCGGGCGGTCAGGACGAAGCAGGGGTTATGAATGTCGTCCCGGATGATGCCCAGAGTAGTGCGAATAGCGGCGTCTTCACCGCAAACGCGCTTGAGAGCGGGAGTTACGGCGAGAGCCCAGGTGTCGCGGATCTCTGAAAAGACTTCTTTGGACACCGTGAGAGGCGATTCCTGAAGGGCTTTTTTGGCTTCCTTGCTCCATTTCTGGTCAATGGAACCACTTTTTTGAGCCATTGCCGAAGAGGCAGTGACCAGGAAGACGAGAAGGATCAAAAATGGGATGGTACGATTGAACATGGGTCGAATCTCCAGGGAAACAGATATTGATGAAGAGTGAACGCCTGAGCAGGCATCTTTATTATGGTATCGGAGATTGAGAGAAAGGGGATGGGGAATCTTGTGGGGATGGCGTTTCGGGTCTACTATGAGCCGTATGTCAGTGATGATGGAAATCAAACGGAGTTTTTACTCCGCCGTCCTGGGTGGTGTGGTTTTAAATGGTGGCTTTGCTCTGGGGCAGGAGCACTACACGCTGACGGATGAAGATACCTGGAGCCAAAGCGAGGCCGCAGACCCGGGAACGCCGGAGGGTCAACTGGGGACGATTCGGGCGACTCTGGCGGACAATCGATTTGAACGAGCGGCTCATCTGGCGACAGGATGGATCGAGCGTCACGAGCATCATCCATTGGCTCCTGAAGCGTATTTGCTGCGAGGCGACGCTCTGCGATCGGGGAAGGATTATTATGAGGCGCTGTTCGATTATGAATATGTGGCCCGTACATTCACAGGATCAGAAGCGTTTCCGAGGGCATTGGAGCGGGAGTTTGAGATTGCCGTCATGTTCGCCAACGGAGTCAAACGCAAACTCTGGGGCATGCGGCTGGTGGATGCCTCTGACGACGCCGAGGAGTTGTTGATTCGCATTCAGGTGCGTCTGCCGGGCAGTCGTCTTGCCGAACAGGCGGGCATCACGCTGGGTGATTTTTATTATCGGCGGGGCGCTATGCCCCTGGCCACGGAGGCGTACACCATTTTTCTGGAGAATCATCCCGATTCTGAATTTGCGGATCGAGCGAAGAAGCAGCTCATTTACGCCCACCTGGCCTCCTTCAAGGGGCCGGAGTTCGATCCCTCGGGGCTGGAGGAGGCCCGCGCTCTGCTTCGGGATCTTCAACAGACCGATCCCCTGCTGGCCCAGAAATTCGGAGCCGATGCCCTCATTCATCGCATCGACGATTCGGGAGCCGCAAAGTTATTGAAGACGGCACTGTGGTATGAAAGAACGGAAGATGTCATCGCGGCAGAATATACGCTGCGGCGTCTATTGCGTCGATATCCCCACTCTGTGTCGGCGGGAAAAGCACTGAAAATCCTGCCTCGAATGTTCAGCCGTCTCCCCACGCACATAATCAAAGAAGCCCGCGCGGCTCAGGTGTATCCACCGGAAATCTTCACCTCCAGGGACGAACCGGAATCATGAGTTTGACTGCTCGTTTTATCATCAGCATTGTTCTGACGGGAGGATATCTGAGTGGCTGCGCGAGTAACCCCACGGAGGGGTATGCCACGACCGGGCTGTATCAGAGTGATATCCAGACGATCGCAGTGCCAATTCTGGAAAACGACACCTTCGACCGAGGCCTGGAATTTGAGTTGACTGACGCTTTGATCAAGGAAATCGAAGGTCGCACCCCCTATCGGATCATGGGACAGACCCGGGCGGACACGGTGTTGCTGGCCCAAATCAGACAGGTGGAATTGACCTCCCTTTCCAAGTCGCGGCTGAGTGGATTGAGTGAAGAGCAACTGGTGAGCGTGACGATTGATTTCCGGTGGGAAGACCTGCGCACCGGGCGCCCCTTGCTCGAACGGCGGGCATTTACCGGACATGGGCTTTTTGTGCCCTCAACGCCCTCTGGAGAGCCGATTGAACTCGCCCAGTTCAACGCCGTACAATCATTGGCCCGGGATATTGTGTCTGAAATGAGATCCGAATGGTGAATGGGGCACATTCGCCACCGCCAGGGTGCATTCTCGAACCACCCCGAACCCCTTGAGCCGGCGTTTCCGGCCTCAAAATGAAGATTGATGGGACTTATGGCCAAGAAAAAACACGACAACTCTCAAACGCCCGAATCTCAAACTCCCGGCAAGGTCCCCGGAAAGGGTGCCCAGGGTGATGGGAAAGGCCCGCAGGCCCCTCCGCCGGTGAAATTCAGCCGGGGATTAATGAGTTGGGTGATCATCATTGCGATGCTGATCATGTTGTTCGTGGTGCTGAACAACAATCAGGGTGGGAGGGAGATTCTTTGGGATGACCTGGTGGTGCTGATTGAAAATGAGCGAATCCAGCCCCAACCCAACCCCATTCCTCAGAATGATGACCCCAAACCATACATCGAAGTTCGTGAAGATAGAATTGTAGCGGTGATCAAACCGGGTACGGCTGGTTTTGCCGGGAAAGGGGGCAAGGGTTCTCCGGCCTTCGTGCTGATCGACGCCAGCGAACGAGATTACTGGTACAAAAAACTGGAGCAAATTGACAACATTCTGGTGGGGAATAAAACCACGAGCAGTGTGTGGCTCCAACTGCTTCTGGCGTTCGGCCCCATTTTGCTGATCATCATGTTAATCTGGATCTTCATCGCCCGATCCATGCGCTCTGCGGGGGCAGGGCCGGGGGGTATGCTGGGAAGTTTCGGGAAGTCCAAGCATCGCCTGACGGCTCCTGATACCGTCGATGTTGAGTTTTCCGATGTCGCGGGCATTGACGAAGCGAAGGAAGAACTGTCGGAGATTGTCGAGTTCCTGAAAAATCCCCGAAAATTCACCCGACTGGGTGGGCGTATTCCCCGAGGCGTGCTGCTGATCGGCCCTCCCGGATGCGGAAAAACCCTGCTGGCAAAAGCGATTGCCGGGGAGGCGGATGTACCGTTTTTCAGCATTTCCGGCTCAGATTTTGTGGAAATGTTTGTCGGGGTGGGGGCAAGCCGGGTGCGCGATCTGTTCAAGCAGGCCAAGGAAAACTCGCCATGCATCATTTTTCTCGATGAAATTGACGCGGTGGGTCGGCGGCGTGGGGGCGGCTTCACCACGGGTGGGCATGATGAGCGGGAGCAAACGCTGAACGCGATTCTGGTGGAGATGGACGGTTTTGAGGCGAGCGATCAGATCATCGTGATTGCAGCGACCAACCGGGGTGATGTGCTGGATCCGGCGCTGATTCGCCCGGGTCGGTTCGATCGTCAGGTAGAAGTGAGTCTGCCGGACATTCTGGGGCGGAAGGAAATTCTGGAAGTCCACGCGAAGAAAATTAAACTCAGCCCGGGAGTCGATCTGGAAAAAGTGGCCCGAGGAACGCCTATGTTCTCGGGAGCGGATCTGGCGGCGGTGATCAATGAATCAGCAATTCTGGCCACCATGACGGACAAGGATGCGGTCGAGCAGCATGATCTGGAGGAGGCGCGGGATAAAATTCGCTTCGGTCGCGCCCGGAAGAGTCGTAAAATTGAAGAGGATGAGCGGGTGGCCACGGCATATCACGAAGCGGGGCATACGGTGATTCAGATGTTGCTGGGGGATGCGGATCCGGTGCATAAGGTAACGATCATCCCCCGGGGTCAGGCGATGGGAGCGACCTTCAGTTTTCCGGAAAAGGATCGCTATGGCATGGGCCAGAAGCACATGCTGGCCACGATGCGCGTTTTGTGCGGGGGGCGCATTGCCGAGCAGCGGAAGACCGAAGACATCTCTTCCGGGGCTTCGATGGATATTCGCATGGCCACCCAATACGCCCGGCACATGGTTCTCGAGTGGGGGATGAGCGAGAAGCTCGGTTTCGTCAACTATGCAGGCAGCGATAATCAGGATAAGTTACTGGCCGAAAAGGAGTACTCCGATGAAACGGCCCGGGTCATCGATGAGGAAATCAAACGGATGACCGACGAGGCCTATACAGAAGCCACGGTTATTCTGAAGGAGCATTGGGAGCAGGTGGTTTCGGTTGCGGAGGCGTTGTTGCGGCACGAGACCCTGAATCATGATGATGTGGATCGCCTGATGAAGGGGGAGCGGCTGGATAAGCCGACGGTCGCGGAACTCCTTCATGCCGAAGCCCAATCTTCAGCCCCCCCACCGGAACCTCAAAGCACTGGCGCGGGGGAGATCGCCCCGGATGAGGAACCATCCGGAGGCATATTGCCCAACCCGGCTTGAACCGCCATTTTTTGAGTATTCGATGCGTCCTATGCGGTAATTCCAATTCAGGATAGAGAATGGATTGGCCTCGCCTTTGCCGGGGAGCCGATGAATTCTTGTCATTCTTTCGTTAATCTGATATTTGTACCCAACATGACCTCCCTGAATCTTCCCGAATCCAGTACCGATCCTACTTCTGAAACGACCGAGAGTCACTCCGATCACCCGTCATTTCTGGCTCATCACTGGAATAATCCATTGCAGCAGTTTGAGGCGGGAAAATTGGGGATGTGGCTTTTTCTGGCCACGGAGGTGCTTTTGTTCGGGGGATTGTTTGTGGCCTATTCGATCATCCGGGGGCGCCACCCGGAAATTTTCCACTATGGCAGCCAGTTCCTGGATCGGACGATGGGAGCGACCAATACGATCATTCTCATCTGCAGCAGTTTGACCATGGCCATTGCGGTTACGGCGGCTCAGCAGAATCGACGGCGACTGCTGATCGGATGCCTTTCCCTGACCATTCTTGGCGGGCTGGGATTCATGGGGATTAAATATGTGGAGTACCAACACAAATTCCACGAAGGATTATTCTGGGGCCTGCCGTTTTATGAGGAATCGGATCATGGGGGGCATCAGGTGGTGGTTGGCGACCAAGCAGGCCATGATGAAGCAATTCCTTTGGAAGTAGCATCGAGTGTTGGTTCACCGGGACACCCTCTGGATCCGATCGGTGCCTCAACCATTCCCCCGGCTTCGGTGGGACCGATGGGACTGAATAATCTGGAAGCCACCGACCTTACCGCAGATGAAGATCATGCAGAAGTTATTCACACGCGGGACCCGAATCGGCCTAAGAATGCCCATCTTTTCTTCACGATTTATTATCTGATGACGGGTTTGCATGGTATTCATGTTTTGCTCGGCATGGGGGCGATTTCGTGGGTGCTGATCGGATCGATTCGGGGTCGATTTTCAAGTGCGTATTTCACGCCCGTTGATTTGACGGGTCTGTACTGGCACATCGTGGATCTGATCTGGATTTTCCTGTTCCCGATGTTTTATTTGATCGGGTAGGTCAAGCTCGTTTGCCCTTTGCCAAAAGCAATCGCCGGGCGTCGGGTTCACTCATATCACTGATACGCACTACTTTTTCCGGGTGGGTGAGACCTCGTTCGAGCGAAACTTTATTCGGGCGCAGGTGGAGCGCGGTGGCGATGATCCGACAAACGGCTTTGTTCGCCTTGCCTCCTTCCGGGGGAGCGCTCACCCGAACCTTCAATCGGTCCCCCACCACTCCGGCGATGGTGCTTCTGGACGCTCCGGGGACGACCTTGATGAAAAGGAGAAGGTCATCACCAGCGGATTCAAGGCGGAGTGGATTTTTGGGAGCAGCCGGGTTTTTCATACTCACTCTCCCAAAACGCTTTTTCTGCGGAGGATGTGGTGGTAGTGTTGGGCGAAGCGGTGGGCTTCATCGCGAATGTGTTGGCAAAGTTTGAGGCCGGGGTTTTCGCGGCCGAGTTTCACGGGTTCGGCTCGCTGCTGGATGTAGATTAACTCCTCTTTTTTGGCGAGAGAGATGACCATAGGGGGCTTGGTATCGAGGGCGGCGAATGCTTCGAGGGCGGCATGGAGTTGGCCGAGTCCGCCATCGATGAGAATGACTTCAGGGTAGAGTTCCTGTCCCGCTCCGGCATCCCGGTAACGGCGGCTGACGACTTCACGGATGGCCTCATAGTCATCTCCCCCGGCGGTTGTGCCTTCGATTACGCCCTTGATTTTATACCGCCGGTAGCCATTCTTAAAGGGCCGGCCGTCGATGAAACAGACCTTCGAGCCGACGGTTTCCCCACCCTGGAGATGGGCGATGTCGATGGCTTCGATGCCGCGAATGGGTTCTTCGAGTCCGAGGGTTTTCTGCAGGGATCGCAATCCGGCATCAGGGTCAGCAACAAAATTGGTGACTTCGGGCTGCCAGTCAGGGCTGTTCTGGAGGGCGCGCTTTTCCCGATCATCAAGTTTTTCAATGGCTTGAATCTGGTCGCGCAATACGGCGGCGATTTCGTAGTGGTGCTCCCCGGAGGCGTTTTCCATGTCTTTCCGGAGTTCCCGCAACATGGCGCTGCGCTTCGAGGTGAGAAAGCGGAGAAAGCGGTCGATGTCACGGCGGTAGTCCTCGGGAGTAATGCGATTGGCGCAGGGGGCGGAGCAGCGGTCGATGGCGTGGAGCAGGCAGGGGCGGAATCGAGCGTTTTTCGGATTCTCGGATTGGATGTCGAGGGTGCAGGTGCGATATTTGAATACTCGTTGGAGGAGATGCACAGAATCGCGCAGGGCATTGACCGAAGTAAACGGACCGATGATTTTGGATCCCCGGTAGGGAGGGTCGGCGGGGGTGCGGGTGATGAATACGCCGGGAAATTCATCCTTGGTGGTGATGACGAGATAGGGGAAGGTCTTGTCATCCGTGAGCAGGGTGTTGAAGCGGGGGCGGATATCCTTGATGAGGCGGGCTTCCATGAGGAGGGCTTCCCATTCGCCTTCGCATTCGATCCAATCGATTTCATGGATCAACTCGAGCATGGGCTGTTTTTTCGGCCCGAGATCGACGGAGGAGACGAAATAGGAACCCACCCGGCTGCGGAGAGAGTTGGCCTTGCCGACATAAATCACGGTTCCATCCGTGTTTTTCATGAGATAGACCCCTGGCCGGTCGGGCAAGGAACGAGCTTTTTTCACCAGATTCTCTCTGCCGGGCACCCCTGGAAGGTGATCGGTCGGTTCTGATGAATTTTGAGAATGGGTGTTATCCGGCGAAGTGTTCCGGGTTTCGGCCATGGGAGTGATTGTAGGACCAACTCATTCTCTCAGGACGACTCTTCTTGGCAATGGTGCTTAGTTTCTGTCGATGGGGTGCAAATCTGGGTAATTTCGGAGACGAGAAGGGGAGAATTTTTCTGTTTCTTTCACCTTTTTGAGAGGAAAGCGGCATTATTTTGCCTCATTTGGCGTTCTATGTGGTAGAATATGCATATGGCGATGAGTATCGTCGATATGGGGACTTGTTTTGCGTCCAAATGGTCGGTTTCGTCTGACCAAATTTTAGATCATTGCCGGCGAATGTCGGCCAACTTTGAGGAACAAATCTATGAAGAACCTGCTCACTTTCGCTGCCGTCTGCTGTACGGCTCTGGTCATTGGTTGCACGACCACGGATAACACCGCAACCACTGCTGCCGCTTCCCCCGGTGTGGTCAGCGGTCAATCTGCTGATTGTGCTGCCGCCTGCGAAGCTCAGGGTAAATCTGCGGCCGATTGTGCTGCCGCCTGCGAAGCCGCCAAGGCCAATGCCTCACCCGGAGCGGTCAGTGAGAAGTCCAGTTGCTGCTCTGCAGCCAAGAAGGGCAATGTCAGCCCCGGTGCGGTGAGTGGCAAGTCCAGTTGCTCGGGTAAATCCAGCTGCTCAGGCAAGTCCGCCAGCAGTTGCTCCTCGGCCAAGAACAGCGATGTCAGCCCCGGTGCGGTCAGCAGCAAGCCCAGCCATTGCTCCGGTACTGGCCCCTGTCCCTTTAGCAAGAAGAAGTAATCAGTACACCTGACTACTCCAAAGAACATCAAGAACGCTCGTCGCCATTGGCGACGGGCGTTTTTTATATGCATGCTGGCTTCACGAGGGTACAATGCTGACACGAAAATCTTTTTTTCTCCATCTCCTGTGATTGGAAAACTCCCATGATTTCTCGCCTCCTTGCTGTTTTCTTGATTTCTATTCTGAGTCTAGGTTGCCAGACTCCTTCACTGCTCACCGATGCGAGAACCGATGGCTGGAATCACTATGGGGCGAGAGATTTCGGGCGGGGAGTACCGGTCGCTCTGGGAGCATTAAAGGGCCGGGAAATCGGGGTGATCACAGAGGGCGTCATCGTGGATGTATGCGTCAAAAAAGGGTGCTGGATGCGAATGACCGATGAGGCCGGGAATGAAGTATTTGTCCGTTTCAAGGATTACGGATTTTTCGTGCCTCGAAACGCCAGCGGCCATCGGGTAATCCTGCGCGGCGAGACCCGATTGGAATTGGCCACGGTCGATGAACTTCGCCACTACGCAGAGGATGCGGGTAAAAGTGCTGCGGAAATTGCCGCCATCACCGAGGCGGATGAACGGATGACCCTGTATGCCGATTCGGTGTATATCGAAGGCGCGGATCTCGATGCCCCCTACAGTCAATAATCATTAGAATCTCCGGTATGAGTAGGATTTTCATTCAGGGTGGCCGCGTGATTGATCCGGCTTCAGGTTTCGACCAGACGGCGGATGTTTGCGTGCGCGATGGGCGTATTGAATCCATTGATGAATCACCCGGAAATTTCAAGGGTGAAACGGGTGATCGGATCATTGAGGCCGAGGGGATGATTGTGGCTCCGGGTCTGATCGATATTCATGTGCATCTTCGTGAACCGGATGATCGGCATGAAGAAACGGTGGCCACGGGGGCGGCGGCGGCCATTGCCGGGGGATTCACGAGCATCTGCTGCATGCCGAATACGCGACCCCCTCTGGACAGTGCCGCGTGGATGGAGTTCATTCGGCACAAGGGCGATGTCGCCAATCAGGCGAGGGTCTTTCCCATCGGGTGCGCCACCATGGGGCGAATGGGGGAAAGATTGGCGCCGATCGGGGCGATGGCGAAGGCGGGAGCGGCGGGTTTCTCCGATGATGGTGATGCGGTGGCTGACGCGGGGGTCATGGCGAGGGTTCTGAAGGTTGTTGCCGCTCACGATTCATGTTTTATGCAGCATTGTCAGGAGCCATCGCTGACTCAGGGGGCAGTGATGAATGCGGGTTCTCTGGCCACACGACTGGGTTTGACGGGCTGGCCTGCGGTAGCCGAAGAAATTATTCTGGAGCGGGACATCCGTTTGAATCGGTCTATCGGGTGTCGCTATCACGCACAGCATTTGTCGAGTGGTGGTTCGGTGGAGATTATTCGCCAAGCCCGGGCTGAGGGATTCCTAATTACGGGCGAGGCGTCGCCGCATCACCTCCTGTTGACTGAAGAGTCGTGCCAGGATTATGACGCCATGGCGAAGATGAATCCTCCCCTGCGCCGACAAGAGGATATTGATGCCCTGAAAAAGGGAATCGCAGAGGGAGTGATTACCATTCTGGCCACCGACCACGCTCCCCACCCGGCAGAATCCAAGCACACGGACTTTGCGGCCGCTTCATTCGGAATTGTGGGCTTGGAATGCGCCCTGGCTCTTTATGTGAAGGCGTTGATTGATGATGGAATCATCGACTGGCCCCGGTTGATCGCGATGATGACCGTTGAACCGGCTCGGCTTACCGGGCTTGACCGTCGTGGATTCGGGGCATTAAAGACCGGAGGACCGGCGGACATCACGGTAATCGATCCCGAATGTGAGTGGATAATTGATGCTGATCGGTTCGCATCCACAGGCCGTAATTGTCCGTTTCAGGGCTGGGAGGTGAAGGGACAGGCGGCACTGGTGATGGTGGGTGGCGAAGTGCGAATGGACCGGATGCCTGCTTCTCTGCCTGTTTCGTAAAAAATTGAATGAATCAGATCAGGGACACACTCCGAAGGCATTGAGTACGGCCACGAGATCATCAATATTCACCACTCCATTGCCTCCCGGAGGCGTGATGTCCTGGGTGCATCCCGGACACGGCCCGAAGGCATTGAGCACGGCCACGAGATCATCGATATTCACCACGCCGTTTCCGCCGGGGGGCGTGATGTCGGCGGTGCATAGGGAGCCGGGCGTACAGTCGATGGTGAGGGTTCCCCCGCCCTGCTGACCCGCCTTGCCGCCAATGCGAATGTAATAGAAGTTTGGCTCCACGGGGATGGACACCTGAGAGGCCACGCCGCAACCATTGTCGTTGCAGGCGAGGAGAAGAGAACTGGGCGAACCGGGGCAGGCGAAGTTGTACACGGCTAATTCCGTATCCAAACTGGCATCACAGACTCCGACGGTCAGGGTTCCGGTGCAGGGCACGATGATTGAGTACCAGACATCCGATTCAAAATTTCCGCAGGCCTCCCCGGTACTGTCGGTCTGAGCGTTGAGGTTGGAAAAGTTGGTCGATCCAGTCGAGAGAAAGGTTGCCTGGCTGCATATCTCATTGTTGGGGGCGAACTGGCATTCATCGGGAACGCCGTTGCTGTCGAAATCGGTACTGGTGCCAGCAGCAATATCGCACTCGTCGGGAAGACCGTTTCCGTTGCAGTCTGTGCTCAGCCCGGATGCGAAATCACAGAAGTCTGGCAGACCGTTGCCGTTGCAGTCCGGCATTCCTCCAACGAGGATATCACAGTCGTCGGGAATGCCATTGATATTGCAGTCGGTGCTGGATCCACCCAGAATGTCGAGTTGATCTTCAATACCGTTGGCATTGCAATCCTGGGGACCAAAGAAGGTGGGCGGGGTGATGATGTTCGTATTCACAGCATTGGGATCGCCCGCACCGCCCGGCTTGAAGAGCCCGAGCGAAACATCGTTGAACACCGGAGCGACATCCGCATCGAAGCGGAAGTTATACAGGGTACCCCAACGAATGGCGTTGGCATTGGTATTCGTGGCGAAGGATTCCGTCTGCCACACCACTTCATTTCCGATATGCGCTCCGGGCCAGTCGGTGGCTGCGAATGGCTCACCGGAATGGTAGTCCACATCGTGGAAGCCGATGTTGGTGACGGTGATTCCCGCCGCACAAGGAACGGAAAAAGACCCGATGGAGCGATCGCTGTTGAGATTGTGGACGGCGTATTCATAATGCCATTGACCGCCACCGAGATCGGTCGCTTTTGCCCCCACGATGACCAACCCTTCCCCGGGAATCTGAACATTCCGTTCTTCAACTGTGGGATCATTGTCTTTCCAGGCCCGTATGGCGGGTCGCTCCCGTTGGGTGGAGCTGGTGAGGGAAAAATTCCATGAATTGCCCGACCCGGAGACGAGGACTTCTCGATGGGAGGCATTATTATTCTGGTGAGAAGAGGCAGAATCATCCTGGGTGACATATTGGCCTTCAACGAAGTATTTTCCTCCACCCTGTTGATTCGCATCGATGTCGGAGATTTTGATTTGGAGCCGTCGAGCCACCGGCCCGGACCATGAGGGGTTGGCGGGAGGATAGGCAAAAACACCGGTATGGGCATCGACCTGGAACTTCGGCCCCAGATTGGATTGCTGGCCGTTGAGATTGGAACTGTAGGGATCGGAGCAGCCGACGCCGAGGGCAGTCCCGGATCCTCCCGCCGAGATGCACCCACACCCACAGGCGTTGAGTTGCAGAGCGAAGAAGCCGTGTTTCAACCACGATTGGGACAACTGTTCAAATCGCCCATTGTTGAGACGAAAAAAGTTCTGAGCGATGACCGGATGCAGATTATTGTTGGCCAGCCAGAAGAGCGTGGTATCCCCAACATTACATGAAGTGGTACCCACGGAAAAGGACTCTATGCCCCCACTGCTGGAATAGTTGGTTACCCCCGTCAACTCTCCGACAATAACATCGGGTCCTCCCGGATTAAAGCATGCGGTTCCCTGCCCGGAAGCGGTTTGAGATACGAACAAAACAAAGGCGGCGCCGAGCATCGGCAGGGATAATCTGGAAAAGGTCAAGCCGGGCATACAATACTCCTCTGGGGGGGATTTTAAAACTCTTTTTCCCGTTAATTAATCATTATAAACATGTGAATCAGGTGATTTTACCGTCTCATGCCATCGAGTTTCACTTCTGATGACCAATGATCTTTAACTCCGCCTGGGAATATTCAGGAAATGACCGGAAGAGATGCCTCCAGTTCATCGAGTGACTCCATGATAGAGTCGATTCATATTTATGAATATCCCATTCCTCATCTCTTACGCACCAAAACCGGCGGTGGTTCCACCTCAGTCGTGATTGCAATTGTCGATATGTCAATCCGCGAGGAGGGTGGTTGACGGGAACCAGGGAAGCGGAAACAATGGAGGAGTAAACGGTGGGGTGGCAGAGCGGTTGAATGCGCCGGTCTTGAAAACCGGTAGGGGCTTCGGTCCCTCGCGGGTTCGAATCCCGCCCCCACCGCTTTTTTTGTCTCCAACAGTGTAAAAAAACCATTCCTATCTCCAATTCGGCTGCAACCCCGGCTCGCTGGGGTACGAACAATATGGAGAATTTCTCCCAGAGGTTATCTCCCCTAATCAGGATTGATGTGTGATTTTCACGGCAATCAGGTGGGAAACTGGGAGAAATGAGTAAACAGGAAAGGTCCGAATCGTAGCATAGGGCAAAATACTTATCCATTTCTGGAGAAAGTCCTTCGTCTCGTCCAATTCTTCGAGTAGGATCATAGTAGAGTTTTGTGTTCAATCGTGTGCCGCGGCTGGTAAGGGGAATGAAAGACCCAGAGGATAATGCGCTCGCCAATTGAAGATTATAAATGTTGAGTTTTCGGTATATCATCACACATATCCCGGAAGATTGTGTCTCTTCATCCAAAAGCATCAATTGGCCTTCTGCATGCTCGTCAAGGAAAACGGGGGTTTCCCACGCCACAGACGGTAATTAACCCATTTCCCAGACATTGGGATTCAGGTATTCAGAGGAGTTTTGTTTTATGTGTCTCAAAACAGGTTCGTGTTCTTCAAGAAGGACCCGGTGTTTTGCCGGAATAACGGCGATCACCGCCACTGCTGGGGTGCTGGGTTTTTCCCTGCTTGCCACTCCCTCGGCTGACGCCGCACCGACTGGCAAGCGTTCTCAAGCATTGATTCAGCAGGTTAACGCCGCTCTGGGGCTTCGCGATAGCGAAGTTGCTGCCCTTGAGTTACCGGTGGTGCCTACCCCTTCGCTCACCGTAGCCATTCCATATCGTGGCCGTGAGTATGTTCTGGAGATGGAGCCGCATTCTATCCGCGGTGAACAGTACGAATTGCGTTCTCAGCAGGCGGATGGCAGTTGGGTGGTCCACGATCCGGGCCCACTGCGCACCGTGCGGGGAACCGTGCTTGGTATGCCGGGCAGTCTTGTCGCGGGTTCGCTCCTTGATGACGGCCTGCACGCCACTTTCTTATTGCCCGACGGGACGGAAATGTGGGTTCAACCCATTGGAGGCCTCGTGGGTCAGGCCGGGCTGAACGACCATGCGGTGTACAACGGGCTGGATGTGATTCCCAGCAACGGAACCTGCGGTGTCAACGACAAGGACCTGGCCCTGGGGGTCGATCTTGGTGGTGGGGGTGTGCAGAACAGCCCCGTCATGGGCGGTGCATTCAATTGTGCCGACCTCGGCATTGATGCCGACTTTCAGTTTTATCAGGCCCACGGCAGCAATGTAATCTCCACCCAGAATCGAATCGAACTGGTGATCAATACCATGAATCTCCAATACGAGACTCAGGTTCAGATTACTCATCTCATTGCCACTATCCTCGTTCGTACCACGAACGGAGCTCCGTATACCCAAACGGATGCGGGATTCCTTCTGGACCAGTTTGTCACCGAATGGTCCACCAATCAGACCGGAATTTCCCGTGATTTTGCTCATCTGTTCACCGGGAAAAACCTTCAGGGCGGAACCATCGGCATTGCCTTCCTCGGCGCAGTCTGCACCGGGAACGGATACGGCCTGGTTCAATCCGACTGCTGTGGCAGCGATGCCTGTTCCACGGATCTGTCCGCCCACGAAATTGGTCACAACTGGGGAGCGGGCCACTGCAACTGCACCAACAACACCATGAACCCGTTCATCGTCTGTGCAAACAATTTCTCAACGGGATCTATTAATTCTATCGTCGCCTTCCGAAACTCACGAACTTGTCTGGTGCTGTGCAACGGGCCGGAATCGGGAACCACCACCCTGCCCTTCTTCGATGATTTCGCCTCCGTGACCCTCGATTCCACCCTATGGACCGGAATCACCGGGGCAACCGTCGACGCACAGGGAATCGGTGAACCTTCTCCTGCCCTTTCGCTGAATGTGGACAGCAATGATTCCATCCGCACTGCGATCATGGACACTACCGGCGTTGATTTTGTTACGGTGAGTTACTGGTGGCAGCGAACCGGCGGAGCGAATTCCACCGAAAACGGTGATGACTTGTTCGTGCAATATATGAACAATCAATTCCAGTGGGTCACCATCAATCAGCATCTCGGCAGCGGGCCGGACATGAACACCTATCAGTTTGAAACCTTCAATCTGCCCGCCGATGCCATGCACCCGGATTTCCGTCTCCAGTTTCTGGCCACGGGTACACCAGGGAATGTCGACGACTGGTTCATTGATGATGTTACGGTTCTGACGCCACCCCCGAACAACAGCTGTGCCTCCTCCATCACCCTTTTGGCAGGTGCGAATTCGTTCAGCACTGTCGCCGCCACGACGACGGGCTTTACCGAATCCTGTGGCAATTTCAATAATGACATCTGGTTCAATTACATCGCAACCTGCACGGGTACCCTGGACCTCAGCATCTGCGACGCCAATTTCGATACCGAACTGGCCATGTACAATTTCCTCTGCCCGACTGGCGCCAATGTGGCCCTCAACTGCAATCAGGACAGTTGTGGTACGGGATCGGCCCTTTCGATTCCCATCGTCCCCGGCTTCTACCGCATTCGTATCGGTGGCTTGGGCGGCCAAACCGGCACCGGCACCCTCAACATCACCTGCACGGCCGCTGCGGCGAACGGTGCCTGCTGTGAACCCAGTGGCATCTGTACCCTCGACACGGCGGCAAACTGCCTTACCCTCGGGGGGACTTATCAAGGTGATGGAACCGATTGCGCCACCGCAAACTGCCCCCAACCCTCCGGCGCCTGCTGTGCCGCTGACGGCACCTGCACCAATGGAACGGCGGCTGATTGCACCGCTCTCGGTGGAAACTATCAAGGCGATGGAACCGATTGCGCCACCGCAAACTGCCCCCAACCCTC
>CAZLXE010000015.1:0-30436 GCA_964563005.1 uncultured Isosphaeraceae bacterium
GTGGTGGGTGGTGAGGTTGGGGGCGAGGGCGCCGGGGAGGGAAGGGGGATCGAGTGGGGTTGAGAGGGTGGGGGTGGGGCCGCCCAGGGAGAGGGCGAGGAGGAGGGTGAAGAGCATGGGCGGGGATCCGGTGAGCGTGAATTTTTATTGGGAAAGCAGAGGGGAGGCGAGGCATGGTATTCAATGCTTGGGATCAAGGCATCAAAACTGGTTTGTTTCAGTTCTTTTCGACCTCTGGTTATAGGACCTGCTTCTTGGACTGTGGGTGCAGGGCAGGGGCTTCAATGGGGATGGGAATCGGCCGATAGATGATGCGGCGACTGACATTGAGGGGGGGTGCTCCAGTTGTACGCCATGAACTTGCGTTTAAGAGATATCCAGATGAAACATAACCAGATTTTGCACATAATCATTCTTATTATTGGGGTGATGGGGGCAGGGGAAATTCAGGGGAGGGTGTCTGATGAAGGGGGGTCTGCGCCAAATTCAGCCGGGGAGGAATCGGTTTTTGCTGAAGATGGGGGTGATGTTTTTGTTGATGGGGATGAGGGCGGGGATGATTTTGGTGATCTTTCACTGGAAGAGTTGATGGATATCGAGGTTATTTCGGCGACGAGGAGCAAGGGGCAGTCGTTGTTTACGGCACCGGCGGCGATTGCGGTGCTGGATGGGGAGACGATTCGGAGGAGTGGGCATCGGTCGCTGCCGGAACTGCTGCGATTGGTGCCGGGGATGCATGTGGCACATGTGGATGGGAATAAGTGGGCGATTTCGGCGCGGGGATTTAACGGTCGGTTCAATGCGCTGCAACTGGTGCAGATGGATGGGAGGACTTTGTATACGCCGGCTTTTTCGGGAGTGATCTGGTCGGCTCAAGATGCGATGCTGGAGGATCTGGACCGGGTGGAGGTGATTCGGGGGCCGGGGGCGTCGCTGTGGGGGGCGAACGCGGTGAATGGGATCATCAATTTTGTGTCAAAGCGGGCGGAGGACACGCAGGGGTTGCTGGTTACGGGGGGAGCGGGGGATGAAGCGCGGGGATTCGGGTCGATTCGGTATGGGGGGCGATTTGGGGAGGACGGCTATTTTCGGGTTTATGGCAAGGGGGGGGAGTTTGATGATGCTCGTCCGGTGGGGCCGAGTTATACGGATGACTGGCGGAATGTGCAGGGGGGATTTCGGGCAGACTGGGGGGATGCGGGGAGCGATTCGTTTACGGTGCAGGGGGATGTTTATGAGGTGCGGGCGGGGGAGTCGATCAAGAATGTGGATGTGGGGGCGGGGACGATTTCGGATGTGGCGGGGGTGCATGAGTTGAATGGATTCAATGTGCTGGGACGGTGGACGCGGACGCTTTCGGATGCTTCTGATATTGAGTTGCAGATGTACTATGACTGGACGGAATGGACGATTCCATTTACGGGGCCGGATTTTCGGCAGCAGTTGGGGCAGTTTGATCTGGATTTACAACACCGATTTGCGGCGGAGGAGAACCACGAGATTGTGTGGGGGATGGGGTATCGGCGGGTGGATGCGGACTATGCGTTGGGTGGGGTGATTTCGGCGACGCAGACCAAGTTTGCGGCGAACACGGTGACGGGGTTTGTTCAGGATTCGATTACGCTGGTCCGGGATCAACTGCAATTGATTCTGGGGACGAAACTTGAGAACAACGATTTTACGGGTTTTGAATATCAGCCGAGCGGGCGGTTGGTGTGGACACCGGATGAGCAGCACACGGTGTGGGCGGGGGTGTCGCGGGCGGTGAATGTGCCGAGCATTGTGAATGATGTTGGTCTGATTACTTTAGCGGCGGCGGCTCCGGGCGTTCCGGTGACGCTGATTAATAATCCTAATCTGGAATCGAGTGAGGTGCTGGCGACGGAGGTGGGCTATCGCTGGCGGGGGAATGATCGATGGAGTTTTGATGTTTCTACATTTTTCAACAAGTATGAGAATTTCAGCACGACTGTGTTTACGGGGCCGACGACACAGCAAACGCTGAATAATCAGACGGGAGAGGGATATGGGGTGGAATTGACGACGCAATGGCAGGCGGCTGACAATTGGCGGCTGACGGGGAATTATTCGTGGTTGAATCTGACGATGCATGGAGGCGATGAAGGGAACGAAGGGAACAGCCCGGAGCATCTGTTCAGCATTCAGTCGTATTACGATATTGCGGATGATCTGGAGTTGAACGCGGCTCTTTATTATGCGGACACGGTGCCGAATCAGGGGGTGGGCTCGTATGCCCGTTTTGATCTGGGCGTGGTGTGGCGGCCGAAATCGAATGTAGAGATTGGCATCTGGGGGCAGAATCTTTTTGATCCGAGCCATCCGGAGTATGGGCCGGATGGTTTTCTCAGTCGGGGAACGACTGAGGTGGAACGGAGTGTGCGGGCTTCGGTGAGTGTGCGATTTTGATTATTGGTCCCGGTGTATGGCCGGGAAATGGAAAGAAGGCCATGAATGCCTTTTGGAACCTTTTTATGAATTCTCCACGACGAGAACCCAAGCGACTGATTGTTTTGATGGCCAGAATCGTGATTCTGACACTGATGGCAATGGTTCTCATGGGATCCTCGGCGGAGCCGGGTCAAGGCGTGGATGCCCAGAAGGTGCGGAAGATTCAGGCGGCGTATTTGCTTAATTTTTTGAAGTTCATGAAATGGCCCGACTCCAAACATGCGAGTGATGATTCTCCGCTGGTGATCGGGGTGGTCGGGGATGATTCCTTTGCACGCACCCTGGGAAGAACGGTCAAGAACAAGACGGTGCGGGGAAGACCGGTCGAGATTCTTCGCCTGGTGCCACGGGACATTCAGAGCGGGCTGAATAAACAATATAAGTCCTGCCATTTACTTTTTGTGGCTTCAACGCAAGAGCGAAATGTGCTGAGATGGATTCCGGAATTGCACCGAGCGAGTGTGGTGACGGTTTCGGATCTGCCGGATTTCGCGCGGCGCGGGGGCATGATCGGGTTTGTGGTGAAGGAGCGGAAGATTCGGTTTCAGGCGAATGTTCAGTCGATCCGAAAAAGCGAGGTGGTGGTGAGTTCCAAGTTGTTGAAATTGGCGGAGATTGTGGAAAGCAAATGACAAAGGAACGAGACATGACGAGGGGTGGTGATCAGGGCTTCGAGGGGAGAAGCCGCCGGGGTTGGATTACGGGTTGGTATGGCGACCGTCCGTTTCGGACCAAAATACTGCTTCTGATTTCACTGGTGACGAGTGTGGCGTTGGGCGTTTTCGGGATGGCGGTTTTGCTTTCCAGTTATTTTGAAATGCGCACGGACGCGGTGCGCAATGCGACGGTGTTGGCGGATGTCATTGCGGCGAACAGTACGGCTCCGCTGAGTTTCGGGGATGCGGATTCCGCGGTGGATCTTCTGCAATCGCTCAAGGCGGAGCCGCTGTTCCAATTTGCGCGCCTGGTGGATGAGAAGGGGGATCCGCTGGCGACCTGCGGGGACGAGGGGGTGGAGTCGCATAATGCTCACCTGGCCTTGCAAATGACAGTGCCGCAGTTTCATGGCCGGTTGCTCACGCTGTCACGCCCGGTAACGCTCGATGATGAGCATCTGGGGATGCTGGTTCTGACCTTCAATCTCGGCCCGAAATATCGCGCCCTCGCTCAGAAAGGCGTGATGCTTCTGGGGCTGATCTTCGCCGCCTGGGTTATTGCATTTCTTTTGTCTTCCCGAATCCAACGGATTCTGACCCGTCCGGTGCTGCATTTATCTGAGATAGCCCGGCAGGTATTGACTGAGGAAAGTTATGAGTTCCGGGCGGAGAAATTCAATTCTGACGAGTTGGGGGAACTGACCGACGCCTTCAACGATATGCTGGATCTGATTCAACTCCGGGATTCGGCACTGGAGCAATCGCGGCAGGAATTGGAGATCCGGGTTGCGGAACGGACTGCTGATCTGGCGCAGACCAACAAAATTCTGGGGAATGAAATCGAGGAACGGGGTCGCATTGAAATGGAACTGCGGACGGCCAATGCGTTGGCCGAGGAATCGACCCGGGCCAAGAGCGATTTTCTGGCGAATATGAGCCACGAGATCCGCACGCCGATGACGGCAATTCTGGGGTATTCCGATTTATTGATGAATGCTGGACAGACGGCAGAACAGCGAACGGATTGCATTCAGACCATTCGGCGTAACGGCGAGCACCTTCTGGGACTGATCAATGATATTCTGGATATTTCGAAGATCGAGGCGGGAAAGATGACGGTCGAGCACATCGAGTGTTCACCGATGGAGATACTGAGTGATGTGACTTCACTGATGCGGGTTCGGGCGCAGGAAAAGGATCTTGCGCTCGATATCGAATACGCCTTTCCCATCCCCGAAAAGATTCAGTCTGATCCGGTTCGACTCAAGCAGATTCTGATTAATCTGGTGGGGAACGCGATTAAATTTACCGAATCGGGAGGGGTGCGTTTGATTGTTCGATGCGACGAGGCGGGGGGTGAGGAGGCCAGACTGCGTATCGAGGTGGTGGATACGGGGATCGGGATGACGGAGGAGCAGATCGAGCATATCTTCCAGCCGTTCAGTCAGGCGGATACCTCGACGACCCGGCAATTCGGAGGTACGGGGTTGGGATTATCCATCTCGAAGCGGCTGGCGGAGTTACTGGGGGGTGAAATTGTGATCGAGAGCACTCCCGGGGAAGGGAGTTCCTTCATGGTGACACTTCAGACCGGCGGATTGGACGGCGTTTCCATGCTTCAGAAACAGCGGGAGGAGGAGATTCCCCAGAATCCCCAAGCCCCGGCCGCACCCCATTCCACCCAATTGTCGGCTCGAATTCTGCTGGCGGAGGACGGGCCGGACAATCAACGGTTGATTTCATTTCATCTGAAGAAGGCGGGGGCGGAGGTTGAAATCGCGGAGAATGGGCGGATCGCCTACGATCGTGCGCTGGCGGAATGGAAGGATGAAACACCGTTTGACATCATTCTGATGGATATGCAGATGCCGGTGATGGACGGTTATGAGGCGACAACGGAATTGCGGCATGAGGGATATACCGGCCCGATCATCGCCCTAACGGCCCATGCGATGGCGGGGGATCGAGAGAAGTGCCTTGCCGCGGGGTGTGATGACTACACCACGAAGCCGATCACGAAGGAGGTTCTGCTGGGGGTCATTCAGTCTCATTTATCTGATACCATGATCGAGCGTGAAGTCCCCGACGCCTTCTGAAATTGTCCATTTCTCTTATTAAACTGGTATAAGCGACTCACTTTTTCTGCGAAATAAGGTCATTGCTCCATGGGCGGCGTGTACAGATCCGATCCACAACTCATCCAATCATGCCTGGCGGGCGACGAGAAGGCGTGGAATGAACTGATGAATCGGTACAGCCGGATGGTTTATTCGATTGCCCGTCGGTATCGCATGCACGAATCGGATTCTGAGGATATTCTGCAAACGGTGTTTTTGACACTCTTTCAGAAACTCGATCAGGTGCGGGATCAGACACGGATTTCCGCCTGGCTGATTACGACGACACACCGAGAATGCTGGAAATTAGGCAAAAAATTGGGTAAATACCCCGATCTGGATGAACACATTGCCGATGTGAGCGCCCCGGAGGACCATGATCTGGAGTTGTGGGAGCAGCAGCAGCAGGTGCGGACTGCTTTGGAGAAGTTGGGGGGGAAGTGCCAGGATCTGCTGACGGCCCTGTTTATGGAGGTTAATCCGCAGAGTTATGAGTCAATTGCGATGCGACTGGGGATTAAAGTGGGGAGTATTGGGCCTACGAGGGCCCGGTGCTTTGAAAAGCTGGAGCAAATCCTTGTCCAGATGGGGTTTTCGGCAAAAGATGAGGAAAATTCCAAGGGGGATGGCTGAGGGTTCTAGAGACATTATCAGACACGATTTATGTTCTTCTTTGTGTATTTCTCCCACCTGAGGGGGACTCTACTAGGGTGAACACCCCGGTCTGGTGCCTCGGTGAGAATACGGAAGTCAACGAAAAGGATTCATGATGAGCACGCCTAAAATCAACACCCGACAACTTCTGGCTTATGCCGCCAACGAACTTTCCAGTGAGGAAGCCCAAGTTATCGAGGCCCACCTGGCAAACTCTCCGGCAGCCGCAAAAACGGTGGCGGTGTATCGCAGGGTGTCGAATATTGTGCGAACGGATGACACGGTGGCTCCTTCTGAGAGCGTTCTGGCGAAGGTTCGGTCCATTTACAGGGCAGAGCACTTCGCGAAGGCCTCTTCGAGCGTGGGGAGTTGGCTGGATCGAGCGGCGGATACGATCGCCCGGATGGTGTTTGACAGCCGGGTGGAATTGGCGGGGGTTCGATACAGTGATCAGGGGTGTCGCTTTCAACTTTCATACGAAACTCAAGTTTCGGAAATCGATCTCGATTTTGAGGCGATTCCGGACACGGAGACAACCGGCATGCCGCCTCGTTGGCGACTTATGGGGCAGGCCGGTGGAGAAGAGGATCTGGCCCGCATCCGGGTGGCAGCGGTTCAGGCGGGATCATCGGCGATCGTGGCGGAAGTCACCTCGGATGAGAACGCCGTCTTCACCATGGAACTCACCCCCGGTCGGTACGACCTGCTATTCGATCTTCCCGAAGGCGCGGTCGTTATCTCGGAAGTGGAGCTTACATGACCCCGTGGCACATGACCCCGGACAATTTCTCGATCATCTTTCGAGTATGTCCATCGACGCCCAGGTCGCACGGTTGCAGGAAGACGAATCATCAGTTGAACATCAACTTCTCTTCCTGATCGACGAGGCCTCCCAACGAACGATGGACGGCGCCAGTACAGCACTGGACGCAACGGAAATGGTTACCGCACTCGCGGATCGACTGGACAGCCCGCTCCCGCGGGCTCGTGCTCGTCGGGCCCGAGCGCGGGCATTAGCATATGTGGGTCGGTATCCGGAAGCGTTGAACACCTGTGATGAGGCGGTTTATATCGCGGAGTCGAGTGGGTATCCGATTGAAGCGGGACGGGCCCGTCTGGCGTCGATGCATGCGTTGAATGAGTTGGGTCGGCTGGATGATTCAATCATGGCGGGGCGGCAGGCCCTGCGTATTTTTGAGGAAGGAGAAGAGCCGTCGCTGGCGGGACGGGCAGATATTAATCTGGGGATTGCGTATCAGAAGCGGGACGATCCGAAGCAAGCGCTGGCGTGTTTCAGTCGAGCGCGTCCGCTGCTGCGAGACGAGCCGCTGGTTCTGGGCCATATAGACAATAATCGCGGTGAAGCGTTGCTTTCCATGAATGATTTTTCTGGAGCGATGGCCGCATTCCAATCAGCCCTTGAAGAGTATCAGGATGCCCAAGCGCACATTCCTGCCGCGATTGCTCAGGGGAATCTGGCGGATCTGGCGGCACGGCAAGGTCATCTGCAGGGGGCGATGAGTGCGTTCGAGATGGCGCGTCGTCAGCTGGAACGGATCGAATCACCGGTTCACCTGGCTCGACTGGTTTCCGAACAGGCGGAGGCGAAGGCGGTGTTGGGACTTCCGGTGGATGCTTTGCGGGATTATCAGCGGGCCCTGGGTGAAATGGACCGTTGCGGCCTGGCGCTGGAGGCGGCCCGGGCGAGAAGTGGTATGGGGATGGTGTTGCTCCGTCTGGGGAGATTTGCAGAGGCGGAAACCGCCCTAGCGGCGGCGGCGACGGCCTTTGATGATCTTAATAATGCGACCGCCCGGGCAAAGGTCGATCTGACACGAGCGGAATTGGCCGGTGAAAATGGTCGTTTTGATGAGGCCTGCCGGCTGTCATTGCGGTCGCTTTCGGTGCTGCGTTCCCGTCCGGCGGACGCGGCGGTGGCTCGATATCTTCATGCGCGCATGTGCTTTCAGATGGGAGACCTTGAGCAAGCTCAGGCAGACCTTAATGCCAGCATCGCCATTGCATCGCAGTATGAGTTGGCCCCACTGATGGCGGATTTGTTGCATTGGCGGAGTAAACTGCATTTGCGGCGTTCGTGTTTCGATGATGCCGTCGATGATTTACAGAGCGCGGTGACACAGGTGGAACGGATCCGGGGTACGCTGCAGGCGGATCGTTTCCGGGCGGCTTTTATCGGGGACCGGAGCGTGCTGTATGAGGATCTGGTGGAAGCCCTGTTGGATCGGAATGATCCCGACTCCGTTTCGGAATCGTTTACGGTGGTGGAACAGGCCCGGAGCCGGGGACTGCTGGATCAAATGGGGGCGGTGGTGGATCTGGAGTCTATAAGACCGGAGGAAAGTGGAGGGGATGATACTTCGCGTCTGCATGGAGAACTGAGCCGGGTGCGATCGGAATTGAACGCTCTTTACAGTCGCCTGGCCGATGAGCAAGTGGCCACGGGGGGAACCCATGCCCTGGAGGTCTGGCGAAAGTCGGTGCACCGACTGGAAACCGAACTCAGTGACATTGAAAATCGACTCTCAACCACTCGGGGAGCAGCGGGATTGTATGCACGGCCGAGTACTCTGGGGGACATTCAGAAGGACATCGAGCCGGGCGCGTTGTTGTTGGAGTATTTCATTGTGGGTGATGAAGTGCTGGCTTATGTCATCGGGGGAGATGAGGCGCGGGTGGTTCGGGGATTGATGACGAAGAGCGATCTTCAGGCGGGGTTGCGTGATCTCCAATTCCAGATGCGACGGGCACTGCGTCCGGGAGCGGAACGGGGACGACGGAGTGAGCGACTTCTTGATGATATGCGTCGGGTGCTCGGTCGGTTGGAATCTTCTCTTCTCCAGCCGATCCGAAACGACCTGGACGAAGTGGGGCAGATCACGATTATTCCCCACGGTCCTCTGCACCTTTTACCCTTTCATGCGCTGGAAAACGAATCTTCCACACTGATCGACACGCATCGGGTGCATTACGCTCCGAGTGCGAGCATTCTTAGCCAATTGGGTCGTATATCAGGGGGGCACTCCGGTTCTCAACGGAGTCTGGTGGTGGGGGTATCAGATGAGGCCGCTCCGGAGATTGCCAGGGAAACCCAGTTGATTGCTGACCTGCTCCAATCCCGCTCGACGGAAGTGTTAATGGAGGAGGAGGCGTGTGTGGACCGGGTGTGTGCACTGGCACCTCGGGCCTCGGTGCTGCATTTCGCGTGTCATGGGCGTTTTTCGAGTGAAAATCCACTGGGATCCGGGTTGCGCCTTGCCGATCGCTGGCTGACGGTTCGCGATTTGTACGGCATGCGGTTGGAGACGGAACTGGTGACATTGAGCGGATGCGAAACGGGTTTGACCCGTATCGAGAAGGGAGATAGACTTACAGGGCTGCTGCATGGTTTTTTTGCCGCAGGCGCCCCGTCGGTTCTGGTCAGTTTATGGCAGGCCCACGACGAGAGTACGGCGCAATTTATGGAAGCGTTTTATACAACCCGGTTCGGAGAAAGAAACCGCGCCCGATCCATTGAGGCGGTGCAGGAAGCACAGATTCAAGTGAAATCAGAGCGTCCACACCCTGCTTATTGGGCGCCATTTGTATTGGTAGGTAACCCATGAAATATTTCCATAGTACCCTGATCATCGTTGTCGCTCTTCATTTGACCGCATCCCGGGGATTTGCGGCTGTTCAACACCTTTCTGAACGCATTAATGAAAATCTGATCGTACGGCTCCTTCCCGCACGCAATGCGGCTACGGATCTTTCGGCATTCATCGGGCAGTTCGAGCTCGACCACCCCGGCGTTACGATTACTCTGCAGGATGCGATTCCCAGTCGCGACACCTTCCTGCTGGGTTTCGATACTCCATTGGGAATGGACATGAATCTTCTGGAAGCCGATCTGCTGAATAATTATCTTACGATGATTCAGTGGGGTGAATTTTTGTACGGCAGTGATGCTCCGGAGGGGAGCACGGGCAGCGTTCATGTGGACAATGTGGTTGGATCGACGCAATTTCGATCGCAATATGCGTTAACAACCATCAATTCTGAATCTGCTCACACCCGATCATTGGGTGGCGGTACGGTGGTTGCGGTGTTGGACACGGGTCTGGACACCGCCCATGAGGTCTTTCAGAATTGCATTCAGCCCGGGGGGTTTGATTTCATCGACAATGACCCTGATCCCCGCGATATCGGCGATGGTCTTGATACGGACGGAGACGGAGCGATTGATGAAATGGTCGGACACGGCACATTTGTATCTGGTCTGATTATTGCGGTGGCACCGGAAACAAGAATCCTTCCCATTCGAGTGCTCAATGGTGATGGTATCGGTGATGGGTGGGTGCTGGCGAAGGGTCTGTATTACGCTATTGACCAGGGGGTTGATGTCATCAACATGAGTTTACGATCCACTTACAAATCGTCGGCGGTGGAAGATGCCGTGCGGGAAGCCAAACACCTGGGCATCATTCCGGTGGCAGCGGCGGGGAACTTCAATCGCTCCAACCCTCGCGAATTCCCGGCCATGGGCAGCAATGCTCTGGGCGTGGCGGCAACGGATGACGCTGACTTGAAGGCGGGATTCAGCAATTTCAACGATCGTCTTTTTATCAGCGCTCCCGGAAGCAGCCGTACCGCGCCGGACGGTTCACCCCTTCTGACTCAATCCATCATCAGCACGATGCCCGGCAACAGTTATTCAATATGGGAAGGAACCAGCGTGGCCACACCTCTGGTGGCCGGGGCTGCCGCACTGCTTCGCGCCCAACATCCCGAATGGCCCCTGGTTGCCAGCGATCCAAAGCAGATTTACGATGATATCAAAGAATTACTGGAGCATTCAGCAGTGGATATCGGTGCTCTGAATGCACCTCTTCCGCCGGATGTTCTCGGTGCGGGGCGACTGGATATCGGGGCGGCCCTTTGTGTTTATGCGGATGTCAATGGGGACAAGACCGTGGATATTCATGATATTGTTCTCGTTTTGAACCATTTGGGCATCCCGTGTTCCTCAGGTTGTCCGGCGGATATTAATCAGGATTCCGTGGTGGATAACGCGGATCTTCAGCGACTCCTCGATAATTTTGGTCCCTGCTCATGACTTTATTTGCCATTCATACGAACGGGGAAAACGGCCCATGGGGTTTCCTACACTCCTCTAAAGCAGGGATTGCCGATAATGCGAAACGATTCGATAATACAATCATTCTGAAACCATTTTTATGGCTGGACTTACGGTTTTTTATTAAATTACGCAATTATTTCATTTTTTTCTGCGTATGTCGGAATTGCGTGCTATGATTCACTTGTTAAGGATCAGGTTGATGCTGGATAGCCGTCAGCAACAGAGCAGGCAACGGGTGCAGCACAGATTGCATCATCATTTGTATTATGGGAAGAGAGCGATGTGGTGGGGTGGGTTATTGGAGGCATAGACAACTATGAGCCGTGCACATCAAATCACTTTTTCTACGATCCTGCTCGCAGGACTGATGTTGGTACCACAATGGGTGGGAGGCGATGTGGTGATGGTGGGAAATGTGGGGGGGGCAAACGCCAACAACATTTCGCGGCGGCATAATGATCGGATCATCATTCGTCTGCCTGCAATGACGGTTACGGGGTCGACCCCGAAGCGTCAACCAAACGAATTTATCGCTCAATTTGAAGACGCTCACCCGGATATGCGGCTCACTGTACTTGATGCGATTCCGGATCGGGGTCTGTTTCTACTCCATTTGCAGGCGCCGCGCACGACCAATTTTGATGCGCTGGAACTTGAGTTGGAAACGGCTTATCTCACTCACCTTCGTTGGGTAGAGATGATGTACAACCTTGAAGCACCCGAGGGAGGCACGGGCAGTGTTCATGTTGATGATCTGGTGGGTCTTACCGATTATCACAACCAATTCGTGGTCAATTCACTGGGAATTGCCCAAGCCAATACGCTTTCAGACGGTCAGTACACCACCGTGGCTATTCTGGACACGGGAGTGGATGCAACTCATCCGGCGTTTGGGGGGCATGTGTTGCCCATCGGAATCGACTTTGTGGACAATGATGCGAATCCGAATGATGTGGGCGATGGACTGGACACCGATGGTGATGGGGCGATTGACGAAATGACGGGACACGGCACCTTCGTGGCTGGCCTTGTTTCTCTCATCGCTTCGGAGGCGAGGATCATGCCGGTTCGGGTGCTCAATGGGGATGGGGTCGGCGACAATTGGATTCTGGCCAAGGGACTCTTTTATGCGATCGACAATGGCGCGGATATCATCAACCTGAGTCTGCGCTCGACCTACAATTCACAGGCCGTGGAAGACGCATTGAGAGAAGCAAACCAACAGGGTATTTTTGTGGCGGCGGCAGCGGGAAACGAAAACCGAGACCTGCCGCGTGAATTTCCTGCGATGGGCAAGGCGCATGGGGTTGCCGCGTTGGATAACCTGAACATTAAAGCTGGATTCAGTAATTTCAGCAATCGGCTGTTCATCAGCGCTCCAGGGGGCAATCAGGTCAATCCTGATGGCACGCCAATTCCGAGTCAGTCCATCATCAGCGCATTCCCGGGGGGTGGTTATTCCGTCTGGGAAGGAACGAGCATGGCCACTCCTCTGGTGTCGGCAACAGCGGTCCTTATCAAAGCCCAACACCCACACAATTTGAACTGGCCAATCCCCGTACTCAGGCCGGAAAAAATTGTGGATAACATTCTGCAAATTCTGACTACCTCGGCGACGAATATTGACAGTTTGAATCCGGACTTCGTGGGCATGCTGGGGGTCGGATCACTGAATATCGGGGCAGCCGTTGCCCTTGGTCCCCCTGCCCCCCAAATCTGTGCCGGGGGCGATGTGAATTATGATGGCATTGTCGATGCTACGGACCTGGTGGCGGTGATCAATTCCATCGGCCCCTGCCCCGCCCCCTGTCCGACTGATTTCACCGGGGATGGAATCGTTAATGCGGATGATATTGTTGTCGTTATCAACAACATAGGGCCTTGCTTCTGATCCTCTGTCGGCCTGAGTCAATTGTCGAAATTACAATGCCAGCCGCTCTGACTCTGCGCGTATGGCGTCGATGCAGGTCTGGATGTGCTGCGTGTTATCCACCGATAATTCCTGCACTCCGGTGGCGATGTCGTTCCGATTGACGGCGGCGGCGAAGGCCTTGTCTTTCAATTTCTTTTTGACGGATTTCGGTTGCAGATCGGATATGCCGTTGGGCCGCACTTTGCAACAGGCCACGATGAATCCGGCCAATTCATCGACGGCGAAGAGGGCTTTGGCCATGATGGTTTCCCGGGGAGTGCCGGTATAGTCGGCGTGACCGAGAATGGCGGCGATGATTTCTTCATCGACATCGGTGTGTTCGCGAAGGTGCTGCACGCCGACGAAGGGATGTTCCTCGGGGGTGGGGTGTTTTTCGTAATCGAAATCGTGGAGGAGACCGGTGATGACCCAGCGATCCTGCTCAGCCGGTTCGAATTGATTCGCATACGCTCCCATGCAGGCGGCAACGCATTCCATGTGGACGCGAAGGGCCGGGGATTGGGTCCATTCCTGCATAAGAGTTCGCGCTTCTTCAATGTTCATATGAAGGATCCTTTCCAGTCGTGTTTCTGGGGTTACAGCATGATTCATGATCCATCCGCCCGAATCAGAATTGTGGCATCATGACCATCGAGATAATCCTGGGCGAAGCACACGCGGCTGCTCAGGGTGAAGGACCAGTCCAGCCAGTCGAGGGTGCTGAAGCGGCGGGCGGGGGTGAGATCCCGATCGTGCCAGCGGGGGTGGGGGCGATCGGAGAGAAAGTTGAAGATGACGCCCTGGTGGGCCGCGGTGAAGGCCGCGTGGATCAATCCCCGGGCCATATCATCATTCATGGTATTGAGGGTGCCGGAGAAGCAGATGTAGTCGGCGTCGGCGTGTGACCAGATTGAGGAGTCATTGACGAGATCGGCTGTGGCGAAGGTGCAGCGGGGAAGATTGCGGGCTATTGCTTTCTCGACCATCTCGGGAAGAGCATCCACGCCGTGATACCGGTTCAAGGCGACACCGGATTTCAGATAATGGGCCGCCATGTCTCCCTGTCCGCAGCCGGCATCGAGCAGGGAGCAGCCATCGAATCCGGCCATATTCTGAAAGACATCGAAGCGGAGTTTCTGGGCGGCTTCGGTTCCCCAGAGGGTGGCTGCGAAGCCGGGGCCGTGCTTGGTGACGGCTTCGCGGTAAGGGTTGAGATAGGAATCATTGGGGGGCGGCATGGGAAGATATTGCTCTCAGCTCAAGTCGAAATTTTTGCTTCCTGGCTGCGGAAATGGGCAACCACGAGACGAATCTCGCTATATTCCACCTGTTCCTTGAGGTGCTCGTAAATGGGTTTGAGGGCATCCATGCCGACTTTTCTCACCGCCTGTTCAATACGCTCGATTTTATTTCGATCGACCCAGCGTTCGATATTCTGCGTTCCGGTTTCTTCGATCAGGTCGGCGAGGTAGCCGGTGACGGTGCTTCTGGCACGATCCGTGGCCTTCATTACTCGGTCAATGGAGGCCCCGCCGCGGAACATACCCTGGGCTTTCATCCGCATGGCGTTGGAATTGGTTTGCCTGGGGCGGACTATTTCAATGGTGGGTACAAGGCCTGGTTGATTCGCTTTCAGGTTCTGCCCGGCACAATATTCAACGATGGCCTGCACGAAGCGGGGACCGAAATCATTTCGTTTCTTCTCTCCTATTCCTCGGATTTTTTCCAAACCGGCAAGCGTATCCGGCCGCACTCGAGCCAGTGAGCGGAGCACGGTATCGCCCAGAATCACGAAGGCCGCAACTCCCCGTTCATCTGCAATGGCTCGGCGGAGTTCGCGCAGGTGCTCGAATAAATCGCGGTCGACTCCTTCCCATGATGCCTGATCCACCTTTGTTTTTCGAGCGTGTTTCATCTTCGGTTCGATCAGTTGCACTTCCTGCTCACCTCGGAGTACGGCGAGGGCGTTGTTTCCGGGCAGATATACGGGATACTCCCCATCCTTTCGCACGAGCAGGCCGAGATCCACCAGTTGATAGACGAGGTTGGTGAGGTATTTTTCGGGAAGGTGGTGGAGAATGCCATGGGTGCTTAATTGATCATGTCCTCTCTGGAGCACCTGCTCGGCTTTGGATCCACGCAGGACTTGAACGATGTATTTCACGCCGTAGGAGAAATTCAGTCGGGCGACGCAGGAAAGGATTTTTTGGGCGAGGACGGTTCCGCCATCCATCCCTTTTACTTCGCCGAGGCAGACATCGCAGCAGCCACAGTTTTCTTTTTTGTAATTCTGTCCGAAATACTGGACCAGGGCGCGGTGGCGACAGTTGATGGTGCCGCATAAGCCCTGGAGGTGGCGGAGGAGTTCGATCTGGGCATCGAAAGTGGTCTGGCCTTCTTCGCCGTTCATGGAAAAGAGTCGCTGCCACTTTCCGGCATCGGCGGCGGAATAGAGCATGACGCATTCGGCTTCGAGGCCATCGCGGCCCGCCCGGCCGGTTTCCTGCTGATAATGCTCGATCGATTTAGGCATGGCGGCGTGGATGACGCAGCGCACATTGCTGCGGTCGATGCCCATGCCGAAGGCGACGGTGGCGACAACGACATCGAGGGTTTCTCCGGCGAAGGCCTCCTGGGTTTTTCGTCGTTGCTCATGCTCCATACCGGCGTGATAGGCAGCGGCGTTGATGCCATTGGCTTTGAGCACGGCGGCGATGTTTTCGGTGCTTTTTCTAGTGATGCAATAGACGATGACGGCTTCATGGGGATGACGGCGGATGACTTCGACGATCTGGGTGCACTCATCCACGCGAGGGACGATGCGGTAGACCAAGTTGGGACGGTCGAAGTTTCCTACGAGGATTTCGGGGTTCTCCAGTTGGAGTTGGGCGGCGATGTCGGCGCGGACTCGAGGGGTGGCGGTTGCGGTGAAGGCGTGGACACTGACTCCCGGAAAGCGCTGCTTCAATTGGGCGAGTTGGCGATAGTCGGGGCGGAAATCATGCCCCCAATGGCTGATGCAGTGGGCTTCGTCAATGGCGAAGGCGCGGACGCTCATACAGCGGACCACTTCCATGAAGTCATGGGTTACGAGTCGTTCGGGAGAGACGAAGAGGAGGCGATACTGCTCCTGGTGAATCCCGCTGAATATTCTGTTCCTTTCTTCCGAGGACTGGCCACTATAAATTGCCGCCGCGGGATAGCCGCAGGCCTGAAGCCCGTCCACCTGGTCTTTCATAAGGGAGATCAGGGGGGAGACGACGATGTCCACACGATTGGCAACGATGGGCGGAACTTGATAACAGAGCGACTTTCCTCCGCCGGTGGGCATGACGATCAACGAATCTCGCTGGCGTATTCCTGCCCGAATGGCGTCGTCCTGGAGGGGGCGTAGGGAATCGTACCCCCAGTACCGCTTCACAGAGTCGAGAATGGGTTGATCCAGTTGATCCTGAACGGCCACAGGGGCATTGGTCATGGCATCAGTGTATCAATTCAAGCCCTGTATGCCGATCCCAACAGGGATTTGAACGGTTCGAGAAGTCCGATCTTCAGCATATCAAACCACGCCGTGGGCGACCATGGCGTCGGCGACTTTTACGAAACCGCCGATGTTGGATCCGCTTACATAGTTGATGAATTGATCGTCCACGCGACCATACCGCACACATTGGGTGTGAATGCTTTTCATGATTTCCTTCAGTCGTTTATCGACTTCTTCATGAGACCATGAAATGCGCAAGGAATTCTGACTCTGTTCGAGGCCGGATACGGCCACCCCCCCTGCGTTGGCGGCTTTGCCGGGACCGAACATTACTTTGTTTTTCAGGAAACAGCGGATACCCTCCAGATCGGTCGGCATGTTGGCTCCTTCGGCCACCGCAATCACGCCGTTCTTCACCAGGGTTTGGGCATCGTCGCCATCCAGTTCGTTCTGGGTGGCGCAGGGGAAGGCCACATCGCACTTCACACCCCAGGGACGGCGTCCCTCGTAATATTCGCAATTGAATTGTTTGGCGTATTCACTGATCCTGCCGCGTCGCACTTCTTTGAGATCCTTCAACCAGTTCAGTTTTTCTTCGTTGATGCCATCGGGATCGTGAACGAAGCCACCGGAATCGGATGCGGTGACGGCTTTGCCCCCCAGATGCATGATTTTTTCGATGCAGTAGAGGGCGACATTGCCGGAGCCGGAGACCACGGCAGTCTTGCCTTTCATGCTGTCACCTCGTTCATTGAGCATGTTTTCGGTGAAGTACACCGTGCCGTAGCCGGTGGCTTCGGTGCGGACGAGACTGCCCCCGAAGGCGAGGCCTTTTCCGGTGATGGCCCCGGTGAAGTTATTTTCGAGGCGTTTGTACTGGCCGAACATGTAGCCAACTTCGCGGGCGCCCACTCCGATGTCGCCTGCGGGGACATCGGTGTTTTTACCGATGTGCCGGAAGAGTTCGGTCATGAGGGACTGGCAGAAGCGCATGACTTCGCTGTCGGATTTTCCTTTGGGATTGAAATTCGATCCGCCTTTGCCACCGCCCATGGGAAGGCCGGTGAGGGAGTTTTTAAAAATTTGTTCAAAGCCGAGGAATTTCAAGACCCCGAGTGTGACGGTGGGATGGAAACGCATACCGCCTTTGTAGGGACCGATGGAATTGTTGAACTGGACCCGCCAGGCCCGGTTGATTTTTACGCGCCCCTCGTCATTCACCCAGCAGACACGGAAGGTGACGATGCGATCCGGCTCGGTAATGCGTTCGAGAATTCGTGCATCGAGGTACTTCGGGTGCTTGAGTATGAATGGCATGATCGTCTCGACCACTTCCTGCACGGCCTGATGAAATTCGGGTTGGCCTGGATTGCGTTCCACCAATCCCGTCATGAAGTTTTCAGTTTCGGTGTGGGCATCCATTTTCGTGGTGGGGGTCATTACCTGAGACATGGCTTACTCCTGAAGAATATGGGTCAAAGTGCTTTCCGGCCAACCACCCGGATTGGATTGCGGGAAGCGATTCATGGTACACACCTCGCGGAGAAGGGGAGGGGAATCAAGACATATTTTTCCTGATTTTTCCTGATTTTTTTCTATGGCTTCCTTTCACCCCTATTTTTGAGAGGAAACCGGCCTTCCCGACACGGTGATTTCCTGCATGAGGACGGGTGAGGCGGCGAGACGATCGGTGCGGATGACAGCCCCGGTTTTTCGATTCACTTCGCCGAATTGGAGCACGCCGGTGGGGCAACTCTGGACACAGGCGGAGCAGCGGACACATTCTGGATCTTCCATGGGCAACCCCTTGTTGGCAAAGTTCATGATGTCGATGCCCTGATGGCAGACGCTGGTGCAGATATTGCACGAGATGCATTTTTTCTTTTCGGGAATGATGCGAAAGCGGCTGAAACGGGCGTAGATGTGCATGAGGGCGGCGAGGGGACAGGCGAAACGGCACCAGACGCGGCCGGAAAAATGCCAATACATTCCGAAGCCGATGATCCCAGCGAAGAATAAGTCCACGAACCAGACATAATTGAGGGCAGGCAGGCCATGCAATACTTCTGCGTACACTGAGGAGAAACCGGAATTCGGCCATACCCAGGAAGCGGTTCGGGTGAACAGAAGGAGCAAGGCAAAACCCAGAAATATCTGGCCGATCATATTCAGGCGATTCCAGCCGGGGCCGTGGGGCATTTTGTGGCGGTGGGCATCTCCCATGGTTTCCGCCATGCCGCCGCAGGAGCAGATCCACCCGCAATAGGCGCCTTTCCCCCATTTCCAGACGATGAGGGGAATGATGATGAAGGTCTGGAAAAAACTGATGGCCAGCCATGCGATATGCGGCTGATCGGTGAATACATTCCAGAAGAACAGGGGCCAGGCAAGGATGAAACCGAAGGCCCGCCAGTATTCCCGGCCGTGTCCGTAGTTTACCGCAGGGAACAATTCGTCCGCGATGCTTTGGAGTATTCCCTGATCGAACCAGCCCCGAACGCCCATCCAGGGCAGGATGATATAGGGGATGAGAAAGAGGAAAACGACTTGAATTCCCACGAGGGCCAGCGTTTGTCTTCGCACATAGGGGGTTTTTCGTCGACGAATCCGCCTGAAGCCGAAGCAGATCATCGCTATGCAATACGCCATGCTGTAATAAAATCCCGGCTCGCCAAGGGTGATACGCAGTGTGCCGGCGAGAGTATGGGGATCCGCAAATTGTTCGCCCAGTCCGGTCCACCAGGTGGGCATATTGAAGGGAAACCAGCCCCTATTGGCGAACCATTCGTTTATGCCCAGGAATACGCCGTTTTTCTTCCAGTGATAGATGAAGATCATCAAGAGAAGAACGAGGAGAAAACTCACCCAGGAACTCAACCGCCATTCGCCTCGGATTCGTACTCCGCTGCGGCGGAAGAAGTCGAGGGGGGCTTCGCGGCCGATCATGGCGAAGACGGCGTGGTTGGGGAGGGTTTCATCCTGCCCTTCTGCGTTGGTGATGATGACGGATTCGGGGCTAATTTTTTTCGGGCGGCTTGACATCATCAGCCGGATCGAACCGGCGCGGCGAAAATCTCCCATGTAGGGGCCGACGGCGGTGGTGACGCGCTCGGAGACAGGATTTTCGACGGCGACATCGGCCATGGGGTCTGCTTCGAGTTTGCGTAAAGTTTCGAGATTGTCAGGTTTGGGACGGGTGAACTCGGGTTTGCGGTAGGAGAGGGTGACGCTGCCGCCGCATTCGGCGATGGCAATGGCGGTTTCCATGGCGCTGTCTCCCCCCCCCACCACCAGGACATTTTTGTCGCGGTAATCCTTGGGGTCGTGCAGGCGATTGAACACCTTGCCGGAGTCTTCTCCCTCGACGCCGAGTTTGCGGAAATTGCCCGAACGGCCGATGCCCACGATGACCCGATGGGCTTTGAGGGTTTCCTCACCAGCCAGGGAAACTTCCAACAGGCCTCCCTTGCGCTTGACTTGTTCGGCCCGGGCGGAACGGGGGGAGATACCCGCATCGGCGAGATGCCCGTGGAGGACTTCCACCAAGCCCTCTTTGATGGTTGTGTCTTCACCGAATTGCAGTTCACCCGCCGGGGTCATATCGGTGGGATAGGTGAAGATGGGTTTGCCTTTGGGGAAATTGACGACGGTGGAAAAGGGTTCGGTGGCTTCGAGGAGGGCGAAAGACAGACCGCTTTTTTTCGCTTCCAGGGCAGCGGCGGCGCCGGCTACGCCGCAGCCGATGATGATCAGGTCGAGTACACCTTCATTGGTCTGTCGCTTCTGGAACCCCGGCTCCTGGAGAATGGTCTGTACTGCTCTGGCACCGGTGTCGGCAGAGAATTTGAGCAGAGGAATGCCGGTGATGTCTCCCACCACGAACAGGCCGGGCACGCTGGTGGAGCCGTCTTCCCGCACCACGGGGAGTTTTTCCACATGTCCCGCGGGCCATTGAGTGTGCAGCCAGCAGAGATAATTTCGCACGAGACCCATGAAGAGTGATCCTTTAACAGGGACGGGAGAGGGAAGTTGTATCCCGTCGCAAGAGTCCTCGATTGTCATCGGCATTATTGACGATAAAGACCTCATGTCCGCCGCCCGTCCACCCGCTCAATCCCGAAATTTGCGACGCCTGCTAGGATTTCTGGTGATGGTTTTTGTGCTTGGTGGTTTGTCCACCCTGTTTATGCAACGAAACACCTGGCGATTGACCCTTGCTGCGGGAGAAAGCCAGATTATCCGGGTGGAAATCCCCATGAAACGATTCACGGAGACAGGTCGGTTTGCCAAGGAGTCGGGTTTGCCGGTGAAGTGCCGTATCATCAAAACTCCGGATTCCCGAAACGCGATGCGCATGGCCATCATCGAAACGGGTCATACGGTGCATAAAATGTGGGCGCGGGTTCATGTGATTATTCCGAAGTCTACGCTGCCGGGTTCGTACAGCCAGAAAATCGCTTTCACCATCGACGGCGAAGGGGACTGGCCCGAGGCGACCATCAAGGTGCGGGTACCCAGACCCTAATTCCTCATGATTCTGAAGAAACAAATTCTTCTCCATTCACGGTGAGAGAAACCGACTCCCGGGGACCGAATAATTTTTGGGTGATCGTTCCCCGGCGCTGGTTGTCGAAACTCAACACATCCATGGGACACACGGTGACGCAGATGCCGCAGTGAATACAGGAGGAGTTCTCGTTGGAGAATGATTGCTGGTTTTTGGCGAAACTCATGACATCGATCCCCACCTCGCAATAGCGCGAGCATTCGTTACAGGTGATGCACTTGTCGTTGGAGGAAATCTGGAGGGTGCCAAACCACTTGCTGGTCATCTGCATCCACTTGGCGAGGGGGCACCAGTAGCGGCACCAGATTTTCCCGCCGTAGATGGGATAGAGAGCAACGGGGATGATGCCGACGAGCCAGAGATCGGCAAACTGGGCGTAGCCGTTGAACAAGGCGGCGGTGATGGCTCCGTGTTCGGCGGCGTTGGGGGCAACGAATGCTTCTCCGGTTACCCACTTGCCGAAGCCGATCTTCATTCCCACAAGAGCAATCGCAGCCACCGCCCAAAACAGCACGGCGAGGTTCATCCACTCCCACCGCTTGGCCACCTTTCCTTTCGGGGCCAGATGGCGCCACGGATCGCCCAGCGTCTCCGCCAGACCACCACAGCCGCAGAACCAGGTGCAGAAGCGTTTGCCGTGCCAGATGGTGGTGAGGGGAATGATGATGAGGGTGGCGACGACGCCATAGATGAGATACAGCCAGCCCACATCCCAGAAAAATTGCCAGAAAAAGAGGGGGAAGGCATACTCGAAGCCGGAGGCGTGCCACCAGTTATCCCGCCAACCCAGCACCGCATTGTCTCCGTAATAGCCATGGATCCACCACATGAGGACATTAGGGATGAGGAAGGCAAGGAGCCACTGCACGGTGATGAGGGACAGAAACCGTTTCCGCTGATACCTGTCGTCATACCGCACGCCCCAACGAAAATACGCTTTCATTCCGAAGATGGTCATGACGATGCAGTAGGCGAGGGAATACCAGAACGAGCCATTGATTTTAAATTTCCACTGTCCTTCCCCGATGTGCAGGTTTGCCCACCAATGGGCGAAGGAAGCCGGTTGTTCTGCCGTGCCGAACATCGCGGTGGGAATGTTGAATGGCCATAGCGCAGGGTTGGTTTTGGCTCCGTAAATGAAATAGCAGATAAGAAAAGTGAAGATCAAAAGCAGCCACCGTTTCGGATGCCACTGTCCCACCAGGCGCACGCCAATTTTTTTGAAGAAACCGAGGGGGAGATCCGCCCCGATGCAGCGGAAAATATGATCGGCGGAGACTTCTTTGGAGTCCCCCGATTCCAGATTTTTAATCGTGACGGTTTGCGGACCGATGGCGGCTGCACCGTGCCCGAGATAGAGGTCGATGCTCCCGCTGGTTACCCGTTCCATCACGCCATCGATGTTTCTTTGTTTGGGAAAGGTGAACTCCCGATCGGGGGCGACCAGGGTGATTCGATTTCCTCTATCTGCAAGAGCGATCGCTGCTTCGCAGGCCACATCGCCAGCCCCGAAGACGAGGACATCCTTATCTTGATACTCATCGGGGTCGGCGACATTCTGACTGATGCGGGCGGCGTGATCGATTTCTCCATCGACGCGCAACTTCCGGGGATTGCCGGATTTGCCGATGGCGAGCACCACCCGCTTTGCCCGGTATTCTCCCTTGTCTGTGGTCACCCGAAAGGAATCCTTGCCGCTCTCCCGCTGAATATCTGTGACGGTCTCAAACTCCCGGATGTGTTCCGCCAGGCCTAACTCGACGATCTGCCGATCCCACTCCTCCAGCAATTTCTCCTTGGCACATTCCTCGCAGAACATCCGCGTCTGATTTTCCTCGTTCGGCGGCTCCATGTAGAGGGGCTTGCCCTTGGTGAAATTCCGGATGAGTTGGGCGGGTCGTTGCCCCTCGATCACGATATATTTCAACCCCAGTTCCTGACAGCGATCCGCCGCTCCGAGTCCCGATGATCCGGCTCCGATGATGAGGACATCGAAAATGTCATCAGATTCTAAATTACGATTGTCACCCAGTTCCGCCTTCACCAGATGATCGATCACCGCCCGACCCCGATTTAACCCCAGTTTGATCAGCGGCGTGCCGGCAATTTCCCCCACCATATACAACCCCCGCACATTCGATTCCCCCGATTCGCTGGTTACGGGCAGTTTGATGGCCTTTGCAGGGTCAAACCCCCGATCGAACAGTGAGCCGAGGGCGGAAAACGGATTTTGAATCAGTGAAACCATTGAATGGGTGCTCCAGAGGGCATGAATGCGTCCAAACAACCCGATCCCCTCCTCCAGATATTCCCCTGAATTAAATGTCGGCCCCTGCCGTTCCATCTGTGCAGTCTGGGTCAATCCTGCGGATCACTGCTTCTCTTGCTCAATCTTCCCTGTCCCTTGCCGAAACCCGCTTTCCCCCCCATCATGCTCATATGACCACTCCCGACCCTCAATCCGAGTTCCATATCGCGATGCGTGTGGTGATGATGCCTCGAGACACCAATAACTACGGCACCATCTTCGGCGGAATTATTCTTTCTTATATCGATCAAGCAGGATATATTGAGGCGCGTACCCACGGCATTCACCGATGGGTTACCGCATCACTCGACCGGGTCGATTTTGTGGCTCCGGTTGAAGTGGGGGATGTGGTCATCTTCAGTACATGCACGGCTCGCAAGGGAACTTCATCCATTACGGTCCGGGTTCAGGTAGATGCCGAACGCTACGCCACCAATGCACTGGTCCGGGTTACGGAAGCCACCATCACCATGATCGCCGTCAATCATGAGGGAAAACCCATTCCCTTCAGTTCACCTCCTACCCTGATGGCTCCGGGTTTATGAGTGATTCAATTCCACAACCCCTCCGACTGGCCGCCCTGCTCAGCGGGGGCGGGCGCACCCTTCTGAACCTTCTCGATCGTATCGAAGATGGCTCACTCTCCGCAAGCATCGAAATTGTCATTGCTTCCCGTCCCTGCACCGGCGTGGATCGAGTGCAAAGTCGGGGGTTGCCGGTTTCTATTCTTGCGAAGAGTGATTTTCCTGATGTGGATGCTCTCCACGATGCGATTACCCGATCCATTGTCGAGGCGAATATCGACCTGACTCTTCTCTGTGGCTACCTTCGCTGGATTCGTGTCGATCCACCCCTGGCCGGTCGTGTCATCAACATACATCCGGCCCTGCTTCCCGAGTTCGGTGGACCGGGGATGTATGGTCAGCGTGTTCACCGGGCGGTTCTGGCGGCGGGAAAACGCGAGTCCGGGTGTACCGTTCATCAGGTGGACGATCAGTATGATCACGGGCCGGTTATTCTGCAACGCACCTGCCCGGTTCTTTCCGATGATGATGAGCACACGCTGGCTGAGCGGGTATTTGCCGAAGAATGCCTGGCTTATCCCGAGGCCATCCGGAAATTCATGAACGCATATGATCCCATAAGGAACTCGCTCGATCCCTTAAGCCCTTGATACCTCGGTGCCTTTCTCAAAAAAACGGAAGCCCGGCATCGGCCGGGCTTCCTGGAGCCACTCCCTGCACCACATCGTTCATTGCTCACTACGCCGCTTTTCGTTTTGACCCCCGGGTTTTCCGGGTCACCTGAATATCCGCGGTTGGCCGCGGTTTGGTGGCGCGGAACTTTTTCTTTTCCGTCAGCAGGTCGAGCATGTCGCGGGGACTGCCCGCCCACATGTCGGCCCCGATTTCCCGGGCCAGTTTCGAATTTCGCTTGAACGCCGATCCTCCCACGGCGATTTTCATTTCGGTACAGGCCCCGATCTCCCGAATGGTCTCCACGAGATGCTGCACCGTGATGGCGTCTGTGGCTGAGGTGGAGAAAATCAACAGCATGTCGGGGTGAGCGTTGCTCACTTCATTGAGAATTTCATCCCGAGCCACCCCGCATCCGCCATAGCGAACGGTATATCCATCGGCCTCGGCGAGATCTGCCACCAATTGAGCGGTCAACTCATCCGGCGCGGTGTCGCTGCAGAACATGCTGATGGTTTTGCCCCGGAGCGGACGACGGGTATATCCCCGCTGGGCCTGATCGACCAGCATGCGCAGGATTCGGGTGGCATAATGATGGGCCAGATTGGCGATCTGCTTCGAGGCCACCAGTTTTTCCAGCAATTCGTGCAATGGCCAATAGACTTCGCTCGCCAGATTTTCATGGGTCATTCCATTTTTCACCGCGCGGTCCACCAACTCTCTGGCTCCGGAGCGGTCTCCCCCGGTAATCCGGGCGAACAATTGATCGATCATCATTTCACTTTTCATACGAATAATTCCTTACGGCTGGAGAACAGATTCAGAGTCCAATGGCAACGGGATCCTCAACAGGGGTTAACCGGGGGTCAGCCGTACTCATCGAACGCAACCCGCTTGCTGCTCGACAATTCGGCGACTTCTTGCCGACTCTCTTTTCATCATCGCTATCGGACTTTCAGTCTGCTCCGCCTGCGGTGGAGGAAGATGGTCCCCCTTGTCGCCAGCCCAGCACAATATCCGTGTTTCCCTCCATAAAGCCGCGAACCACCCCTTCCAGGGCATCCCCCCGCCACCCTCGAAAGAGCGCAATTTCTTCGCTTCCCCGAGAAGAGGCCAGTTTCCGATAACACGCGGCGGCATCATGGCGATTTCCCACCATGCCCGGATCGATGGAGCGTCCCAGACAATAGGCCGACACCGCCGCCCACATCGCGTCGATTCTCATTTTGTCTTCAGGCGTTTCTTCATGGGTGAGCGGACGGGGAAGATCGTGGGGGTCGATAGCCAAAGCCCGGGCAGTTGCCTCAACCACCTGATGACCATATTCCTCTCGAAACGGACGGGGCATTCCCCGCATCTCAGCCATTTTTGCGACATCCTTCACCGGCTCCTTCGCCATGGCCACCATGACATCATCCTTCACCACCGCCCGAGGCGGCTCGTCCCAGGTTTTGGCTGCATCATCGCGAATCGCCACCAATTCCCGCAGAATCGCCAACTCTCGGGGACGCATCCGCCCTTTTCCCTTGACCCGCTTCACCTGTACTTCTGCATTGAATACATAATCCTCAGCCCGGCACATGCTGCTGCATTCTTCATCCGCCCAGGCCACATGATTCAATTGCTGTAATCGATCGAGAATGGCCATACGCAGGGCGGGGAGATAGCGAACATCATCTGCCGCGTAATGCTGGTGCATGGAGGAGAGGGGACGGTCATCCCAGTGGGTAAAGGTCAATCCCTTCGCCAATTTCACGCCCAGCAGCGATTGCACCATTTTCTGCAAACCCGTGGGGTATGGGAACCCGGCGAAGCCCGCCGCTATCTGTGTGTCGAAGACATTTGCGGGTGGTTTTCCCAAATGGCGGACAACGGGTTCGAGATCCTGCCTGCCTGCGTGAACAATTTTTACCACCGAGGGGTCGGCAAGCAATTCCCACACCGGGGTGAGATCCACACCGGCTAACGGATCGACGAGGGCGACAAAATCCACCGTTCCTAATTGCACCACACAGAGACGAGGATAATAACTCTCTTCGCCGATGAACTCGGTATCAAACGCCACGCCCCCGGAATGTGCCCCAGAATTCCCCTCACTCCCCTCTCGAATGCGCGCGATCACCCCATCCAACCCCTCCTGCGATTCGATCAATTCCGCCTCCCCCGTGGATACACCCGGTAGATCGGCGATTTTGGGCGGTTTGAAATTGGCGACCAGATGGGCCGACGCTGCATGACTTTTCTCCCGATGCCGACTTCGATAGTTAGAAGAAGATGAAGAACGCTTTTTGGGGGATGATTTGGAATTCGACATAAATAATCAGGGCGAAGGAGACGGGAGAAGGGCAGAGCGTACCACAATCCATATCCTATTACCTGTCATCCTCCTGCTTTTTTCCCCAGCGTTCTTCCGCGGCTATTTCCTTGCCGCACTCCGGGCAGCGGTTGCTTTGTAGTTTATAGAGGAGATAGCCGCAGGTGCAGCGCGGTTCTTCCAGGTCGAGGGTGATCCGCAGGCCGCACCTGCTGCAATGGTTCCGTCCCACGGGCATGTCCTCTTCCGACCGGCAGCGCGGGCAGACGATGCGCATCACCACCCGCGCCCCTCCATTGGTTTCCGTGAGCAGCGCACCGGGCATTGACCGCCGTTTGATCCACTCGATCAGGGCCAACACGGGCGTGACGACCGTACCGCTCCCGGCCAGAATGCCATCAATAAGAATGGTTTTTATAAACCACTCCTCATCGTATTCCGTCCAGAACAGAATGATCAGCCCACCACCGAATCCCCCGACCAGAGCGAGCGACACCACCCGCACTTTTCGCCAGTTCAAGTCATCCAGGGGCAGCAACACCAATAACCCCAGATGGGCCGCCCAGATTGCGGTCACGGTGAGGGTGCCGGCAGTTTTCCAAATATACATTTCCGGCAGGTGAGGAATGGAATACTGGAACCAGACAATGACTGACCACACGATGAAGGCCATCCCCGCTGCCCACATGCCGACGAGGCAAACTGCCGGCACCCGATGCCTTCCCCGCACGAACTCGCACACCAGGGCCACCGTGCTGCATCCCGCCATAAATAACGAAGTCACCAGAATCTCTTCCCAGACCCAGCCCAGATTATCCAGCAAGATCGCCACGATCCCCAACGCCGCGGCGAGAGCAAGCGAGCCGATCATGGTCCACAGAAATGTTGTCCGTAAGGCCATGGGGATATGATAGCCCGTCCCCCCTGCATGGAACGAGTCAGGGATTTTCCACCGCCGGGCGTTTGTGGGTTACGGTTCGGGGATGGGGCAACAGGGGCAGTCCATTCTCGTTCCTGATCACATTCTGATTTCTCAGCATGGCGTTAAAATTCGCCATCGGAATCGCCTGCACCGTACCATCCACCAACCCCACATGGGGGGTCTGCCACTGGGTAAACGACCCCTGATTGACATCGGGGTTCGGCCAGGCGATGACGAGCCACAAGCGGACATCCGGAGACTCCACTTCCTGATCATCGGGCAAGGGAATACCGTGATAGGTAAACACGAAATCGCCCAGACGGTGGGCAATCACACCTTCCGGCAACTCCGCTTCTGCCAATAATCTTGCCCGATCCTCCTCGGTGGCGATGTAGTCCATGGCGGTGCCCGATCCCACCGGGACATCTTCGGGCATGGTCATGGTCATGCCCAGCATGAAGGTGATGGCCCCATCGTCTGTTTTTCCTCCGATCTCGATGCCGTGCCGGGGCCACTCCCCCACTTCCTCCGCGTAACTCAGCAGAGCATCCACCACCTGCTGCGTCGGCCCCTGGACAGTCGCCACCATTGCCCGCTGTTGCGCCGCCCGCATGCTCTGAGTCGCTCTGGTTACTCCATACGAAAGCATCACCACCAAACCCATCACCACCAACAATGGAGGCACGATCACCGCGGGCACCGCCCTCCCCCAGGACACCCGCTGCACCTCCTTCACCGCCCCCACTGCACTGATGACCCACCAGATCCACCCGAAATAAAAACCCAGACAGGGCACGGCCGTCACCACATTGGCCCCGCTGGAATAACAGATCGCCTGCCAGGTCTGCCCCATGCCCCCGGCATTCTTCCCTGTCATCAATACGATGCCGTGCGCAATAAGACCCCACAGGAAAGCAGCAATCACCACCCCAATCCAAATACCAACCAACCAGAGAGCCATTCCGAAAACAATACCCAACATCCCCACCGCTCCGCCGGGGCCTGCTCTCATGAGTGCCGCAAAGGGAAACACCAATAACGGCACCATGCCTACGCTGTAAATCAAGAATGTTGAAAACAGAAAAAATCCCCAACCCCCGGAATGGACCCCGGAATGGACCCCAGAATAGACCCCGGAATGACCATCGTTCTGATCACTGAAAGTTGAAATTGGTCTGCGCATCAGCCGCCGGGGGTGAACCAACGCCAGACCCACGGTACGAATCCAGCCCCGCCAGAAACCGATATCCCTTCGCTCGCGCCAGGGCATCCGTATCGGCTTGGTATCCCGCTCTTTCACTCCCGGAGCGGGACGCAACACCATCTCATCCATATGGATGGTTTCGCTACATTGCACACAGGTGAACTCATCCGGCTCGAGATGCCCCGATTTTTCCGCCGCTCCGTAATAGGGCTGCTCGCAATGAGGGCAGCAGAACTCGATGGTATTGGGCACGAATTCGAATTCGCTCGGTTTGAATGGCTCGCCGCATTCCGGGCAGATCCGCGAAGGGAGGTTCCACAAGGCGTAATCGCATTTTTTACACCACATGGAGAGCCCCTGCCTTTGCTGGAATCCGCACGATTAATCTTCCTCGGCGTTCTCGCTCACCCGCCGCCGGAACTCGGCTCCCATGGCCCGGGTGATGTCCCCCACTTTTCCGCTGCCGATGAGGGTTTCGCCAACCTGATTCACCCCGATGATTTCCGCCGCGGTTCCGGTGAGGAACATTTCGTCCGCCGCGAGCACTTCCTCGAGTTTCATCATCCGCTCTTCGACGGGGTATCCCAGAGCGGGAGCCACTTCTTCGATGACAAAACGACGGGTGATGCCGTGGAGGATGCCGGCCCCGGTGGGCGGGGTGAAGATTTTTCCCTCCTTGACGATGAAGAGGTTGTCGCCGGTGCATTCAGAGACATATCCCTCGGGGTTGAGCATAATCGCCTCCAACACCTCGGCATCAATCGCTTCGATCTTGGCGAGGATATTGTTGAGGTAATTGAGACTTTTAATGGCGGGATCGAGGCATTTGATAGGGATGCGGGGGCGATCGGCCACGATGACCTTCATTCCGTTTTCATATAACTCCGGGGGATACAACTGAATGGAGGCGGCGATGATGAAACAGGTGGCGGTGGGACACGCAAAGGGATTGAGCCCCAGCGTCCCCACGCCCCGGGTGAAGACGAGGCGGATATAGCCATCAGATATATTGTTGGCTTTGACGGTTTCGCGGGTGGCGTGCTCGATTTCTTCCAGAGAATAGGGTGGGATGAGACGGATTTCCGCTGCGGAGGCATACATTCGCTCGAGATGGGATTTGAGTTTGAAGATGCGGCCGGAATAGACGCGGATGCCCTCGAAACAGCCATCGCCGTAGAGAACACCATGATCGTACACGGAAATCTTTGCCTCATCCCGGTTTAAGAGTTTTCCATCTATCCAGATCTGACTCATGCGTGACCTCGAATCCTTGCTCGGTGTGTATAGGGCGGCCCCATAGTGTAATGCGTTTTGTGATTTTGAGGATGGCGAAAGACAATCACCTGATTTAGGGATAGTTCGCCTCCATCAAAATGGGTGAACTGAACGCTTCAGCAGGAGAGCCGTGCCGGTCGGATCAATGCCAGTCACCGTCGTTTATATTGTCTTCACGATCCGCTGCACCCACTCGAATACTTCGTCGATCGTACCCATGC
>CAZLXE010000016.1:0-4916 GCA_964563005.1 uncultured Isosphaeraceae bacterium
GGGAGAGGGTTCCCGAGCCAACATAGATCTCATCACCATCGACCTCGCCTGGACGCGGCAGAAGCATGCGATTCCCGCAGCCCTCCGCTGGCTGAAGCCAGAGGGATATCTGATCTCCCTCATCAAACCCCATTACGAACTGGAAACAGATGAAAAGCGGGAACTGCTCCGGGATGGCTGCCTGCCCCATGATGAAGCCCAAAGGGTGATGGAACGGGAAATGTCGCGCTTCCCCGAATATGGGGCAGAAGTTCTCCAATGGACCCAAAGCCCCATCACCGGCGGCAAGAGTTCGCGGAAGAAGCGTAAAAAAGGCAACCTGACCCCCGGCGCCATCGGGCCAGGAAATATCGAGTTTCTCGTCCTGGCCCGACCCCTTAAATCCTGATTTTCAGGTCTGAATTCGGACATTCAATATCCCATCAGAACAGGGCACAAGATGGGTTTTCGGATACAATGCACACCCCCGAATGGCCCCGAATCAATCGCCATTCATCATCCATGACCCTTCACTGAATCATCAGTATTTACAACTGTTTACGACCCCATGCCCGATTCTCCAGACACCCCCATTCCCCCTAACGGCTCCAACGGTTCCCCCCTCGCCGCTGATGACTCCCCCCTCTCCAACATCGGCCATGTCATCGAATTGGAGATCGAGCGAGAACTCCACAGCAGTTACCTCACCTACGCGATGTCCACCATCATGGATCGCGCCCTGCCCGATGTCCGAGATGGCCTGAAACCCTCCCAACGCCGCATTCTGGTGGCGATGAACGACCTCAACCTCTCTCCGGGCAAGAAGCATCGAAAATGCGCCAAAATCGCCGGCGACACCTCCGGCAACTACCACCCGCACGGCGAATCGGTCATCTACCCCACCCTCGTCAATATGGGCCAGGACTGGAAAACCCGCGTCCTCCTCGTGGACAAACAGGGCAATTTCGGCTCCATCGACGGCGACCCCCCCGCCGCCATGCGTTACACCGAAGCCCGCATGACCGCCGCCACCGTCGCCCTGCTCGAGGACATCAAACTCGACACCGTCGATTTCAAAGCCAACTACGACGAAACCCGCACCGAACCCACCGTTCTCCCCGCCAAATTCCCCAACCTCCTCGTCAACGGCTCCAGCGGCATCGCCGTGGGCATGGCCTGCTCCATGCCCCCGCATAATGTGACGGAAGTATGCGATGCCATCGTTGCCGTGATGGACAACCCCGAACTCACTCTGGAAGAACTTCTCGCCATCATCCCCGGCCCGGACTTCCCCACCGGCGGCATCATCATGGGTCGCAGCGGCATTCACCAGGCCTATGCCACCGGCCGGGGGCGCATTCAGGTGCGCGGCCGAGTCCACCACGAAAAACAGGGCAACCGCGACACGCTCGTCATCGACGAAATCCCCTACCAACTCGTCCAGAACAATCTCATCGGAAAAATCGTCGACAACGCCAAATCCGGCCGCATCCCCGACATCTCCGACATTAAAAACTTTTCCGGCAAGTCCCACCGCACCCGCATTGTGGTCTATCTCAAACGCGGGGCCAATCCCGAAGTCGTCGAAAAACAACTTTACCAATTCACTCCCCTCCAATCCACCGTCTCCATCATCAACATCGCCCTCTCCGGCGGTCGCCCCCGCACCATGGGCATGCGGCAACTGATCGACTGTTATCTCGATCACCGCAAGGAAGTCATTCGCCGCCGCACCGAGTACCTCCTCCGTGAAGCGAAAAAACACGCCCACCGACTGGAAGGACTCATCTACGCCGTCTGCGATATCGAAGCCGTCATCGCCCTGATCCGCGCCTCCACCACCCGCGACGAAGCCATCGTCGCCCTGATGGAACGCCGCTTCCGCATTCCCCGCGACCACCAATACGCCCCCCTCGTTCCCGACAAACTCATCAACCTCTCCGAAGCCAGCGACGGCGTTACCCTCACCCGCGTCCAGGCCGAAGCCATCGGAGCGCTCCGTCTCATCCAACTCGTCGGGCTGGAAATCGAAAAACTCACCGCAGAATACGCCGGCCTCCTCGAAAAAATTGAGGGCTACGAACTTATCCTCTCCGACATCAACCGCATCCTCGACATCATTCGCGAAGACATGATCGAAATACGGGACAAATTCGGCGCTCCACGCTTCACCGCCATCGAAGACACCGAAGAAGACCCCTTCGAGATGAGTGACCTCATCGCCGAACACAAGGTCGCCGTCACCATTTCCCATCAGGGCTATGTCAAGCGCGCCCCCATCGACACTTTCCGAGAGCAGGGACGGGGCGGCGTAGGCGTTAAAGGATCGGACGCCCGCGAAGGCGACTTCATCGAACGACTGTTTGTGGCCTCTACCCACGCCGATCTCCTCTGTTTCACCAACTCCGGCCGAGTCTTCCGCATGAAGGTCTATCAGATTCCGGAAATGCCCCGCACCGCGAAGGGCCGGGCCATCATCAACCTGTTGGCGTTGCGGGATGATGAACGAGCCGTCGCCTTTCTCCCCATTCAGGATTTCGAAAAGTCCGAGGATTATCTGTTCTTCGCCACCGAATCCGGCCGGGTCAAACGAACCGCCCTCAAGGACTTCCGCAATGTCAATCGCGGCGGCATCAAAGCCCTCAATCTGAACGAAAATGACCGCCTCATCGGAGTCCGACTCACCAAGGGCGATGATGATGTCCTCCTCGCCACCGCCCAGGGCATGGCCATCCGCTTCAACGAAAACCAGGCCCGCGTCATGGGCCGCACCGCCGCCGGGGTCAAAGGCATCGATTTACGAACCGACGACGCGGTGATCGGTCTTATCCGGGCCGATGACGATGCCGATCTCCTCACCGTTACCGAAAACGGCTACGGCAAGCGAACCGCCCTCCGCGAGTATCTTGTCCAGTCTGAAGACGGCTCCACCCGCGCCCAGAGTCGGGGCGGCAAGGGTCGCCGGGATATTCAGGTGAATGAGCGGAACGGTCGGGCCATCGCCATCCGGGCCGTCCACGAAAGCGACGGCATCATGTTCATCGGGGCCAAAGGCATGATGGTCCGCGTCGCTGTATCCTCCATCAGTCGCATCGGCCGCAACACTCAGGGCGTCCGTGTGGTTAATCTGAAGGAAGGCGACACCCTCATTGCCGCCGCCCGCGTCGTGGAAAACGACGATGAGCAAAAAACCATCACTCCCCCGGAAGCAACTGTAAAAGAATCCCCCGATTCATCCCCCGAATCATCGCCTGAATAAAATTCGCCTCCCGAAAGTTGATCCCCCATGCCCATCCACGATTGGTCCGACAACATCCTCATCGTCGAACTCAACGACGAACCCCGCTTTTCGGAAGATATGGAATCGCTGGATCAGAAACTGGGTGTTCTGGATGGCACTCTTCCCCACATCATCGCCAACCTCAATGGCGTCAAGCACATCAACTCCTCCAACATCGCCCAACTGCTCAAACTCCGAAAATTCCTCCTCAACCGCGATGCCCGGCTGCGCATCTGCGCCATTGACAGCAAAGTCTGGTCTGTTTTCCTCACCACCGGCCTCGATCAGATCTTCGAATTCACCGAAGATGTCAGCACCTCCCTCGCTTCCCTCCAAATGGGACTCTGAAACAAAGCAATAAGCCATGCGCCATGAGCCATGAGAAGGACAATTCTCCTCCCTCCCCTCATGGCGCATCCCTAGTGGCTCATGGCTCGCCAACCCACCATGCTCTCCCTCCGCCGCTCCGAACTTGAACCCCGCATCGAAATGATGCCCATGATCGATGTGATCTTCCTCCTCCTCACCTTCTTCATCTACGCGCTCGTCCTCATGGCCCCCCAGGTCATGCTTCCCCTGAAGATGCAGGCCTTCGGCTCCGGAAAACCGCTTGCTCCCACCCCCGCCGTCACCGTTACCATCAACCAGCAAGGCGAACTCCTCCTCGACCTCGACCCGGTTTCCCTCGAAGAACTCCCCGCCCTCCTCATGGAGCGCACTCAGGCCGAACCCGCTCTCGAAATCCACCTCATCGCCGATGAACGGGGCGAACAAGACCGCCTCCCCCTCTTCCTCGCCCTCTTCGACAAACTCGCCCACTCTGGCCTCAACCTCAAATTAGTCGGCCGACCACCAGACATCGAACCCTAGACCTCCGGATGCCCCGGACGGTGCCACTGCCTGGAGCGGAGCGGAAGGCAGTGCCGAATGGAACAACCACCCCCCCGAATACCTTGCCCGGCCCGCTCTCTCCACTCGATGCCTCGATGCCTACCATACCCCATGCCCCCCCGCCGTTCCAAACTTCCCCTCCTCGCCGGGCTTCTTGCTTCCCTCCTCATCCATGCCTGGCTCCTCCTCCCCGGCCTCATCGCCGTCATGCAGGGCGGCGAACTCTACAGCATGACCGCCCGCTTCACCCCCGAACCGCCGGACATTCCCAAAGAAACACCAGAAGAATCCACCCCCCTCGGCCTCGACAACGGCGCCCCCTCCACCCTCACCTGGATTGGCTACGATGAATACCAGGAACAACTCGCCGCCCGCGCCGAAACCGAACAAGCCGCCTTTTCTGAAACCCCGGGACAACCCGGACCCCCGGAATCCCCGGATTCCCCGGATTCCCCGGCCCCCTCCACCGGTGCCACTACCTGGAACGGAGCGGAAGGTAGTGCGGCATCACCCCCAGCCCCCAAACCCCAGCAAACCACCGAAGAGAAACCCACCGCCGAACCACCCCCGGAATCCCCCACCCCTTCCGAAACCCAGGTTCCTCCCGCATCACCCGCCATCCCATCCCCCTTCGACCAGGTCCTCGCCCTCCTCAACGATATGAAGGACGCGGCAGCCACTCCCGGTGCCACGACCAGTAGCGCAGCGGATGGTAGTGCGGCATCACCCCATGCCCCCAATCCCGAAGTTACAAAAAAGACTGAAC
>CAZLXE010000016.1:5016-11287 GCA_964563005.1 uncultured Isosphaeraceae bacterium
TCTGATCGCGAATCCGACGCCTCTTCAATCGTCGAAGTCCCCATCGATCAGATGAAGATCGGCAAGCCCCTTTCCGCCCAGGGCCTCGAAATCAAAACCAGAAGGCCGGACTTCACCAATCTCCAGCGGCTCACCGCCCTCCCCGGCAACCCCCTCTACGAAATCGCCTTCGACCGCACCGGCCGCCCCCGGAAGGTCAAACCACTGGAGTTAGCCGGAGATAAGGGCATCGACGCCGCCGTCCAGGCCTCCCTCTACCGCTGGCGCGCCAAAGGAAAGCCGCTCAAGATACTCGGCCCCAAAGAAACCCTGAAATTCAGAATCCGCATCATGCTCAGCCGGGGACGGTAATTTCGAGATGACGCTCACCCGTTGTCAGGTAAACATCCCCCATACAAGTCCCATGACCATGAAGTTTGTATTCCTTGCTAGGATGGGGATTTCCTACCTCGAATTTCGTTCATTCTAGACACTTCCCTTCTTCCATGAAATACGCTCAAACTGTTCTCGATCTCATTGGCCACACGCCGCTCGTCAAACTTTCCCGCATGGTCGATCCCGCCAGTATGGCTACCGTTCTGGTCAAAATGGAGCAGATGAATCCTGCCGGGTCCGTCAAGGATCGCATGGCCGTCAATATGCTCAAGCGGGCGGAGGAGCAGGGGCACCTGAAGCCGGGGGGTACGGTGGTGGAAAGCACCTCGGGCAACACCGGATTGGGCCTCGCCATGGCCTGTGCGGTCAGGGGATATCGGTGTGTGTTCACCATGCCGGACAAGATGAGCAAGGAAAAAATTGACATGCTCAAGGCCTATGGAGCGGAGGTCATCATCACCAAAACCGATCTCGACCATGACCACCCCGACAGCTATGTGCAGCAGGCCAAACGAATTGCCCGAGAAACGCCGGGCGCCTTCTACACCGATCAATACTCCAATATGGCCAATCCGGAGGCCCACTATCTCACCACCGGCCCGGAAATCTGGGAAGACACCAACGGGGAAATCGATGTTCTCGTGGGCGGCATTGGCACGGGGGGGACCATCTCCGGGGCGGGAAAATATCTGAAGGAACAGGCGAAAAAGGCGGGGCGCGATCTTCGCATCATCTGCCCCGATCCCTACGGCAGTATCTATGAGCAGATGCACGCCTGCGGCACCATGATCGAGCCGGGAATCTATCGCGTTGAGGGCATCGGCCACGATTTCATGGTGGACACCATCGATCTCTCCCTCATCGATGAGGTGAGAAATGTGTCCGACCGCGATTCCTTTCTCACCGCCCGCCGCCTCACCCGCGAAGAAGGCATTTTCTGCGGTGGCTCCACCGGCACCTCTGTTTTCGGGGCTATCCAAGTCGCCAAGGAACTCGGCCCGGGGAAAACCGTGGTCTGCATCCTCTGTGATTCCGGTGATCGCTACCTCAGTAAGTGCTTCAATGATGACTGGATGAAGGATATGGGCTACCTTGGTGAGGAAGAACGGCTCGGCACGGTGCGCGAACTCCTTCAATTCAAGGATGGCCGCGTGGAAACCGCTGAACCGCAGGAAACCCTCGCCGAAGTCACCAAACGCATGGACTCTCTCGGCATATCCCAGATGCCCGTCATTGGCGATCCCGAGGGGTCGATTCTCATGATTCACGAGGCCGATCTGCTGCAATCACTGATTTCCGGCAATTGCACCCCGCAGGATTCCGTTCTGAAGGCGGCGAAACCCCTTCAGGGGCAGGTGACGATGGATGATTCCCTCTCCCGGGTGCAGCGGGTATTCGATGAGCAGAATGTGGCGATTGTGATCGAAAACAAGGAAATCCGGGGCGTGATCAGCAAGATCGACATGATCGAATTCCTCGCCACCCGGTCTTAGTCACTGAAATTGAATCAGCCCGGATGGGAAAGCAGCGTATCCCGAAGCGGCATGATCACCTGGGGAATCACCCGTTCCTCGGCCAGGCGTTCGGTGTAGCCCGCGAGCGCCCCGAACACGCTGTTAAAATCCTCGGTTGTATCCAGTGGACCATCTTGCCGCACGGTGAGATAGACGCTGATGGGCTCGGGCAGTGGTTCAAATGCACCGATCGCCGGAGTTTCCATGCCAGTGACAGGTGATTTCGGCGAAAAAAGACTGCGGGGACTGGATTTGATTTCAATATACGCCTTGCGGCTGCACCGATCGTTCAAACAAAGCCCGATGCGTGGCTGAACATCCAACAGCGTTTCCCCATGATTATCGATCAGTCCGGCCAAAGGTGAATCGGAATACAAGGCATCGAAAATGATCTCATTGCAATTCACGGTCGAGCCGAGATCGAATCCGAACACCAATTCGATGTATTCCACATCCAACGGGCTGATGGTGAGGTAATACGGGGCGACTTCGAGGATGAGCCGGTGGAGTTTGTAGGCCTCATCGAGAGAATCGGGATTCACCCATCCGCTGCGAATGGAGGTGCGGCGAAGAGCGAGCCAACAATACCGGGCATCAAACTCCGGGCTTTCCAGAGCCAGTTCATCCTCATAACGCCGAAACTGCTCCATAAAGGGCAGCGTGCGCCGAATGCGGTCGAACATGTCCAGCACCGTCTCCCTTCGCTCTGGAATGTCCATGCGGAGAGCAACCTTCTGGTTGACATAGAAATCGGTGCAGAGCGCAGCATAGGAAGAAGCAGACATGAATAATCCTCGAAGAGAACTTCAAGGTACCCGTACAAACCAGAAAAAGCCGCTATCCCGAAACTTATCCACAAACCCACCCCCGGAAACCAAACCCGGAAACCAAACCCGGAAACCAAACCCCGGAATCCAATCAAGCCGCCAGGCGGCGCATCGGCTGAAACCGCCAATAGGTCAGCGAGCGCCAGACCCATTCAAAGGGGCCGAAGCGGAAGAAGTGAAGCCAGATCGGGGAAAGAATCAGCTGAAATGCCCAGATGGCGAGGACCGTCTGGAGTTGCTCTACCCGAGTGAAGGAGCCGAAATGGCCGAAGCCATGGCCGTAGAAGATGGTGGTGCAGATGATGGTCTGCATGAGATAATTGGTGAGCGCTATTTGCCCGGCGGCGGCGAAAGGTCGGGTGATGAGGCGGAGGGCTGGCGTTTTGCAGATGAGCATGACGAGGCCGATCCAGCCGAGGGCGACGAGAATGCTGCCCCAGTAGTTGAATTGGCCGCCGAGAAAGAATGAATATTTTATTCCCCACTCATGGGCTTCATGCTGATAGATCCCGAACCCGGTCAGGGGAAGGCCGATGAGGAGTGCGATCCCAATCAGCCCGAAATAAAAGGCCGTTGAACAGGCGGCATTGAATGCACGAAGTTTGAACAGGGCCATGCCGAGCAGCATGACTCCCCCCGCTCGCCAGAGGAGGTTGATCACCAGCAGGAATGTCTCCATAAAGAAAGAGTTGAGGGAACGATCGGGTAACTGGCCCAGCCATCCTCCTCGATACACGGCCAATTCTTCTTCAATCTTGATTTGGGTCGGAGCCCAATCCGCTTGAAAAGAAGCGATTTCGGATTCCGGCCACATGGGCATGGAGTAGCCGAAGAACAGCATGATCAGGGAGGCGAAGGAGATGGCCGCGATCCCGATGATGAAGAGGAGATAAGGCGGCCACTTGCGGCAGAAATAGACCAGAAAACCGCACATGGCGTAAAAATAAAGAATGTCGCCATACCAGAGCAGATGAGCATGGAGGAGTCCGAAGAGGAGCAGCCAGGCCATGCGACGAAAATGCACACCCTCAGAGTGGCCGGTTCTGGCTTCGGCCCGTTCGGTCATGAGGACGATGCCCGCCCCGAAGAGCATCGAGAAAATCGTCATCATTTTCTGGTCGAAGAGGAGGTGACTGAAATACCACACCCAATAGTTGACGCCGCTGAGGTCGCCGTAGGCGGTGGGATTCATGTAGGCCGCCCCGATCATGGAGAAGGCCTGAATGTTCATGATGAGGATGCCCATGACCGCCACCCCGCGCAGGACATCGAGGGAGTCGATGCGCTCCGGAGCGGTGACCGGGGAAGGGGCTGGGACCGGGGAGGGAGGGGGGATGCGGATAGCCCTGAGTTGCGATTGAGACATACGGATTGGATGATACCGGATCAACTCTGAAAAGAAGATTATTGTCCCAGTTGAACCCGCTATACTGTATGGAATCCCACTTCACCCCGATCTTGGAGAACCGCCATGACTCAGTCAACTGCGACGGATCAACTTCCCCGACTGTACGATGATGAAGGAGACTTGCTGATGCAGGCGGATCGGCGGGCCGACCGGGTGGTGCTGCTGCCCGCGGGCGATGCCCGCAAGGCCAGCACCGACCGCGACCGGATACGCATTCAATGGGGACAGCACCTCTTGGCGGATGTTCTTGCCGGGCGCTATCGCACCGTGGTTTGCGGGGTGAATGATTCGGACAATTCACATGGCATGATCGGCGAATTGCTGGATCTGGTTACCACGAGCCAGTGGACGGTTAAGTCTGCCACCGCCTATGCCCGGATGTTTCACGAATCGGTGGCGCTGCACGCAGCGGGTGATCGCGAGCCGTATATTCTGAAATTCGATCTGGACCGACTGATTATCTTCGGCATTCTCCGTCCCCGGAATCAGGAGTACTTCACCCTCGACAATCTTTCCCAGGGATTCCAGACCATTACCAAAATGCTGGCGGGTCGCCGAGTACGATGGCCTACGGCAAGCGTGTCATTTCTGGGAGCGAAATCGAATCGACTCATGGACGGCGATGGCAACGAACCATCATTTGAAACGGTTCTCCGTACCATGTTCGATGCGGGCTACCGGGGGGATGTGTATCCCTCGATGAAAATGTGGGAACTCGCCCCCACCGGAGTCTTCGCCAGTTATCCGTATCCGGAGAGTTTGAATGTGATGCGCTCGGGAGGATTCTGATTCTCTACTCGGAAACCTAAACGAGCAGGGTGCCGGGATTTTCGATGAATTGTTTCAGGGTCTGGAGATATTTGGCCCCGGTGGCTCCGTCGATGACCCGGTGATCGAGAGAGAGGGTCGCCCGCATTTCGTGGCCTACGGTCAGTTCTCCCTGACGGACCACAGGGGTTTCCAGAGCCGCCCCCACGGCGAGAATGGCGCTGTTGGGCGGGTTGATGATGGCGGTGAAGTGCTCCACTCCGAACATGCCAAGATTGGAAATAGTGAAGGTGGCATCGGCCATTTCTTCGAGGGCCAATCCCCGGGTGCGGGCTTTTTGAGCCAGCGATTTGGTATCCGCCGAGATGGTGCGGAGACTTTTCTGATCGGCATGATGGATGGTGGCGACCACCAGTCCACCCCCCCGCTCTTCGGGTAAGGAGATCGCAACGCCGATATTGACTTCGCCGTGATAAGCGATGTGATCCTCTCCCCAGGAGGCGTTGAATTCCGGATTTTGATACATGGCGAGCGCGCAGCACCGGACGAGAAAATCATTGACGCTGAGTTTAACCCCCTGGGGAGCGAGTTGTTCGTTGAGGGTTCGGCGCAGATCGAGAAGGGGATCCATGTCGAAAGTGATGGTGATCTGGTAATGGGGAATGGTGGTTTTGGATTCCACCAGGCGGCGGGCGATGATCTGCCGCATGTTGGAAAGCGGGGCATCGTGAGCATGCAACGAGGTGGGAACAGGCATCGCCGCCACCGGAACCGGGGTGACGGCCAGCGTTGTCTCCGGTAAAGAAGGCGTCTCGATGGTAGATGGGGGTGGGCCGCTGGCTGCGGAGGGTGGGATGGAAGCCGCCGTTTCCCGCGAGGTTTCAACCACAGAGAGAATGTCCCGCTTGATGATGCGACCGCCGGGACCGGATCCTTGAATCTGGTTCAGATCGACTTTGTGTTCATCCGCAAGACGGCGGGCCACGGGACTGATGCGTAATTTTCCTTTACCCTCCGCGGATTCTTCTCTTGAAGTCGAAGGGGGCGCTGAAACAATGGTCTGCTCAGGCGGGGATGCTGCTGTTGCTACCGATGATGATGGGGGATCGGGTTTCGTGGTCACCTCGCTGATTTCTTCATCCTCCTCGGCAAGTACGGCGATGACCGTACCCACATCGGTGGTCTGCCCCTCGGGAATGAGAATGGAGGCGACGGTCCCATCATCAAAGGTCTGCATCTCCATCGTGGCCTTGTCAGTTTCCACATCGGCGAGGACATCGCCGGAGGACACGGTATCCCCTTCTCCAACATGCCACTTGATCACGGTTCCCGTTTCCATGGTGTCAGACAAACGCGGCATGGTGATTTCAATGGGCATG
>CAZLXE010000016.1:11387-29344 GCA_964563005.1 uncultured Isosphaeraceae bacterium
GGTTCCCGTTTCCATGGTGTCAGACAAACGCGGCATGGTGATTTCAATGGGCATGAGGGTTGGGTTTCTGGAATCAGGAATCGTATAAGGTGGTATTTACCACAGAGCACACAGAGAGCACAGAGAAGGGAAAAGAATTAATTTTAGAGCACCATCCTTTTGATCCCTTTCGTGAGTACTCTGACATTGAAGTTGATAAGGAGACCGATCTGTTTCTGAGACAATCGCATGTAAGTGAGCAACTGGGCATCGTGAATGGGGAGGAGTCGTTCCACTGATTTGAGTTCGATGATGACGGTATCCTGAACGAGAAAATCGATTCGGTAGCCGCAATTGAGAATTTGATCTTCGTAGCGAACCGGAAGAGAGAGTTGTTTCTGAAAGGGTATGTCAATCTTATAGAATTCGTAGGCGAGACACGCCTCATATGCCGATTCAAGTAATCCGGGGCCGAGGGTGCGATGCACCTTGATGGCGGCGCCGATGATGTCTCGGGTCAATTCCTGATGTTCATACTCTGCAACATTCATTTTGCATTAATTCTCTGTGCTCTCTGTGTGCTCTGTGGTGAAATAATTACTCAAGCGTTATAGGTTGCGGTACGAACCGCCTCGCAGATTTTTCGGGCGTGAGGGAGCATTTCCTGCTCCAGGTTGAATGCATACGGGGCGGGAACATCGTCGTTGTGAACGCGAAGAACGGGATGATCGAGATCATCGAAGCAATGCTGGTGAATCTGGGACGCCACTTCGGAACCCACGGAGGCGAACGACCACGATTGATCGACCACCACGCAACAATTGGTTTTCTTTACGGAGCGAACCAATGAATCCATATCCAGTGGTCGAATGGTCCTAGCGTCAATCACTTCACAATCGATCCCTTCCTTCGCCAGTGTTTCCGCGGCTTCGAGGCAAAAATATAGCGGACGACCGAAACCGATGATCGTGCAGTCGGCTCCTTCCCGCCGGGTCAACGCCTGGCCGAAGGGGACGGTGTATTCCTCCTCGGGAACGGCGCCCTTGATGGAAAGCAGTCGTTCTGATTCAAGAAAAAAGACGGGATCGTCATCGCGGATGGCGGTTTTGAGCAGGCCTTTGGCATCGTAGGCGTCGTAGGGAATCACCATTTTCAGGCCGGGGACATTCGAATACATCGACTCGACGCACCAGGAATGGGTGGAGCCGAGTTGTCCGCCCGCCCCGTTATTTCCCCGGAACACGATGGGACAACCGAACTGACCGCCGGACATGTAGAGCATCTTGGGAGCGTTATTCAGGATAGGATCCGCCGCGACGAGGGAGAACGACCAACTCATGAACTCGACGATAGGCCGTAAACCCATCATAGCCGCCCCGATGCTCATGCCCGCAAAGCCCGATTCGGAAATCGGGGTATCGATGATCCGCCGGGGGCCGAACTCCTTCAGCATATCGCGGCTGACTTTATACGCCCCGTTGTACTGAGCCACTTCTTCGCCGATGAGGAACACCCGCGAATCCGCCCGCATTTCCTCGCACATGGCTTCGTTGAGGGCCTCACGAAACTCGATCATTCTCCCCTGGGAATCAGGAGACACAACTGAGGACTGGGAAGTCATGAAGATTCCTCCTCGCCGTCATGCAGCATCTCGGGCAACGAGGTTCCGGTGAATGCACCCCACTGCTCGACATAGACATCCTGATATAAATCAACCGCCGGGTCTGGCTCGGGCGACTGCTCCGCCCATTTCACGGCGCTGCGAACCTCCCCGCGAATCTCCTTCCCCATTTTTTTGTAATCCTCGTCATTGAGTTGATCCGCCGCCAGCATCTGGTTGGCCAGGGTGTCGATGGGATCCTTTTCTTCAAACCGCTCTTCTTCTTCCTTGGTGCGATACTTTCGGGGATCGGACATCGAGTGTCCCTTGAAGCGGTAGGTGTGAATATCCACAAATGCAGGGCGGGATTCATTGCGGCAGCGATCCACGACCGTTTTCATGCCTTCGTACACTTTGGTCACATCCATGCCGTTGATGACTGCGGATTCGATGCCATAGGCGGCGGCTTTCACCGAGAGATCGTGTCCCATGGAGGTCCCTCTGCCGATGGCAGTTCCCATCGAATATCCATTGTTTTCCACACAGTAGATAACGGGGATCTGGAAGATACTGGCGAGATTCATCGCCTCGTGCAAAGCCCCTTGATTCAAAGCCCCATCGCCGAGGAAGCACAGGGTGACCCGACGATTCTTCCCGCCTTTGATGACTTCATCCTGGTACTTGGTAGCGAAGGCAAGCCCTGCCCCGAGGGGAGTCTGGGCACTGACGATGCCATGTCCGCCATAGAGGTGGTGATCCCGGTCGAACATGTGCATGGAGCCGCCTTTGCCTTTGGCGCAGCCGCCGATTTTTCCGAACATCTCCGCCATGCAGTACTTTGGATCCATCCCCCGAGCGAGGGCATGGCCATGCACTCGATAGGCCGTCACCACCGGATCATCATCGTTGACTGCGGCCAGGCATCCCACCGCAACCGCTTCCTGGCCAATATAGACATGGCAGAAACCACCGATTTTGCGATTCTGGTAGTGCTGCATGGTCCGAACTTCGAACTCCCGGATCAGGAGCATGTTGCGCAGCCAGCCCCTGAGTTTGGTCGGGGGGAACGGTTTCGTAAGATCGGGTTGTGAGGGAGAGGAAACGGACATCGTGGTCATAGCATGGCTCAAACGCTTCTTGCAGAAGGACTGAATTCATCTGATTCCACTATCAGCGGAACGAACCGCATTTATCGGTTCAATGGCGTGTTCGAGAACACCGGGTCATGACCTGACAAGGCACATGATCCATCTGAAATCACCCCCTGTAAGTCCGATGAATATGCCCGTGGAAGCAGGAGAAACGAGATTCGGGTCGCATTATACCCACCCCACACCATCCGGTCATTCACTCACTGAATTATCTAATAATCCACGGCTACATCAGGTAGAACATGGGAAAGAGGAAAATCCAGATGATGTCCACAATATGCCAGTAGAGGCCGCCCAAATCGATGGGGGTAAAATACTGTGAATCGAAATGACCTTTAGTCGACCGGTACAATAACCAGCCAATGAGTCCCATTCCTGCCAGGACATGAATTCCATGCAGGCCGGTCATCATGAAATAGAGGCCGAAGAATATATGGGCATTTTGAGGGCGTGCTGCATCAACCGTGTGATGGACTTTCCCCTTTGAATCGACAGGGGATGATTCGATTCCCCCCTGACTTTCCGGCAAAACTGTTACCTCAATTCCGGCCGGTCCACTCGGTCCCTGGGGAATGCTGGAGCGGGGAATCCAGAATTTTGTTTCCGACGAATTCGTCGCGGATTTCGGGGGGACCACGACAGCCGGTACTTCCGGGGTATTTGAAGAATTCCCACTGGTCGATGCTGCATCTCCTCCACTGGCATCGTTTTCCCCATTGGCCGCATCCGCTCCCTTATCACCGGATGCATCGATGGTAATGAAAGTACGAACCAAGGCGATAATGTCCATAAGATCCTGATCTTTCAGGAGTGGGTTCCCGCCCTTGGGAGGCATGAGAATGCCCGTGGTATTGAGGGGATCATCTATCCGGCGCCCGACCTTGATGAAGTCCATCAATTCGGTGTCATCTCGATCCAAAATAAATTGGCTGGTTCGGATGTCTTTCCCCTGGCCTTCAACCCCCTCGCCAGCGACACCATGACAGGAACGACAGGTGGCAGACCAGAGAGGCATTGCTCGGGTGGGATCTCCGGGCAATAAAGCGTCTCCTCCACCTGCTCCCCCGCCCACCGCATGTTCGGGTTTTTCATAAAAACCGATACCGGGGATGAGGTTTTCGTGAAACTTGTGCTCATATTCAACTGATTTGATCGCCATGAATATGACGGCACAGAGAAAAGTGATACCCAGGCAGATGGTGACGGGGCGTCGTCGCCCGAGTTGGGCATAAGTTACGGCCATGGCCATGGTCAGACTGCTGAAAATAAGGACGATGGTGTTCACCATGCCGAGGTTCGTATCCAGAAACTGGTTCTGCTTTACCCAGGCGAAAACGCCCGGATGTTTGACTCGAAAGATGACATAAAGGACGAACAGTCCACCAAACAGCAGTATTTCCGTGGCGAGGAAAAACCACAATCCGAGTTTGGCGGCATCAAACTGCTGCTTCATATCGTCGAAGTGGTGAGCCAGCCGGGGATGGTGGTCGTGGGCTTCCAGGGTTGTGCTCGTGCTTGTATTCATGTTTCCCATATCTTTTACTCTTGGTTCACGGATTGAATCAGGGGCTGTCGCTTCTTGCCCAGGGGCTCACTTAATGGGATGCTCCCTGTGTCATCGGCCTATTCCGGAAAGGACGATCTATCTTTATTGAGAGATGGTTGTGGATTACTCGTGTTTTAGGAGAGGGGGATTCTAATGGCTGGTTTTCTTCTTGCTTGTTTTTGATTTCTTTGAGGACGGCCGCGATCGCTTCGATTTTCCAGATGGCTGGTGAAATTCTTCAAAGGTGGTTTCGTGGAGGAGGCGGGCCATGGCATCATTGACCGAAACCAGCCGTTCGTGCAGAGGACAGGGATCATCCACCCCGCAGCGTTCCCCGCCGAAGGGGCAGAGGATGACATCCGCCTCATCGATCCGCTCGAAGAGTTTGAACACATCGAATATTTTGATAGATGCTGGGTCTCTTGACAGCACCGAGCCCCCGCCGGGACCGCGCAAGCCGGTGACAAGACCGGCTTGAGAGAGAATGGAGAGGATTTTCGATACAAACGGGGGAGACAATCCTCGGGTTTCGGCAATGTCCGCCGCAGATAGACGGGTCTTTCCCCCGTCATAAACCTCGGCAAGGCGGCTCATCACGGCAATGGCGCACTCAGTTTGTCTTCCGTACATCAAGGCGATCTGCCAATCTACATGTGCATTTCTGTCTGCATTTCCAGGGGTTTCATACAAGGTCAGCGGTACTTGCCCGCCCTTCGTCTGTGGTGTTACCGGGTCATGATATGCTGAAAATCGTCGAAATGGGAGAATAGGATAAAAATATCTGAAAAAATTTAGAAATTTTACTCTTCTACTCTTGTTTTTTCTGCCGACCCCATGTGTCGTGGGGGGGAGTCAGATCGAATTTGGTCTTGAGAAATTCGATTTCCAAACACACATACGGCCCCGATGGCCTGTCATAATCCCTTTTCTATAAAAGATTTAGGTATGATCATGAACCCATTGACCCTTGATTTGAATAAACCAAAAATGACCCAGGACAACGCACCTCTCTGGGATTGCCTGAAAACCATGAAGGATCCCGGTACGCAGCAGGACATCGTTACTCTCGGCCTGGTGCAGGACATTCAGGTTGAAGGTCGCCGCGTCATGGTCCAATTGGTTCCCCCTCCCGGTGATCCGTATCTGCATGAGGCCCTGGCCAAGTCGATCCAACGCAAACTGACCAAACAAGATGATGTCGAGCAGGTGAAGGTCTCCTGGCCCAAGCATGAAGGATGCACCTGTGGGGGCGATTCCGTCAATTCGGCCTCCTTGAGTCTCCCGATTCTGGAAAATGGCTTCGAATCTGGACAAGAATCGATGAATGACTCCCTGCTCCGCACGGGTATTGCCCCCGAGGCGGGCTATGGAGAAGATGGCCCCGAACAACTACTCTCCCCCGAACTGGACATTCCAGATGATCGATACGAGGGCTGGCCCCCCGTCTATCAGTGGGAAATCGATCCCGCCGATCCGACACTCAAGTGCGGCGAAGAGCATGCTCGAATCGGCAATTGGGAATATGAAATCTGGTGGCAGGCCCATCCCAGTGATCTGGTGTATGTCTGCATTCAAGCCCTTCAGGATGATGCCGTTACCGGCGGCCCGGAGCGGGCTCATCCCACCGGGCGCAATGTGGTGGTGAACTTGGTGTATGACCATCGCCGGGAGGCCGTGTTGGCCGTGTATGGAACGGCCCGGGATTTTCGACCCTTTATTGAAGCGTTTCGAACCGGTTGTGGTCTCGAACAAACGACTCAGGAGACTGAAGCATGACTTTGGCTCAAACCAACGGCAGTAAATCGCGATGGTTCCGCATCGCCGATGAACCACGAGACTGGGAAGATTTCTACCGCGAACGATGGTCATATGATCGCTCCGTCCGCACCAGCCACAGCGTGAATTGTTCGGGTTCGTGCTCGTGGGAAGTCTTCGTAAAAAACGGCTTGATCTGCTGGGAATTGCAAAAGACGGACTGGCCGCAGATCAATTCGGAAATCCCCAACTATGAGCCCCGAGGTTGTCAACGGGGAATTTCCTCTTCCTGGTATCCCTACAGCCCGGTGCGTCCGAAGTATCCGTACATTCGCGGCGTGCTGCTCGAATATTACGAAAAGGAGCGGGCATCGGGGAAGGATCCCGTGGAGGCATGGGCCGCCATCGTGGAAGATTCCCAGAGGAAGAAAACCTACCGTCAGGCCCGGGGCAAGGCGGGATGGCGACGGGGGAACTGGGATCTGGCCACCGAAATCTGGGCGGCTTCCATCATCTATACAATCAAGAAATACGGCCCGGATCATCTGGCTTCTTTCTCGCCCATTCCCGCGATGAGCATGGTGAGTTTCCTTTCCGGTCACCGTTTATGCAACCTGCTCGGCGGAACCATGCTCAGTTTCTACGAGTGGTATCACGATCTGCCGCACATCATGCCCATGATGTGGGGCGATCAGACGGATGTGGCGGAGTCGGCAGATTGGTATGAGAGCACTTACTGGATGGTCATCGGATCCAACCTGCCCATGACCCGAACTCCGGACGCCCACTTTGCTTCTGAATTTAAGTACAACGGCGGAAAAGTCGTCAATCTGGCTCCTAATTTTTCGGATATGACAAAGTTCGCCGACCTGTGGGTTCCGGTGCGACCGGGGACCGATGCGGCCTTCCTGATGGCGTGCATTCATGTGATTCTCAAGGAATTCCATGTGGATCGCAAGGTGGAATATTTCCACAATTACATCAAGCAATTCACCAACCTTCCCTTCCTGGTGCAACTCGATCCTCACGAAGAGGGCAAGTTCCTTTCCGGTCGTTTCCTGAGGGCGAGCGATTTCAAACAATATGAGGGGGAAGAGAATGCGGACTGGAAACTGATCATGATGGATCAGGACAGCGGGGACCTTCGGCTCCCGGTGGGAACACTGGGACACCGCTGGGAAGAAGAAAAAACCGGACGCTGGAATCTCAAGCCGGAGGATTCGGTGACCGGCGAATCATTCGATCCCATGCTGAGTTGCCTCGGCGAGGATGCTTCCCATGAAGAAGTTCAGGTTCTCTTTTCCGACTTCACCGACACATTCGATACCACTCTCGGGAATACGGAAGGAAAGGGGAATCGGGCTGCATCCATGTCTCGTGGCGTTCCCGCCAAGCGCGTCCGAACCAAAGATGGTGAGGAAATCATCGTCACTACAGCGTTCGATCTTCTCCTCGCCCAATTGGGAGTCGATCGCGGGATGTCCGGTGATTACCCCAAGGATTACGACGACGCCACCATTCCCTACACCCCCGCCTGGCAGGAACAGGAAACCGGGGTCGCTCGGGACATGGTGATTCGCGTCGCAAGGGAATGGGCGGAAAACTCCGAACGAACCGAAGGAAAGAGTCTGTTCATCACCGGCTCCGGGGTGCTGCACTGGTACCACGGCGGGCCACTTATCTACCGGGCCATGGCGGTGATGGGAATCATCACCGGTTGCATGGGTAAGAATGGCGGCGGATTCAATTCCTATGTGGGAACGGAAAAAATTCGCACCTACGCCGCCATCGGCTGCCTGGGCGGAGCCACCGATTGGGCCGGTCCCCCGCGACACCAGAACAGCACTTCATACTTCTATTTCCACACCGATCAGTGGCGTTACGACGGCATGGTGTTGGATCCACTGTGGGCTCCCTGGGCGGAAAAGATGCCCGCGAAGGGAAATCATTCCGCCGATCAGAACCTGCTGGCGGTGCGTCTGGGTTGGCTGCCCTTCTATCCCCAACTGGATAAGAAGAACCCCATTGAGTATCTGAAGGAAGCCCGAGACTCCGGCGCTACTTCCGAACAGGAAGTGAGCGAGTATGTGGGCAAACAATTCAAAGAAGGGACGACCCGATTCGGCCTGGAAGATGTCGATCACGAAGACAATCACCCCAAAGTGCTCTGGATCTGGCGGGGAAATCTCATCGGTACGAGCATGCGGGGTCACGAATATGGTCTGAAGCATCTCCTCGGCACCCACAACAATGTGCTCGGGCAGGATCGTTCGGAAGGCCTGGTGAAAGACATCGAGTGGCACAAGGAAGCCCCGATCGGAAAACTGGATCTCGTGGTCAATGTGAACCTGCGGATGGATTCCTCGGCAAACTACGCCGACATCGTCCTTCCCACAGCCCATTGGTACGAAAAATACGATCTCACCTGCTCTGATCTGCACACCTTCTTTCATCCGTTCACCCCCGCCCATGATCCGCCGTGGGAAGCCAAGCATGACTGGGAAGCGTTCAAGGCATGTGCGGCGAAAGTCAGCGAACTGGCCAAGAAGCATCTGCCCGATCCCATCGACGACATGGTGATGACCCCACTCATCACCGACAGCAAAGATGAGATGGCGCAGCCCATGGGTGAAATGCGCGATTGGAAAACCGGAGATGTCGATCTCATTCCCGGCAAGACCTTCCCCAAGGTCAAAATCGTTCAGCGCGATTACACCAAAATTCTCGACAAATACACCACCTTCGGCCCCAATGTCTGCAAACCGGAAGGGTATGGCTGCAAAGGGATCAATGGAGACCTCACCGAAGTCTGTGAGCAACTCAAGGAGAGTTACCTCGTGGGCGAAAAGAACGGGCTTCCCTCCCTCGAAAAGGCAGAGCAGGTATGCGAACTCATCCTGCGGATTTCTCCCGAAAGCGATGGCGAAGTGTCGCATATGATTTTCCAGAATCTGGAAAAACGCTGCGGCGTACCTCTCGCCCATCTGGTGGAAGGCGACCGGGAGATTCATCATCACTATCCCGAATTGCAATCGCAACCCCGGCGCAGTCTCACCTCTCCACACTGGTCCGGTGTTGAAAGTCCCGGCCGAACTTATTGCCCCTGGACGCTGAATATCGAAACCCTCAAGCCGTGGCATACCCTCACCGGTCGCCAGGAGATTTACTTCGATCACCGGGGCTATCGCGAACTGGGCGAATCGATGCCCACTTACAAGCCACCCGTCGATATGGTGAAGGTTGGCGATTGCCAGCCCCTCACCGCAGAAGATCGATCCAAGGTGTTCCGCTTCCTCACCCCGCACGGCAAGTGGTCCATTCACAGTATGTTCTGGGATACCTGGCACATGCTCAACATGTTCCGAGGCGGCCAAGTGGTGTGGATCAGCGATGAGGACGCGGCGGATATCGGCGTCAAGGACAACGACTGGGTGGAAATCTACAACGAGAACGGCATCTCCAATGTGCGAGCCGTGCTCAGTGGAACCATCCCGAACGGCACCGCCATCATGTACCACTCTTCAGAGCGACACATCAATGTGCCTTTCTCACCCCTCGCCCGCAAACGGAAAATGAGCGATCTGCGCGGCGGCAACAACAACGCCGCCACCCGGATCATGATGAATCCCAGCACGATGATCGGTGGCTACGCCAACTGGACCTATTTCCTCAACTATTGGGGAACCAGCCCTTCGGAACGCGACTGTGCCGTGCTCATCCGAAAAATGCCCCTCGAATCGGGTGCGAAAAAGGTCATTTACCAGGAAAAAGACCTCCACTGAAAGAATTAATGATGAACTTTCCCACGATCCAACCACTCAGGAGATTGGTCTGATGCAAATCAAACAACAGATGAGCATGGTGTTCAATCTGGACAAGTGCCTCGGCTGCAACACTTGCACCCTTGCCTGCAAAAATGTGTGGACGAACCGCGAAGGCGCGGAGTACATGTTCTGGAACAATGTCGAAACCAAGCCCGGCGTCGGCTATCCCCGCAAGTGGGAAGACCAGGAACGGTACCGGGGCGGGTGGAATCAGAATCCCGGTGCGGACAATCCGAAATTGAAAATCGGGTCGCGCTTCTGGATGATGATGAACCTCTTCTACAACCCCGTCATGCCGCAGATGGAAGAATACTACGGCCAGGGACCGACCACCTTCACTTATGAAGATCTTCATTCGGAAACCCCCACCAAGTTCTCCCAGCCGGTGGCCAGGCCGAAGTCGCAGATTACGGGCGAAGAGGACATCGCCATTGAGTACGGCGTGAACTGGGAAGACAACGGGGCTGGCGCCACTGCCGATGGCCTGGGGTCTGAAGACTTTAATTTCCGAGATATGTCGGATGAAGAGCGCACTGCCCTGCTCAAGTTCCGCGATTCGTTCATTATGTATCTTCCCCGCATCTGCAATCATTGCCTCAACGCTTCCTGCGTGGCGGCGTGCCCCAGCGGGGCCGGTTACAAGCGGGAGGAAGACGGAGTGGTCTTGATCGATCAGAATCGCTGCCGGGCCTGGCGTTACTGCATTTCCTCCTGCCCTTACAAAAAGCCGTATTTCAACTGGCGCACCGGCAAGATGGAGAAGTGCATCCTCTGCTATCCCCGGCTGGAAACCGGGCAGCCCCCCGCCTGCTTCCACGCCTGCCCGGGACGCATCCGCTATATGGGGCCGTTGTTGTACGATATCGATCGCGTTCCCGAAGCGGCCAACGCCCCCGAGGAAGATCTCATTCAAGCCCAACGGGACATTATTCTGGATCCCCACGATCCCGAAATCGCGGCCAAAGCGAGTGCAGACGGCGTGAGTGACTCCTGGATTGATGCCTGCCGCCGCTCTCCGGTGTACCGCATGGTCAAGGATTGGGAAATTGCCCTTCCGTTGCATCCCGAATTCCGTACGCTGCCTTGCCTGTTTTATATTCCCCCGGAAAGCCCGGTAAAAACGAAACCCGATGGCAGCGATTCCATCAGCATGGTCGGCGGCCAGAGCGTGCTGCCCGATCTGGATGACTTCCGCATTCCCATCAAGTTCCTGTCCTCGCTGTTTTCTGCCAACCGCCCCCAACCCGTTAAAACATCTCTGCTCAAGCAACTGGCGGTGCGGGCGTTCCGGCGAGCCGAGCGGGTGTATGGCAATAAAGATCTGCAAGTGCTGCAAAGCGTGGGACTCACCGAAAAGGATGCCCGCGATATGCATCGTCTGCTTGCCCTCGCCCATTATCACGAGCGATTCGTCATCCCGACCACCCGCCGCGAGCGCACGGCCAACGCCCCCTTCTTCGAACGCGGCTTCTCGGGCTTCAGTGAAATGACGCCATCAGACAAACCCCGCCGACGAAGTTTCTTCCATGGCCAGAAAGAAACGGTAGGTAGTTGACCATGAGCAACCACGACCTGACCACGGGCTATCGGCTCATCGGCGAATTGCTGCTCAACCCCGAACTGCGCGACCAGAATCGGGTGAATTCGCTGCTTGCCGATCTGAACCGCGACCTCCCGCATATAGCCGAGGGGGTCATCACATTCCTCGCCACCCCCGGCTCATCTTCGCGCAGTGAATATGTGCAGACGCTCGAACTTTCCCCCCCTTGCCCGCTTTACCTCGGAGCGTATCTCTTCGATGAGCCGTCCACCTGTAATGGGGTGGCGTCTTCGGGGCGCAATTCTTACATGCTTGAACTGTCCGGTCTCTATGGACATTTCGGTCTGGATCTCGCCGGAATTGATCTGCCCGATTTTCTTCCCGCCATGATCGATTTCATGTGGATCAGCAGTGAATCAGAGAAGCCGGATGGACTCGCCCTTCGTCGCCGCTTTCTGGAGCACCATGTTCAGCCAGCTTTCAAACCGATGGTTGAATCACTCGACAAGTATAAAAGCCCGTACTCCCTGCTCATTTCCGCCCTCGCGGAAATCGTAGAAGAGGATGTGCTTCGTATGGGTGACGCCCCCAGTTGGGAAGCGCCCGATGACGATTCCGGTCGGGCTTTCCCCCTGCCCATCCTTTCCGATTCCAAGCGGGAAACCCCGTGGCAGGATCTGGTGTTGAGCGAGCAAGAGGCGACTGCATGAGCGCATTCTTTTCTGTCCTATGTGTTTTGAGATTTTGCTTTTTTTATCCCCCGGCGACTTAACCACGGAACCCCGTTATGGCTTCTCGCTCTTCTGAAACGCTGCTTGTCTTCATCACCCTGATTGTCGCGTCTGTGTTGTTGTGGTTCGCCGTGCGATATATAGCGGAAGGACCGACGGATCACGCGACCGGGCAAACGCATGTGGATCGCTCTCCCCCGAAGGCGTTCAGCCCTCCACCCGCTCCCGTGGTGGTGGCTGGCACCCCTGCTCCGATCGAATCCACCCCCGAACTCACCGAAGTTCTCCCCCTGTCAACCGTAGAAAAACTCCGGAAATACCGGGGTGTAGAAAGTTACGCCGAACCACGAGAGGTCACCACTATGAACAATTTTCTCTGGAGTGTTTACCCCTACCTGTGCATCGTCCTCTTCTTCACCGTCCCCATCATCCGCATGGTGACCCGTCCCTTCTCCTGGAGCACCCGGGCCAGTGGACTGTTCGGTCGCCAACTGCTGGGGGCGGCGTCTTTGATGCTCCATTGGGGTTTGACCCTGGTGTTGATTGGCCACATCGTGGGACTGCTCGGTGGGGTGCTGGGAATGCAGAGCGCCATCGGTTTCTTCTATTGGACGGGGCTTTTCGGCGGGGTGTTGGTGCTGGTGGGCTCGGTGGTGGCGCTCTATCGCCGCTACACCTCGCCACAGGTTCGGGCCATGAGTCAACCGGAAGATTATGTGGTGCACCTGTTTATCATCAGCATCGTCAGTCTCGCTCTCTATCAGGTGTTCGTCCACCGCATTTTCGGCATCGCCTTTGGCGCCTCCTCCTGGGCGGCCAGTTTGTGGACCTTCTCACCCCAACCGGAATTGATGGCTTCATCGAGTCTCATCACCAAATTCCATGTTCTGATCGCCCTGACCTTCTTTGGGTATTTCCCGTTCACCAAACTGGTTCACTTCTGGACTTTCCCCATCAACTATTTCGTCCGCCCCCAACTCTCCATGCGGACTCAACGCTATCGCTTCCAACGCCGCTGGGAACTCGCCTTCCGCAGCGATAAATCATGGCTCACCTATGGCCTTTCGCTGGTCGCCATCATCTTCCTGCTCTCCGGCATGATGTTGGGCAAGGCACAACCGACTGAAGCATCGGGGATCGTGCTGACCGCCAGCAATTCTGAAGTTGATCGTGGCCCGTGGCTCACGGGATATCCCCTCTATGTGAGCCAATGTGCCCGCTGCCACGGTGTCACCGGACGGGGCGATGGTGCTGGAGCGAACTCCCCCACCTTTTCTACGCAGCCCCGAGACCTCAGGGCCGCCCGATTCCACTTTGTCTCCACAGACAACGGCATCGCCTCCGATGATGATCTCTACCGGATTATTTATCAGGGTCTCGATAACACCGGCATGCCCGCGTTCGCTGATTTGACCAATAGCCAGATTCTTTCCCTGATCGATGTCCTCAATGATTTCCGGGCCGGTGGATCAGAACCCGGCCGTACTATTCTTGTGGGCGATCCCCCTCCCTCGACCGAAGCAAGCGTGGCCCGGGGACGATCCCTCTTTGCGGAGCAGTGCGCCACCTGCCACGGTGCCGCGGGTCATGGAGATGGAGAAAAGCAGGTGTTCGATTACAAAGACGAACGGATTCAGCCCGCCGACCTCGCCGCCGGGAAGATCAAGTTCAGCCGCAAGCCCCGGGACATCTTCACCCGGATCACGGTGGGAATTCCCGGCGGGACCGGAGGAGGAGAAGTGATGACCAAGTTCAATCGACTTCCCGAAGCCGACCGCTGGGCCTTGGTGCATTATGTGATGAAGGAAATCCTGCCTCAGTGAGCAGCACCCCACGAAACCATATAAACAGAACTTTCAACTCTGCATTGATTGATACAGCGATTCAAGCATACTTCCCCAGAGACAAATCGACTTATATTGATTCCATGTTAATGTAGTCCCTGAGATCTCAAGCCGATGCCCCCCCGAAGAAACTGATGGAGCATTTCTCATGAATAATAATCTTACCCCTCAAGATCGCCGCCAGGCCTGGTGGATTCTTACCATGAATACTGTCGCGTTCACCGTCTGCTTTGCCGCATGGATGATGAATGGCGTCCTCATTACTTTTCTGGTGGACAACGGAGTCCATGACTGGGATCCCGCGCAGATGGGGTGGCTGATCGGCATTCCTGTGCTTACTGGGGCGATCTTCCGTCTCCCCCTCGGACTGGCCACAGATAAATGGGGTGGTCGGATCGTGTATGGCCTTCTTCTTTTGCTGGCCGCTGTCCCGATGTATATGGTCAGTTATTGCGACACCTACTGGCAATTCTTCATAGCGGGGCTGGGCTTCGGCTTTGCGGGCACCAGTTTCGCTATCGGAATCGCTTACACCTCGGTCTGGTTCCCAGCCAAGTTGCAGGGGACAGCTCTGGGAATCTTCGGGGCGGGGAACGCAGGGGCGGCCCTGACCAGTTTCGGCGCTCCACTCGTTCTAAAATGGCTGACCGACAATGGTGAACATATCGAGGGCTGGCGAACTCTACCCAAAATGTATGCTGGTCTCCTCTTCATCACCGGCATTGTCTTTCTCCTTACCACCAAAACCCGTATCCCTGAGGGGAGCAGCAGCAAATCATTTGGAGAGCGCATATCACCACTTAAGTCCATTCAGGTCTGGCGCTTCGGCCTCTACTATTTCTTTGTTTTCGGTGGGTTCGTAGCCCTTTCCCAATGGCTCGTCCCCTATTTTGTGAACGCCTATGGAACCACCGTGGTGCTGGCGGGAACCCTCGCCGCGGTTTTCAGTTTTCCTTCGGGTGTGATTCGCGCCCTCGGCGGATGGATGTCCGACAAGTGGGGCGCGCGTCTTGTCATGTACTGGGTATTTGCCCTCTCTCTGATCTGCTGTACGCTGCTCATCGTGCCCCAGATGGACATCCACGCCCCGGGAAGCGGAGTCATGTCCAGGTTCTCCGGCAAGGTCGTTGAGATCACAGAAACTAAGATTTCCGTCGATTCCCCTGTCCATGGGCTGAAATCCTACCCCATAACGAGGCAAAATAAAGACTTTGTCAGGGACGAAGAGCGACACTCCGGTCTGCTCATCTGGCCCCGGGCCACCTCGTGGCAGGAACCAGTCGTCACCGTTGGTCAGGAAGTGAAGAAAAAAGAGTTAGTGGCCAGGGGCGTCACCCATATCTTCTTTCAGGCGAACATCTGGGTGTTCACCATCCTGTGCTTCATCATCGGATCGGTGATGGGCATCGGCAAGGCCGCGGTCTATAAACACATCCCCTGCTACTATCCTCAAGATGTCGGAGTCGTTGGCGGCATCGTCGGAGTGCTGGGGGGGCTTGGGGGCTTTGTCTGCCCGGTCGTATTTGGATATCTGCTGCGAGGAACCGGCCTGTGGACGAGTTGCTGGATGTTTTTTGTGATCCTCATAGGCGTCTGCTTCATCTGGATGCACTTTGTCGTTCGGCGCCTTGTGCACCAGAAAGCCCCAGAACTTATGACCGAAATCCATACAAATCTCTGAAGGGTTCATTCATGTCAAAACTCGAACATTGGGATCCAGAGGACGCACAGGAATGGGAAAGTGGAGGGAAGCAACTCGCCATTCGTAATCTGTGCATTTCGATTCCCAACCTGCTTTGCGGTTTCTCCGTCTGGCTCTATTGGGGCATGATCGCCAAGATCATTCAGAGAGTACATTTCGGAAATCACGACCTGTTCAACTTTACCTGGGGTCACGATTGCCTGCCCTATGCGGACAAGGATTACCGCGCTCTGCTTTTCACGCTGCCCGCCGTTGCCGGGCTGGTCGGGGCGACCCTGCGCATCCCGAACTCCTTCATGATTGCCATCTGCGGAGGACGCAATGTCAAGTTCATGACGACGGTCATGTTGATCATTCCCGCCTTACTGGCTGGATTCATGCTTCGAGATCCGAATATTTCGTTCCTGTGGCTGATAATTCTTGCCGGACTATCTGGCGTGGGGGGCGGGGCCTTTGCCTCGTCCATGTCGAATATCAGTTTCTTTTTCCCGAAGCGAATGCAGGGATTGTCGCTCGGTTTGAATGCCGGAATCGGCAATTTCGGGGTCAGCGTGATGCAATTTCTGATCCCCTTTGCAATCACTTTCAGCATGTTCGGCGGGTTCAGTGGTGATCCCCACAGTTATGTCAATAATGGCGAAACCGTTAATGTGTGGGTGCAGAATGCAACCATGGTTTGGGTACCGATCATGGTCGTACTGGCAATCCTGACATTCTTCCTGATGGACAATCTCCCGCAGCACAAATGTGGATCAACTCTTTTTGCCATTTGTAAATATCTCTGGCTGCAATTACTCGGATTCGCCGGAGCCGTTGCCGGAGTCGTGCTGCTCCTGCTCCCCAAGATGGTTTCGGACTTTCCCATTAACGAATTGCTCTGGACATTCATCGTCCTCATCGTTGCAGTGCTCGTCACTCTGGGTGTGATGAAGTTTCTCACCCCCAAAGCGATCAAAGAACCACTTGACGACCAGTTCGCAATTTTTAAAAATAAGCATACTTGGGTCATGACTTGGTTGTATACCATGACCTTCGGCTCTTTCATTGGGTACGCCAATGCATTCCCGAAACTCATCGACGATGTGTTCAACCAGGACAACTCCATCGTCACCTCCAAATACATCTGGATCGGTGCCGGGGTGGGGGCGCTGATTCGCCCCGTTGGGGGATGGCTGGCCGACAAACTCGGTGGGGCCCGCGTTACCCAGTGGGACACTTGGATCATGGTCGTGGCAACCATTCTTTCCGGGTATCTGGTTTACCAAGCCCGAATTTCCGATGATCCCAAGACGCTGTTCATTCCATTCCTGATCACTTTCATCGTTCTGTTCGCCACCACTGGAATCGGCAACGGCTCAACTTTCCGAATGATCCCGATCATCTTTTCCAAAGAGCAGGCCGGACCGGTCCTCGGGTGGACTTCCGCCATTGCGGCCTACGGCGCCTATTTGATTCCGAAGATTTTTGCCACCCAATTCAAAATGGAAAGACCCGAATTCGCCCTCTATGGATTCGCTGGATATTACGCAACTTGTCTCGCCGTCAACTGGTGGTTTTACGCCCGTAAACATGCGGAAATTAAATGTTGATGCAATCGATCTCGAATTGATCGCATCAAGTTTCTACCCTGGTTTCAATGCCCCATATTGGGCATCAAGACCGCTCCGAATCAAACATCCATGATGATCGTTTGATTCGGAGCATTTTTAGATCCACCGACAATCACGCCCAACAACCAGGTGCATGGGGACATCACTCCCGCCCCTGCGGGTGACAATTCAGGCAGGCGCTGCTCAGCCATACATATCCCCCCACTCCTGAATGCTCGTTGTCCATGGCCGACTGCCGGTGCTCGTGACAATGCGTACAACTAAACTCCGAGGGGTTCGAAGGATTGAGATGGCACTCATTGCACGATCGATTATGCGGCCCGGTACGGGGGAAGGAGTGATTGAAGGTCGCCCCCTGCCAACCATTCGTGTTGTGGCATTGCAGACAATTCGTGCTGAACCCTGACTGCTGATGATTCGGATTCGTGGTGCCGTTGAAATCAGACTGATGACAACTCACGCAATCCGTAGACAAGCCAGTGAACACCCCACCTGAGTGACACGAGGCGCACACCAACCCGCTGTGTCCACCCGTCAAGGGGAAGTTCGCCGAGTGATTAAAGGTCGCACCCTGCCACCCATTGGTGGTGTGGCACTGCAAACAATTCGTACTGAAACCCGACTGCTGATGATTCGGATTCGTGGTGCCGTTGAAATCAGACTGATGACAACTCA
>CAZLXE010000017.1:0-3570 GCA_964563005.1 uncultured Isosphaeraceae bacterium
GGAGCGTCATGTTCGGGTTCTGAAACCATGCATTCATTGTCGGCGATTCGGTGTGGTCGCACGATAAGAATACCCTTTGGAGAGTTTCAGAAAGTATCATGATGCGTCAATAATTGTCCGTGGCACGAAGGATCGCGGGGAGAGGGAACCCTTATTCCGCGGCGGCGGCATCGTCTGTGGTTGCTTCGCCTTCTCCCTCATCTTCCTTCTTCTTTTTCTTTGCCGTGACGACCATGCGGTTGGCGACTTTGACGAGGCCGAGGGGGGAATCGACAGTGGGATCGAAGTCGTCTTTGTCGGACAGGCGTTCGATGCGTTCGGCCCGGGTGAGGACATTGCGGTGCTGATTGAGGGCGGCGGGTTTGGTTTTCAGACTTCGGTGGAGACTCATGGGGGGGAGTTTTCAGTTATCAGTTTTCAGTGGTCAGATTCGTTTACAGGGGCGGATCGGTTATCCGCCTATTTTTTGGAGATAGGCGTCTCGCAGGTTGGTCGCTCCCGGTTCCTGACGCTGCCACTTTTCGCCGAGCGTGTGGATGGCATTTTGGAGGGATTTCACTTCCCGGCTGGTAAGTCGGGCGGGGGCGGGAAATCCGGGGAGGACGATCACTTTGCGACGCCGCGTATTATTACCGGGGACGACATAAGATTCAAGTCCGTTGTCCCGACAAAATTGGGCGAGTCGTCGGGAGCCGTCCGGGGTGGTTTCGGCGAGGACGAAATAGGACCATCCGGGGAGGCGGGGATCGGATTCGAGGGGGCCGATTTCAGATGCAGGGGGAGTGACTGGGGGCGGGGTGAATCCCGGCGTTTTGGAGGAAGTGGTCTTATTGGGCGTTGCTGAGTGGGTTTCGGGAGGGGGTGAAACTGAGGGAAGCGGGGATTCTGTTGGTTTTTCAGGGGTATTCAGGGGATCGCGGGTTTGGGCGTTTACCCCACCGGCGGGGAAGGTGATCAATCCCTTGAATTCCGCCTCTTTTGCTTCGGCTCCGGCCCGATGGCCCAGGATATAGATTCCGATGAGGAGGATGAGCACGACGGCGGCACTGAGGAGGAGCCAGCCCACGGGGACGCGAATTACCTGGCCGGGGGTGAGCCAGGAGTCGCCCATGTCCTCTTCGATTCGTAGCGATGTATGTTTGTGTTCGCGTTCCGACAGCCCGTGCGGGGTGTTCGATTTCATTACATCGTAGAGCGGGGTTTTGGATCGGGAGGCCATGATTCATCCGGGGCGGCGAGAGGGAATCCTCATCATTCAAGGGGTTTATTGTATCCGCCCGGTAGGGGATTCGCTCAGGAGGTGGAGCCGATGACGCTGGCGATGGCGTTTGATCCGGCGTGGCTGATGCTGATGTGCCAGCGAGTTATGCCCAATGACTGGGCTTTTTCGGCGCATTTTCCGGTGAGGCGGAGGGAGGGTTGGCCGGTGGGGCTGCGGCGGACTTCAATTTCCTGCCACTTTATTCCACTGCTCCAGCCGGTGCCGAGGGCTTTCATGACGGCTTCTTTGATGGCGAAGCGGGCGGCATAGCGTTCGTCTCGGCGTTTTTGACCAGAATCGGCGTAGGCGCGTTCGCTTTCGGTGAAGCAGCGGTGGGTGAAGCGATCGCCATGCCGGTTGAGGAGGGCGGCGAGTCGGGGGATTTCTACGATGTCGATGCCGTGGGCGAGGACGGTCATGAGGGCATCGTAGCGGGCTTTTTTCGCGGCAGATTGAGTACACTGGGGTTTATGTCTGAATCGGTGCGGAAACACGAAGAGCAGGCGGCGGCGCGGGCGAAGCGCGATCCGGTTCGGTGCGCGGTGTTGACAGTATCGGATACGCGAACGGTGGAGACGGATGAGAGTGGGGATTGTGTGGTGGAGATTCTGGAGAAGGGCGGGCATTTACTGGTCGATCGGGCGATTGTGCCGGATGAGCCGGGGCAGGTGGAGACGCGGGTTCGGGGTTGGATTGAGGATGGGGAGATTCAGGCGGTGTTGATTACGGGGGGAACGGGGATCGGGCGGCGGGATGGGACGGTGGAGGTGGTGGAGCGATTGCTCACGAAGCCATTGGAGGGATTCGGGGAGTTGTTTCGGATGCTGAGTTATGAGGAGGTGGGGGCGGCGGCGATGATGAGCCGGGCGGTGGGGGGGTTGACTCTGGTTTCAGAAAAGGATGAACAGGGGACTTTTTTGTTCACCATGCCGGGATCGGTGAATGCGGTCATGCTGGCGATGGAGCGGTTGATCGGGCCGCAGTTGGCGCATCTGGTGTGGGAACGGCGGCGGTGAGTGGCGGATCAGCCCCGGCCAAACGACATGGCATAATCGATGGCTTGGTTGCCCACGACCCCGCCTATGCCGTCGATTAAGGCATCGACCCCTTGCCAGGTTTTGCCGATGAGGATGCCCCCAATCGGAGTCATGAAGAAGACGGCGAGAAAGAGGAACATGCCGATCATCTGGGCATCGGGGCGGCTGAACAATTCCCGGGCCTTCCAGGAAAAGCCGGCGAGGATGCGAGAGCCGTCGAGGGGGGGAATGGGGAGCAGGTTGAGAGGGGCGAGAATGAGATTGAGGGCTACCCCGTAGTAAAGGAAGATGGCTCCGTTGCCCCATATTTTTCCTTCCGGGACAAATTTCAGCCAGCAGGAGAGGAGAATGAGGCAGACGAGGGCGATGAGGAGGTTCATGGCCGGGCCGGCGGCGGCCACATAAACATCGCCTTTACGATCGCGGAAGCGGGAGGGATCGACGGGCATGGCCCCCCAGGCGATGCCGCACAGGGCGAGCATGACGAAGGACATCGGGCCCATGTGGATGATGGGGTTGGCGGTCATGTGTCCGGTGAAGATGGGGGTTTTGTCACCCTGCCAGATGGCGGTCCAGCCGTGGGCGAGTTCGTGGAGGGTGATGGAAAGGATGACCCAGAAGATCCAGGCGACGATAGCCATGTATCTTCCATCATTGGCCAAGCCCTCAATCCACCAGGTCATGAGTTACTCTCCGGGGTAGGGAAATGGGAGGAGAGGGCTGGAAAAAATGGGTTGGGGATCCTATGACTCATTAATGATTGAATCATACACGATCGGGCAACTGGCTCAGAAGGCAGGCGTGCCGACCTCGACGCTGCGGTATTACGAGCGGATCGGGTTGCTGAAGCCCACGGAGCGGACGGCGGGGAATTATCGTGCGTATGGAGGAGAGGCGGTGGATCGCCTTTTGTTTATTGTGGCCGCTCATAAAACGGGGCTGACGCTGAAGGACATTGCTACCTTGCTGGAATTGCGGGATAAACCGGCATCGACCTGCGGCGAATTGCAGGAGTTGCTGACGGCTCGAATCGAGGATGTAGAGGGCAGGATGCTCGATTTTGAGCGGGTATTGGGCACTTTGCGGGAGATGCTGGTGGTGTGCCGAACGGTGTGCCCGGAGGCAGAGGAGGCGGGGCATTGTGAGGTGATTGCGGGACTCGACCATAAGGGGACGGGGAGTAGGGGAGAAAAAACTGAAAAATCTGTTCTTTTTTGAAACATTGAACTTGGGTGCAAGGCGTTATGGTGTATCGAAGGGGTGGTAAGGTGT
>CAZLXE010000017.1:3670-9908 GCA_964563005.1 uncultured Isosphaeraceae bacterium
TTTCGCAAAGGACTGAAATCATGTTGAAAACTGGAATTGTGAGTGTGATCGGGGTGCTGGCGATGGTGGGAGGAGTGCCGGGGTGCAATTCGCAACAAAGCACGATGATGACCACGGTTGATCCCTCGATGTTTCCCCCGGAATCCACGGCTACGCTGTGGGTGAAGGGTGTGTCCTGCCCGGGGTGAATGCCTTCCATTGAAAAACCCCTCCGCCAGTTGGCGGGGGTCGAATATATGCAGATGGACCTGGAAACGGGCAAAGTTCAAGTCAAATTTGATGCGAACAATCGCCCCACCGAACAACAAATGCGCGCGGCCATGAAAGCCAGCGGATTCACCTTAGACAAGCTAGAAATGCCATGAACCACCCCCGGAATACCCGATCACAGAAATCCCAGTCACTGAAGTTTTCCTCCCTTTTTCTGTTGGCTCTCATATTCTGCGCTAATCCGGCTCAGGGGCAGTCGCCGATTAATTCGGATGTGGCTCTTCAGCCGGGGACGGGTGTGGTTATGTATCGACAGTTGTTCAAATATTTTGAGGCGGGGGGCGATCCTTCGCCCTTGGGCCGGGAGGTGAAGACGACTCTGTCGAGCAGCACCTTTGCCTACGGTATCCACGATGGTTGGACGGGGATTCTGAACATTCCGACTTTCTTTCGGGAAACCCATGTCGGCTCCACCGGCGCGACCTTGCACGATGAAGGCGTGGGTGATCTCACGCTGCTGGCCAAGTATCGGGTTTTTCGCGATGACACGGGGGTGAATGACACGACGCGGTTGAGTTTGGTGGGGGGGCTGGAGATTCCGAGTGGGGATGATGTTTTTTCCAGCGAATCGTATGACCCGATTTTCGGGGGGGTGTTTACCAAAGTGGTGGGTCGGCAATCCTTCAATGGGGATATGTTGTGGAAATTCAATACAGGCGGGGAAGCGGATCGGTTGAAGTTCGATACTTCTTATGTGTATCGCCTGTTTCCCGAGCGGTATTCCGGGCCTGATCCCACGGTTCTCTTTGGGGTATTGGAATTGAATGGGTTTTATGAAACGAACGGCGACCTCGAACTCTTTTTGTCTCCGGGGCTGGTGTATAACACGCAAACCTTTACGATTGAGGCAACCGTACAGATACCGGTGGTGCAAAACCTGGATCGTCGGTTGGAGAAGGATTTTGTGGTGGGGCTGGGGGTGAAGTTCAGATTCTGAAATTCCTCAGCGCCGGGGCGTCTTCCGGGGATTCATGCGGCTCCGACTTTCTGGAGATCTTCGGCTACGCCGAGTTGGATGAGGTGGGCTTCGGGGCCGTGGGGTTTGCCTTTTTCTTCTTCCAGTTGTTGCAGGGCTTGGGGGTTGGGGTATCGGTTGAAGAGCATGGATTTGATTGTTCCCCATATTCCCGAGAAGCCGGAGAAGGTGTGATCGACGGCGGAAGGTTCGTAACCGCAGTGGACCATGCAGTTGGCGCATTTGGGGTTGCCGGAGTGGTGGCCGTAGTTGTCCCATGCGGTGTTGTTGATTAATTCTTCGAAGGTGTCCACATAGCCCTCGCCGAGGAGGTAGCAGGGTTTTTGCCAGCCGAAGATGTTGTAGGTGGGATTTCCCCAGGGGGTGCATTGGTATTCCCGCTTGCCCATGAGGAACTCGAGGAAGAGGGGGGATTGATTGAAGCGCCAGCCCTTTTTGCGGTTGGAGAGGATCATGTTGAAGAGTTCGTTGGTGTTTCTTCGGGCGAGGAAGTTTTCCTGGTCGGGGGCTTTTTCGTAGGCGTAGCCGGGGGAGATGGTCATGCCTTCCACGCCGAGTTCCATCATGGCATCGAAGAATTCGCGGACGGCGTTGGGGTCGGCGCCTTCGAAGAGGGTGGTGTTGGTGGTGATGCGGAATCCCATTTTCACGGCTTTGCGGATGGCGGCGGTGACCTGGTCGTACACTCCTTCGCGGCAGACGGAGAAGTCGTGGTGATCGCCCAAGCCGTCCATATGGATGGAGAGGGAGAGATATTTGCTGGGGGTGAGCAGGCCTTCCTCGAGTTTTTTTTCGAGGAGGAGGGCGTTGGTGCAGAGGTAGATATATTTTCGGCGTTTGACGAGTTCTCGGACGAGTTCTCCGATGTGGGGGTAGAGGAGGGGTTCGCCGCCGGGGATGGAGACCATGGGGGCTGGGCACTCATCGACGGCTCTGAGGGCGTCCTGGAGGGGGAGATCGCGGAGGAGGACATGGGAGGGGTATTGGATTTTGCCGCAGCCCGCACAGGCGAGATTGCAGCGGAAGAGGGGTTCAAGCATGAGGACGAGGGGATAGCGTTTGCGCCTGCGTAGTTTTTGATTCACGACATAGGAGGCGACGGTCCACATTTGGGAGATTGGTACGGGCATAAAATCGGACCTGAAAAAGGTTCCCCCGAGGAAAAAAGCGATTCGAGAGTTGATTATATGGTAGGAAGCGCGATCCCGGGAGCAAGTTTCGGCGTATGAACGGGACGATGACCGTCATTCCTATTCAATTGGGCTGGGGAGTTTCGATTGGTCATATTGGCCGGGTTCCACCTTCCGGGGATTCTCGGCGTATCATCACGGGTCGCTCAGGTTTCCGCGAGGCATCGCGGGAGCAGGCGGATCTCGATATGAACGCTCAGACCAAGCCATCTCGAAGTGAAGATTATGGCGATCTGCCTGATGAGCGGTTGCTGGAGATTTATCGGGAGGGGGATCGGGAGGCGTTTACGCATCTGATGGGGCGATACAGTAATGAGTTGCTTCATTTTCTGACTCGTTTTCTGGGGTCGAGGGCAGCGGGGGAGGATGTGTTTCAGGAGACTTTCCTGCAGATTCATCTGGTTTGTGAGAGTTTTGATGCGACACGGCGGTTCAAGCCGTGGTTGTTTACGATTGCGGCGAATAAGGCGCGGGATTATCACCGGAAACATTCGAAACGGAAGATGCTTTCGTTGTCCACGGAGATCGGGGGATCGGGGGAGGGAGATCGATTTGTGGATTTGTTGGAGGCGGAATTGCCCACTCCCAGCGCGCCGATGCTCGATGCGGAGCGGAGCATGCTGGTGAAGGCGGTGGTGGATGAGATGTCGGTCTTGCTACGGGAGATTCTTCTTTTGAGTTATTTTCAACGATTGAGTTATCGTCAGATTGCCGAGGCATTGGATATTCCGCTGGGGACGGTGAAGAGTCGTTTGCATGCGGCGGTGGCGGCGTTCGCGGTTTTGTGGCGGGAGAAATATGAAGCGTCAGAATCGGATGACCAGACCCAGGCGGAGAGAGCCAGATGACATCGACACCGAAACGACCACTTACCCTTTTGGCCGAAGATCAGGATCTTCTTGACGCCCTGATCGAAGCGGATTTCAATCCCGAAGCGATGGAGTTGCATTCTGAGGAGGAACGGCAACGGGTGGAAATGCTCTTGGGCATATTCAAAACGATGGAGGATTATCCGGTGGAGGATGCGAGCGAGACGCTGCTACATGCGACTCTGGCCAGGATTGATCGGCACGAAGCCAATCAGGGGGAACGCTTAAAGTTCAGTTCCTCGTCTCTGGAGGAAGCGCCGAGGCGACGATTTTCTCGAATTCGTCTGCCTGATTTTATATCGGTGGCGGCGATGTTGCTTATTGCCGTTTCGGTGGCGTGGCCTTTGATGAGCGCGGTGAAGCGGCAGCGGGTCGATTCGGGATGCGCCAATAATCTGCGCCAGGTGGGGTACGCTTTTGACCAGTATGCGCGGGATTATGAGGGGGCGTTGCCGGTGGCAACGGCGGGGCTGGGTGGGCCGTGGTATCAGGTGAAGAACATGGCGAATCTCGATCCCCTGGTCGATCTGGGATATTGCGAGCAGGGACATCTGGAATGTGGTGGTCTCGGTCACGAGCACGGGCCCAGTTACAGTTATAAGTGGACTCCACCCGGGGGCGGCGCCCGCTGGGACACGGGGGGGGCCATGTCGATCATGCTGGGGGATCGAAATCCGGTGATCGATGCTCTTCGGGCCGGTCGATTTCTTTCCCCCTGGACGGTGTCGCTCAATCATGGCGGACGAGGGCAGAATGTGCTGCGGAGTGATGGTTCGACCATGTGGTTGGAACGGCCGGTGGTGGGAAAGCACGATTTTATCTGGTGGTCTCCGGCAGGGGGGGACGGATCGGGGGGGCGGGGGGAGAAGTCGAAGCGTGTTGATGTATTTCTGGTGCATTGACGGGGGAGGGATTTATTGATATATTGCGTGGCTCGATTCTCGGGTCGCCAAGTGGCGGAGAATGTTCTTCGCCCACCCGGATCGTGCGTCTCCCACAGGGGTCTCGATATGCCCAAGAATAAACCGAACAAAGGATTGCTGAAACGGATTCGGATCACCAAGTCTGGCCGCATCAAGTTTTCCCGCGCCTTTGGTCGCCATAAGCGAAGTCATAAATCCGGGAAATTGATGCAGAGTTATCATCAGCCGGCGTATGCTCCCTCGTGCGAGGCGAAGCGGGTGCGGTCGATGCTGTTCATTAAGAATCCGAAGGTGGCGCGTCCCCGAGAAGCAAGCGAATCGGCGGCGGAATCTTCATCGTAAATTTTGGGAGGGGGTCGGGTTCACTCCGGCCCCAAGATCGTTAATCACTGGTTGATCGGGTGCAAGTATTTTCAGTCTTTGAAAATCCCCGCAACGCAGAAAGGAATTGAATCATGCCACGCGTACGAAAAGGGGCTGCAAGGAACAAGGCCCGTCGCCGTATTTTGAGAGCCGCCCGGGGATACTGGGGCACCAAGCACCGTCACAAGCAGCAGGCACAGGTGGCGCTGATCCGAGCCGGTCAGTATGCCTATCGAGATCGTCGGGCGCGTCGTCGGGAATTTCGTCGTCTGTGGATTACGCGAATCAACGCTGCATGTCGCATGCGGGGGACGCGGTACAGTCGCTTTACGAACGGTTTACAGCGGGCGGGCATTCTTCTGAACCGAAAGATGTTGAGCCAACTGGCCATCGAAGATCCGGCGGCGTTTGATGCTCTGGTGGAGACGGCGGAACAGCACACCACTGCGCAGGCGATGGCGGGCGTCTGAAAATCATGGTGAGTTTTTTCCCAATGGTCGAGGGAAGTTATTACACGCCGGTATTTTGCTGAATTTCCATGCTCACATTTGTTCGCCAGTTTTTCGCCAACCACCACCATACAGGGGCTCTGTTGCCATCGGGTCGGGGTTTGGCCCGGCGGATGACGCGATCTGTGCGTGGGGTTCAAGGGACGAAGCGGGTTCTGGAGGTTGGGCCGGGCACGGGAGCGTTTACGGGACAGGTGCTCGATGCTCTGAGGGCAGGGGATGAGCTGCATATTGTGGAGATCAACCCCACTTTCGCCCGAGGGCTGGAGGAACGATTTTTAAAGCCATTTCGTCAGGCCCATCCAGATATCAGGGTTCTGCTTCACGGATGCGACATCGAAGAGGCATCGCTCGAGGGTTCGTTTGACTGCATTGTGTGCGGGCTTCCCTTCAACAATTTTCCTCTGGCCCAGGTGCGGCGTATTTTTCGCATTATGATGGGATTGCTGAAGGAGAACGGGGAACTGAGTTTTTTTGAGTACGCAGGGGTTCGATTATTCAAAGCCCCCTTCACCGGGTTCGGAGGACGAGATACCCTGCGTCGGCGTGCGGCTACGGTGCAGATGCTGCGTCGGCGGCACGAATCAAACCGCGACCTGGTGTTGGGCAACATGCCTCCTGCCTACGCCATTCATCTTCGCGCTTAACTATCAAACGCGGAGAGACGGGGCATGGCGGAACCGATCAGGCGGAGTACATCCTGGCTGTTTCCTTCGATGGCCACGCTCATGTTGTCATCGGGAATGACGCTGAGATTGATGGAGGCGCGGTAGAGATTTCTTCCCTGTTGATATTCGAGAATGAAGGGTCTGATGCGATCTGCTTCGAGAGTGCTGGTGGGCGGGTCGAACATGGGGATCACGCCGCTGAGGAGCAGGTAATTATTTTCACCGGGAAGAAGGCCGTCGCCATTGGAGTCAACGGTGATGTAGAGGCCATTGTCGGTGTTGTCCCAGCGGAGTTCCATGAGCACCCCATTGGCATCGAGGAACTGGATGAAATCACTTTCGACGAGGGAATCTCTGGGGTCGAGGGGAAAGGGGCCGAATTCCTGGCCGGTGCGGATGAGGGTGAGCATGCGATCCATGATGAGCCGTCCCACGATGTGGGTGGAGGCGGAGCGGGTGGTGCTCTGATA
>CAZLXE010000017.1:10008-28169 GCA_964563005.1 uncultured Isosphaeraceae bacterium
GTCATAATGATCCTCCTTCTACATACGAGGTGGATTCCGGCTCGACGAAGACGGGCCAGGGGACGCCGTCGGGGAGGAGGGCATCGGGGTTGTAGCGGAGGGTGATTTCGCCGAAGCCCTGGGCCTGTATTTCGGCGAGGGTGAGTCCGCCTTCCATGCCGCCCGAGGTGGGGTCGAAGTAGCCGATGGTGGTGTTGAAGGCCTCGGTCTGTCCGCCGTAGGCAAGGGGACCGGCCAAGGGGTTGGGCAGATTTGTTCCGGGGTTTACCGGGCGGTAGGTCATGAGGAGGGTGCCATGGATGTCGGCGGTGCCTCGGATATCGAGGATGCCGGCAATGATGGTTCCTTTGAGTTTTACTTTAGTACCGAGGGCATTGGTGAAATTTCCAACATCAATGGACCAGCCGGGCATGAGGATGGAACTCTTTTTGAGTTCGGCAATGGCGGGAGCGCCGAGAAAGTGAATGGCGTCCAGAATGGTTCCCACATCGGGATCGGCGAGGAGATCGGGATCGGTTTCATCGATGTAGAACTTGGTGTCACCGGTGAACTGAAGTTTGTTTCTCCAGTGGGTGTATTCCGCGGGAGTATCCCCGGAGATGGAACCGATGATGGTGCAACTCTCGAAACGGATGTTGTTGGAGAGGATGCGGGTATCGGGTACGGGCACGCCAGCCAATTCGGCATCGAATCCCGGGAAATGGAGGGGGTAATCCCACTGGCCATTCCCCAGATCGACTTCTTCCACGGAACCGGCGTAGTTCCAGTTCATGTGGATGCAATCCGGTTCGGTTTCAATATAGGTGACGCCGCGGAAAGTGCAGTTGACAAAGAGTCCGTTGTTGCCCTTCGGAATGCGGACATTCTGGAAGGTCATGTTGGTATAGACGGGGCGGGCGTAATAGTCATAGGCGCCGGTGGCTCCAAAGGGAACGGCTTCCCGGCGTTCGCCCACAGCAGGGGGAGGCGTGTAGGTGGCTCCGGGATTGGACGCCATGGCCTGGGCCACTTGGCCCGTGAAGGCGAGTCCCTGGGGATCGGTGAGAACATCGTGTCCAAAATTAGCCACGGCAGTGTTCGAATAATAGTTGTGGGCACCCACGAAGAGATCGGTGGTGATTTCCAGCATTTCTTCGTTGGTGACATCGAAACGAACCGGGGCTTCGTCGATTTTGGTTCCGATGACTCCCTGTACTACTTCGTGATAACTTTCCCCGGCGGCAGTTTCCCACGCGCTGCGGGAGACTGCGAAGGCGAGCGGGCCGTGGACCTTGGCATAGAAATCGAAGCCGTCGAGGGCACCATCTCGATAGCCGAGGGAACGGTCGCTTTCGGTACCCGGCGGGAAAATGCTGTTCAGGGTAAAAACACCATCGCCGTCCCGATCTGGTAGATATTCATCGATGAGGCGGGCGAGTTGAAGGTCGAGGGTGAATTCTTCGGTGGTGGATGCCAATCCTGCTGCAATTGCCAATGCGGTGTCATAAACGACGACCCCGTCGCCGTTGGTGTCGAAGTGGGCGAGGAAGAGGTCGAAGTCGTCGACATATTCATCACCGTTGTAATCGGCGAGGGCCGGGTTGCTTAATCCCTGGCTTTCCACGGGGTGACCGGGACGAAGGCGATTGTCGCCATCCACATCAAATGCAGTTACCTGGGTGAAGAAGGTATCGAGGAGGGCGTCGAGGGTGGAGTCGAGGAAGTAGAAGTCGCTGCGGAGTACGAGGGGGTCGGCGTTGTCGCCATCGAGTTCGCCGGCGGCGGTGCCGTAGCGGGAGCCGAGGGGGCCTTCGACGCGGACATTTTTTCCGATCATAATGCGGTTGGGACTGAGGACGGCGAACTCGATTTTTTTCCCGATGCGGAAGTCCATCTGGATGGTGCGGGTGATGTCGCTATCCACGCCCTGGCTGGTGACGCGAATGAAGGGTTGGTCGGGGAGCGATTCATATTTGAGTATGAAGTACGGGCCGTTCGCGCCCTGGTTGGTGACGGGAATGGCTTTAACGCGCAGGGTTCCGGTGATGGAATCGATGGCGGGCCAGGCGGAATCTCCGGTGACCACGCCGGTGAGCGTACCGGTGTCGGCCAGATGGGCATCGCGTACGGCATCGGCGATGCCTGAGGGTGGGGTGGTGACGGTGTATCCGGTGGGGGGGAGGACGGTGACCACGCCGTCGGCGGCGGAATAGGTTCCCATCCAGAGATCAAAGGCGTAATTGGTATCGACCACACCTTTTTCGATGACAAAACGACTCGATTCCTGAGCGAGGCGATTTTTGGCAAAGATCAATCCAGTTTCGGCAGCGCTCATGGCGCGGGAGACGCGCAGCCCGGAGGCGGCGGTGCGCAGGTTACCCTGAGCCACGACGGCCATGGCGGCGGCGAGCGATCCGAAGATGACGAGAAACATCATGGCGAGGATGGAGGCAACACCGCGACGGGTTTGTCGCCGATGGGGCTCTGCCGGGCGATCGGAGGCGGCGGGCCAGAGGTTTGATTTCCGGGCAATCCCGAGAGATTGAGACATTCTGGGGATACGGGAATTCCGAGGGTTACCGTAGTTCCGGTGGTTCATCATCGCACTTACTCCATGCCTCCGACCTGATTCGTTTTCCCCATTCATACCGCGCTGTTCATTGTTGCTCATGGGGCGACCCATGACACGGTGGTCATGTCCGTGGGGGTGCTTTCCCCCGGCGCCTGATAGGTGACCCGCACTTCAACGATCATGACTTCGCTTGCTCCATCGGCAACGACGGTGCTGAGATCGAAGGGGTCAACATTCCGTACGGTGACGATCTGAGACCAGCCGTCCATATTTTGGATGACTTCTCCGCGAGCATTGAGGGGGCCATTGACGGGAATTGAATCTGCGGAAAAGATGAGCCCCGCGCCTCCGCCGTCAAAATCGTCGAGGTCATCGAAGTCCGCGAGAAAGGTTTCGTTGGTTTCCGGACCCCAGAATATGGTTCCGGTGTCGGGATCGATCATGGTTCCGGTAACGGGATCGTTATGAGGAAGATTGAAGGTCAGTTCGCGAATTTCGTTTCCCAGTTGGGAGGCGATGGCGGCATGGGTGGACCAGGAGTTTTGCTGGTGAAATGCGGCCTGGGCGGCCATGATGGAGATTACCCCTACCCCGACGATGACGATCGCGAGGGCGGTTTCGATGAGGGTAAAGCCGCGCGAAATCCGGAGGATTCGGGGGGACGAGCGCCGGGACCGGCGATCGGTTGGGTTGTGGTTCCCGAGCAAGGGCATCGGTGAACTCCTCTTCCGCCTCACGAGTATATTCCCCATTTAATGTACCAACTGGCTCATCTTGAAGATGGGCAGGATGATGGCCATGGCGATGAAGCCCACGATGCCGCCCATGAGGACGATCATGAGGGGTTCGATCATGCCGGTGACGGTTTTGATGGAATCCCGGAGTGCTTTCTGGTAGTACACGGAAACTTCATTGAGCACTTCGCCGAGGCGTCCGGATTCTTCACCGGCTCCGATCATCTGAATGACGGATTTGGGGAGCAGGGTTGACTTGGCCAGGGTACTCTGTACTTTTTTCCCCTGTTTGACGGCAGCGTAGGTACTCCGCCACATTTTTTTGAACAGGATATTGCCGGTAATGTCGCCGGTGATGGCGAGGGTGTCGAGCATGGGTACGCCTGCATTCAGCAATTCACCCATGGTGTGCAGGGAGCGACTGACATAGAGGGCGCGGAACATGCGTTTCATGATGGGGATGGAGAGTTTGGCTTTATCCCACCAGAATTTCCCCAGTTCGGTACGGAGGAAGAGGTAGAGCCCGGTTCCAGCCCCGGCGACACCCCCGAGCACCGCCCACCAGTAGTGGACCATCCAGTCGGAGGCCCCCATGAGAAAAATGGTAGGCCAGGGGAGGATGTCTTCCTTGCCGGCGAAGACGCCGGCGAATTTCGGCAGGACGAAGGTGAGGAGAAACACGGTGACTCCGACGGCCATGGTGGCGATGATGCCGGGGTAGATACTGGCTCCGATCACCATTTTGCGGGTTTCAATTTGCTGGGAGATATAGCCAGCGATGCGATCCAGCATGCTGGAGAAGGAGCCGGACATTTCCGAGGCCCGGACCATATTCACATAGAGGGGGCCAAAGAGTTTGGGATATTTGGCGATGGCTTCGGAAAATTGTTTGCCGGATTCGATGTCCGACTTGATGGAGAGGAGGGTCTTCCGGAATTTGGGGTTGGCGGCCTGATCGGCAACACCATCGAGGGCGGAGCGCAGGTTGATACCCGCGCGCACCATGACGGCGAGTTGGGTGGTGAAATCGAGGATGTCCTTCTGGCTGGGGCCGCTGGAGTAATTGAAAAAGTCTTTCAGTCCAGCAGTGAATTTTCCGGTGGCGTGCTGCACGGGGGTGAGTTGGAGGACATGCTGTCCCTGACTGCGCAGAATCGCCGCCGCGGTGTTCGCGTTCTCTGCGGCGAGCACCCCGGACATCACCTGCCCCGAGGAATGTCGAGTTTGGTATTTATAATCAGGCATTGCTCAATACTCTTTCCTCACTTTTCTTATGCCGCCAACTGTCGTTCGAGTTTGTCGGGATATGCCGACTGGGCAATGGCGTCTTCTCGGCTGATCAGTCCGTTGAAGTACAACTCCGCGATGGCACTGTCGAGACTGATCATGCCCATCTGGCGATTGGTGTCGATGACATTGGGAATTTCGAAGGTCCGGGATTCCCGGATAATGTTTCGCACGGCGGGGGTACACAGCATGACTTCGACAGCGGGAGCCATGCCGGGTTTGTCGATTCGACTGAAGAGGGTCTGGGAGATGACCGCCTGGAGGGTGTTTCCGAGCATGGCCCGGATCTGGTTCTGTTGAGTGGCGGGGTACATGTCGATGATCCGCTCGACGGTCTGAGCGGCGTTGACGGTGTGGAGGGTGGACAGGACGAGGTGGCCGGTTTCTGCGGCGGAGATCGCGAGGGCGGCGGTTTCGAGATCGCGCATTTCGCCGACGAGAATGATGTCCGGATCCTGACGGAGGGCGTGTTTGAGTCCGGAGGAGAAACTCGCCATATCGTGGCCCAGTTCGCGCTGTTCGACGAGGCATTTGTCGGAATTGAAGGCGTATTCGATGGGGTCTTCGAGGGTGATGACATGCTTGCGATAGCGTTCGTTCATGGCCTGGATCATGGCCGCGAGGGTGGTGGACTTTCCGGAACCGGTGTCGCCGGTTACGAGGACCAGACCCCGGGGGAGATAGGTGAGGCGGTTGATGACTTCGGGCAGATTCAAGTCGGCAAGGGACGGGGTGTCTGTTTTGATGGCCCGCATGGCCATGGCGGCGGTACCTCGTTGGCGGTGGGCGTTCACCCGGTAGCGTCCGAGATCCTTGACCTCGTAGGAGAAGTCCAGGTCCAGTTCTACCTTGAATCGTTCGCGCTGATAATCGCTGACCATATCGTCGATCAGGGCTTCAACTCCTTCTGAAGTCAGCAGGGGATAATCCATGGGAGTCATCACGGTGTTCACGCGCATGAGGGGTGGGTGCCCGGCGATCAAATGAATATCCGAGGCGTTGTGTTCGTGGGCTGTGGTGAGAACTTCTAAAAGTTTCATGATGGAATCCCGTTGGAGAATCTGTTTTGGTATATGACGCGACCGCCTGTCTTTATCGACATCAATACAGGGTCGAATCATTTCGATCGGAGTGCCAGCGCGAATAGGGAGGCGTTTGCGCCATCGAACGAAGATTTAAGGGTTGTGTGGATTGGGCGACTTTGTTTCGGCCCGCAAAGACACTTTTCCTCGGCGGGAAAAATTCACATGGGGTTTTCGGACGCCCGTATCCAGCAGAATCTCGGCGATCTCACCCGGCATGATGTAATGCAATTCTCCGGACAATTCGTATCGGACCTCTGCGGGGACTACACCGGCGCTTCCCCATTGCATATGGTCGTAGCGTACTACGACGGGTAGTTCGAGGGTCCGGGTGTCTTCGGGAATCAGGATGAGGCGCATCGCCCGCTTTCCTTTATAGACAGGGGTGCCGTCGATGGACACCGAATACAGCACATGGCGAAGTTCCACGGATTCCCGGTTCGGGTTGCTCACCTCCAGTTGACAACGCAACCCGAGGGCTTCTTCTCCAGCGGTGGTGAGGGTTATCCGGGTTATGGCTGCCTGGGGAGGGCGCAGGGAGGAACACCCCCCGGAGAAGAGGAGCATCGTGAGAAGCGTCGAGGTCAGGATTCTTGGGAGGAGGTTTATCGAGGCGATCATCGTGGCGACAATTGTATCGCCATCGCGATTCTGAGAGCGGAATCGGGGTTTTTGAATGATGAAGATGAAGAGTGGTGAGGAAACCGGGGATTCAGTCGAACATGAGCCAGTCTGCGCTTTCCTCGACCGTGGCCAGTCTAATCTGGTTCTGGTCTGAATAGTGTTCGGTGTAGAGATGCCAGTGCAGGGACATCGCGGCGAGAATAGCGATGGCGACCCAGGCCGCGGCTTCGCCTTCAACCCGGCGGCGGAGGACGAACAGGACCGAGGCACAGATTCCGACGGTCACCGCCTTGAAGCCCGCCAAGGCCCAGGGTGAGTTGGTGACTTGAATAATATATGCGGCGATGGGGTTGATTTCGATCATGCCGGTCGATTGGAGGTACGCCACGGTCAGGAGAAAATCGGCTGTGCTCAGGGTGAGAATACCTACAAGGAGCAGGATGACGCGCCGAGCGCGGGCATTGCTCTTATTCGCAAAATGGCAGCGGGGACAAGATTGATTGATCGACGACATAGTATTTTCCCGACATATGGGACGACACCCACCTCTTTGGTGGGGGAGAGTGCTCCTTCCTCTTGCCGTATCCTCTTACAAGCCCCTATCATTCCCTTCGGCCATCCTCGAGGTCGGCTTGAGGGCGGGATAGTCCTACCATACGCATATGTCTTCCCGGAACCATGGCCATCAACCACTTACCAAGCAGTTTGTACACCTCACTATGACTCCTATTCCGACTCACCGGACATTGTTGATCGCCTGGTGTTTGATGAGCATGGCGTGTGCTCATCTTTGTGGGCAATCCGACAATCCGGTCTATGTGGACAATTCGCCTCAGGCCTGGGAGCGGTTCCAAATGGCCCGGGATCATGCCAGGGACAATACGATGGAGGCCGTTCGTCTCCTCCAAGAACTCCTCGATGATTCGTTCTCGGCGATTGTCCCCGCCAATGCTGTGGATGATGCTCTTTTTGTTTCGATTCGTCAGCGAGTTCTCGAATTTCTGGTTTCGGATCAATCACTGCTGGATCGTTATCGGGACATGCAACATGCCGAGGCGGATCGGTTGTTGAAGGCGAATCAAATCGAATTGCTCGCCCGTTCCCGCTCGCTCACGCCCGAGGGTCTGGAAGCCCTGTTGCGTCTGGGACAGCGAGACCTCGAAGCGGGTCATTTTTACGATGCATTGGGTCGGCTTCTCGAAGCGGTCGATCATCCCGATCTGGGGGAAGGGCAAATTGTTCCCCTCTGGCGGATGATCGGACTCGCCGCCCGGTATGGGGGAGACGATGCGTTATTTCAGGAATCCCGGCGGCGTCTTGCGGAGCAGATGTCCGATTCCGCACGGGCCGCGAATACCATGTTCGATCAACTTGCGGCGGATCCATCTCCGCGTTCACGCATTCCCGCCTTCACCATTCACGATCAGCCCCCCACCGATGACATGGGAGATTTGGTCGGGCAATCCATCTGGTCTATTCCCCTTGATGAATCATTGCTCAGACGACGGTGGCCAGAAGAAAATGACCCTTCCACTCCCGCGTATGGGCAGCATCTCAAGCAGGGGAACTTCATGCCTGGAGTCGCCTCCATTGCGGGAGACCTGGCCATCATCAATCAGGGGTACACGATCATCGCGGTGAATCGACTCACCGGTACCATTCGCTGGCGATACCGGGAGCGACGGCGGCGGGTGATGATCGATCGCGACACCGATCCCGTTCTCGATATGAATGTGGTGGCGGTGGGGGGGGGATCGGTGGTTACGGTTAACGGACACGCTTACGCCAATCGTCGTTCCGGTGATGGGCGAATTGTGTGCCTTGATACCCAGACCGGTTCGCTTCGGTGGTGGCGAGCGCTCGCCACGATCGGCGATCTGGGCCATATCAAGGGGCACGAAAAACTTTTTCCTCATGGTTCCCCGGTGATTGCGGAGGATACGGTGTATCTCCTCGCCCGGAAGGTTAATGATCAATACCTCACCAGTTGCTATGTCATCGCTCTGGATCTCGCGGATGGGCATTATAAATGGAGTCGTCATATTGGCTCCAGTGGGGGCCTGAACCGAGGGGCGCGGAATCTCTCCTGCCTGACAGAGCGAGAGGGAGACCTTTATGTGGCCACCCCTATCGGGGTCATCGCCCGCCTCAATGGAGCCACGGGAGATACGGTCTGGCTTCGGCGTTTCCATGCTCCGATTAATACCCCCCGTCGTAGTCAGACTCGGCGAGCCTGGGAAATTTCTTCTCCAGTGGTTACGAAGGATTATCTGGTGGCTATTCGTCCCGATCGTCAGCGAATTGTAGTTCTCGATCGGGCCACCGGCGAATTGGTGGGGAGCCATGCCGCCCGTCGCCGGGAATCGTGGAACAGTCCTTTGTATCTGCTGGGCGATGACAACTATATCTTCGCGATTTCGAATGAAGTCCGGGCATTTCGCATCGACGCTCTCGATCACCCGGTGTGGATGCTTCCCCCTCCTCGTCAATCCATCGCTCCCGGAGGCGAGCAAAATCACGGACAGGTTGCCCCGCGTGCTCGGTTGCGTCTGCGGGGTCGGGTGCAATTGATCGAGGGTGGGTTGGTTATTCCCGGGGGGGAAGAAGTGCTCATCGTGGATGAGGAGACTGGCGTTATCTCGCACCGATTGGACGCGGATCGGGCGGGGAATCCTCTGGCGGTGGGTTCTCAGTTGATGCTGGCGGGTGGCGATCGGCTTGACATGTATATGTCCTTCAGTCGGGCGGAGCACATGCTGCGTGAGCGCATCGCGGCAGCACCGGATCGGCCCGATCCCGCTCTGGCTCTTCTGCGTCTTGGTCTCCGAGGAGAAAGTATGGCGCTCATTCTGGAAGCCGCCGAACTGACCTTAAGCGCCCTCAACCAGGCCCCACCTGAATCTTCCACTATTGATGTCCGGAATACGCTGTTTACGGAGTTGGTGGCAATCTCCGACCAGGGGGTTTTGGAGCATCAAGAGCAGGGCGAACGACTCTTTGCCATCCTCGAACAACTGGCTGACCAGTCATCGCAGCGGGTTGAGTTTGCTCTGGCGTACGGATCGTGGTTGAGGCAGAGGGATCCTGATCTGGCTCTGGAGCAATACCAGTCTATCCTTGACGATCCTCGTTTGGCGCGGCTGGTTCATACTCGGAACAAGGTGGCCCGTCCTGCATCGGCTTTTGCCATCGAGCAGATCGCCCACATGATTCACGATCTCGGGCCATCGGTTCGGGCCCGTCGGGATGAGGTTGCCCGGGGGAAATTGGAGGGGATGATGGGGGTGGGGGACATCGTCCCCGGGGTTTTGATAGCCCTGGCGAAGCAATATCCCTTTACACCTGCCGCCGTCGATGCTGTTGTCGAAGCCCTGCGAATCGACGCGGCATCTTCTGAACCAGTTGCCGTGCGGGCTTCATTGAGCACCTTGGCCTGGCTCGATCACCCCGATCTTCCACTTCCGACCCGGCGTCGATTGCTGGGGACATTTGCGGAGTATGCTGAGGCCGCGGGCTGGCCTCGATTGACCAGACAAGCATTGGTTCGGGCTCAGGAGCAAATCGATCCGACCACGGTGATCACGAACGCGGGACCGATCACCACCGATCTCTGGCTCGATCGGCTGGGCAAATCCACTCCGCCGCCTCCCCGTGTCGGCGGGTTGAGTGGAAAGGGACGCACTTTGACTGGTCTGTCGCTGGTTCCGCTTTATACTTCTCCTTCAAGCCCGGTGGTTTCAACGCATCATCAGCCCGCCGGAGACTTTGATTCTTCTGCGCCGACCGATCGTGCCCTGCTCGTCGATGCGCACGGGGTACTCCATCTTATCGCTGCAAACACGCTGGAGATTCTCTGGTCCCGGCCCCTGGACGATGTGCATCCCCAGGTGCTTCAGTTTGATGCAAATGGGCTGCTTCTCTGGCTCGAATCGGAAGTTAATGATCCACGGGCGGTTCTGCTCGATCCCTCAAGTGGAGCGGTTCTCTGGACCACGCCCAAGTTGTCTCAACATCTCGGCGACCCCATTGCCGATCTCGGGCTGGGCCGGGCGGTCAGAAAAGCCATGCCCGATGGTCGCCCTTTTGATCCCAAGCGAACCCTGCCGTTGGTCTTTCACGACACTCTTCTGCTCATTCGGAGTAATGGGGGCATGCTGGCCCTCGATATGGCGGATGGTCAAACCGTTCTCTGGGCGATCAAGCCCTCTGAATCCCGCCTCCAGGAAGTGCATATCGCGCTGGTGCAGGATTATGGGGTCATTCTGGCGGGAGTTCGGAAATCGAATCAACCCCGCTCCCGAGGATCATCCGATGCCGTGCCCGCTTTGTTTATTCTGGATCCCGATCGGGGTCGATTTACTCCACTGAGTTATTTCGAGAACAATCCGCAGGGGGTGCGCTGGATTTCACCCGGTTCCCTCGGCCGCTTCTTTTTGGCCACCGAGAACAGCATTCACTGCGTAGATGGATTTTCGGGGCAAATTTGCTGGACCAATTTCACCGCCGGTGCTCAGGCCACCACCCGGTCCTGGTGGATTCAAGACTCGCTCATGCTCGAAGATGCAGACCATCGACTGCGCTTTCTTTCCACTTCAGAAGGGACGCTGAGCGAACCACTCCCCGCCCCTCTTCTTGATCCTGCCCGCCTTCCCGAACTTCATTCCCTTACGATTCAGCAAAGCAAGTTTTATGCTCTTTATCGCACCCGCCTGCTCTGTTATAACCTGGCGGGTGAGGTTGTCGGGGCTGATGTGATCAACGATGCTCGGAATTATCAATGGGTCTTCCCCGCTCGGGATCGTCTGGTGCTGGTCAATCTGTTCAATTCCCATGCGCAATTGGTTCCCAATCAGGCGGGCCGACTCACCCTGCGCACTTATCGCATTCATCAGTTGTCGAAGAACGGTCGTCTTCTTGGTGAACCCGGTGAACTGCACCCCCTGCCTCTCCCATTGCAGCGAGCCCTGCTGATCGATGGCTGGCTGTTGCTCTCGACTGAAAATGACACGCTGGCCCTTCCCATGCCTGGGCAGGATTCGGATTTACCCTGACCGGTCCGGTGGCTGAGAAGTGGATGGCACAATTGAGAGATGGAGATGACGGTGATTTTTCTCCCACTCTCTACACTATCCCTCATGAGAATCCTGCTCACCAACGACGACGGAATCGACGCCCCCGGCATCGTCGCCCTGCATCATGCTTTGGACGGCCTTGGGGAACTTGTAACGGTCGCCCCCCGCACCGTTCAATCCGCCACCAGTCATGGCATCACCTTTCATACGCCGCTGCTTACGGAAACGGTTCGGGTGAATGATCGGATGATGGGGACTGCCGTGCATGGTCGTCCTGCCGATTGTGTGAAAATCGCTCTTCGCGCCCTCTGGACGGAACAATTCGGCGAGGGGACGGCTCCCGATCTCACCATCAGCGGCATGAACAGTGGGGCGAATGTGGGAATCAATATTATTTATTCCGGTACGGTGGCGGCGGCAGTGGAATCGGCTTTTCTCGGGGTTCCCGCCATTGCGGTGAGTCTTCATCTTGGGGATCGCACAAAGATTCATTACGAGAGAGCGGGGGAAATAGCCCGTTATGCGATCGACCGGGTGCTCCAGCATCCGCTTGATCCCCATACCGTTTTCAATATCAATATTCCCCGCACCGAATCCGCCGACGCTCCTTTGCCGCCTCTACGCATCGTGCGGATGAACACCGCGCCCGGAACAGATCAGTATGACCGTCGGGAGAATCCCTGGGGGCAGGTTTATTACTGGTCGGCGGGGGATGGGATGGAATTCACCCATACCGCTCCCGATTCTGATGTGGAAGCCCTGCGAGAACGGTGCATCACCATCACGCCGCTGTCTTATCAATTGACGAACCCCGAACAATTATGCATCTGGCAGAAGCGACTGGACGATTCCCGGATCGATGCCTCGGGGCCTTGATGCAATTGCGGCTTGCTGCCATGATGCCCAGGATGACCGCCTCTCCTCAACGCATTCTCACCGGCGATACCCCAACCGGACAACTTCATCTGGGTCATTATGTCGGCTCCGTCCGTCGTCGCGTGGAATTGCAGGAGACGGCGGAATGTTATTTTATCATCGCCAATATGCACGCCTTCACCACGAGGGCGAATGATCCGGAGGCCATTCGGCGCGACACTCTGGAAATTGTCCGCGATCATCTGGCGATGGGCATCGACCCTGTAAAGGCGGCAATCTTTCTGCAAACAGAAGTTCCTGCTATTGCGGAATTGACTTATCTCTTCGCTATGCTCATCCCCTTTAACCGGGTGATGCGCAATCCCACGCTGAAGGATGAAATTAAGATCAAAGGGTTGGGCGACACCTATTCTTTCGGTTTTCCTCTTTATGCGGTGGGTCAGACGGCGGATATTCTGGCCTTTCGGGCGCATTCGGTGCCGGTGGGTGCGGATCAGAAGGCGCACCTTGAACTTACCCGCGAAGTCGCCCGCCGCTTTAATCAGATGTATTGCTCGGTTGATGAACATGCTGACGACGCCGACCACGAATCTCTGGGGGGGATATTTCCTGTTCCCGTCGCCGATTTCGGAGCGGTTGGTCGCCTGGTGGGGACGGACGGGGTTCATAAAATGAGCAAGTCGTTGAATAATTCCATTTCCATCACCGACTCGCCCAAGCAGATCAAGAAAAAACTGGGGAAACTCTATACCGGGCGGCAGAATCCCAATGACCCCGGCGATATTGAAAATGCTCTGTTTCAGTATGTCCGCTGTTTTATTCCTGATGCGGAGCGAGTGAAGGAGTTGGAACGGGCGTATGCCGCCGGGGACAACATCGGTGATGGGCATATCAAGGTTGAGGTGGCGGAGGCCATTGCCGCATTGCTGGAACCGATGAAGGAACGACGGGCAAAGTATGAGGGGGATGATGATCTTATTCTGGATATTCTTAAAGATGGCTGCCGCCGGGCGAATGAATGTGCGGAAGGAACGCTGGCCCGGGTGAAGGAGGCGGCAAAAATCGGATTTTATCCACGGGCACTTACTTACGATTGAAGAAGCATGGGGGAGACCCGTTCATAAAAACAGCCCACCAGTCATGGTGGGCTGTCCTTTTATTACGGAATTGGCGGGGAGAACTTCGGGGTTATTCTCCGTCCGGTTTCGCCTCTTCGGTTGGTTCCTCAGAAGACGATTCTGCCGGGGCATCCGTGGCCACTGCTTCGGTTACGGCTTCCGGCTCGGCTGAGGGAGTCGCATCGCCCCCGGAATCCCCATCCGGAGTTTCTTCGACAGTTGCTTCGGAAGGGGCATCCGGAGCTGCTTCGGTGGTTGCCTCAGTGGGGACTTCGGCTGTTGTCTCGGGGGTGGTTTCCGCTGCGGGTTCCGGAACGGATTTCGGACCTGCGGTGGGCAGAGGCAGCGACAGTTTGTCTGTGCCGAGGGCGGAGTGTTCATCCATGCCGCCCCGGGTGGGATAGAGGGCGGACGGGGAGCCATCTCCCTTGCTTTCGGTGTCGGTGGTGTCGCCCCATTGGGCGCGTTTGAGGGACAGGCCGATCTTTCGATCTTTCTTGTCGACGCGGAGGATTTTGACATCCACGGTGTCTCCGCTTTTGACAATATCCTGGGGATTGTTCACTTTTTCGTCGGCGAGTTCGGAAATATGGAGCAGGCCTTCCAGCCCGTCCTCCAGTTGGACGAAGACACCGAAGTTGGTAATTTTGGTGATGGTTCCATGCACCACCATGCCCGGCTGATAGGCGTCGGGAATGGCTTTATCCCACGGATCTTCGGTGAGTTGCTTGACACCGAGGCCGACCCGTTGTTTCTGCAGATCGATGTCGAGCACCACGCACTGCACTTCTTCGCCCTTGCGGAGTTTTTCATTGGGATGAGAAATTTTCTCCGTCCAGGAGATATCTGACACATGGAGCAGACCATCGATTCCCGGTTCGATTTCGATGAAGGCGCCGTAGTTGGCGAGATTGCGGACGACGCCGGTGATGATGGTATTGGGGGGATATTTTTCCGCCACGAGTTCCCAGGGGTTCACTTCGACCTGCTTCATACCGAGGGAAATTTCCTGTTTGTCGCGGTTGATGTCGAGAACGACCACTTCGATTTCTTCGCCGGCGCTGACCACCTCGCTGGGATGATTTGTCCTTTTGGTCCAGGACATTTCGGAAATATGCACAAGCCCCTCGATGCCTTCCTCCAACTGGATGAACGCCCCGTAACTGACCAGATTGACCACCCGGCCTTTGACGCGGCTGTTGATGGGGAATTTTTCCTCGATATTTTGCCAGGGGGAATCCTCTTTCTGCTTGAGGCCGAGGGCGATTTTTTCTTTGTCGTGGTCGATGCGGAGCACCTTGACCTCGACCTCTTCGCCGATGGAGACCATATCACTGGGATGGTTGACGCGGCGCCAGCTCATGTCGGTGATGTGGAGGAGGCCATCTAATCCTCCGAGATCCACGAAGGCCCCGAAGTCGGCGATGTTGGTGATTCGACCTTTCACCATGTCGCCTTCTTTGATGTTGTCGAGGAGTTGGGATTTTGCCGCATCCCGTTCGTGTTCGATGAGTTTTCGTCGGGAGATGACGATATTGCGTCGCTCTTCATCGACTTTCAGAATCTCTGCCCGGACTGTTTTGCCGATGAACATACCGATGTCGCTGGGGCGCCTTATGTCCACCTGAGAAGCGGGAAGGAATACGGGTACGCCGATGTCCACCAACAGGCCACCTTTGATTTTGCGCATTCCCAGTCCCTCGACGATATCCCCCTCTTTTTTCGATTCGAAGACGCGCTCCCAGCCCCGGATTCGGTCGGCCTTGCGTTTGGAAAGTCGAATGATACCGTCGTCATCCTCCAACCCTTCCAACAATACCTCGACGGAGTCACCGGGTTCGAGATCGTTGTAGTCATCGAACTCGCTTTTGTGAATCAAGCCCTCGGATTTGAGACCCACTTCCACCACCACATCATCCCCGGCCTTGCCGACGACTTTCCCCTTGAGAATTTTACCGACCTGAAGTTGCTGCAGATCGTCGTGCAACACGCCATCCATGTCGCCGTCTGCGACTGCCGTACCGAGGGCGTCCCGAATGAGGGCTTCCGCTTCGGAAGGATCGACGCCGATTTCTGCAATAAGATTAAAATCAACCATGAGAAAAAAGAACTTTATAAACCATGCCGCGGCGGACCAAATTCCGACGCGAATACCGGAGGTCGGCCCTGGACAACGCGTCCGGGACAATGCCGCCTCAAAATGAAGAATCGACAAGTATAGCCCTATTTCAGGGTTTTTGCGAATGGCTTATTCCGCGGATGGGGAGGAATTTATGATGCTCGATGCTTTTCGGTGCAGCCCCCGACCCATGGCGATAAATCCCAGTGCTCCCAGCACGGTCAATCCCAGACAGACCGCAAATATCCACACGCCCCGGCCTGTTCCCGATCGTTCCAGCAATTCATACAGCGACCACGCCCCGAGTAATGCGATGATCCCTCGGATGCCCGTCAGGGTGACATGGACTCCCATATAGTGCGATGCCTGCGATTTTTGGGCGAAGTCGTGGTGGCCCAGATTCCACGCCAGAACCCCGCCTCCAAAGGCCAGGCCTTTGATTCCCGCCGCGACAAACAGAATCCACGGCGTCAATGTGAGGGTAGAAACCAGAACCAAGCCCGTACTTAAAACAAACACCCAACTATGAATTGCCCGAAAATGTATGATATGAGTGCGGTTGAGCAATCTGGCCCAGAGGGGAATGCTCAGGGGCATGAGGAGAAAGGGGATCGTGGCCATGATGTGGATGCCCGCATACCCCATTCCGAAGAGGTCTTTGATTATGATGACGAGCGGCCCGGTGACCATGAGATTTCCCAGGCCGAAGATGAACTGACAGGCCATGAACCGGTCGTACTGTTTATCCTGATGCAGTACCCTGCCAAATTTCAGGGGATGAAATGAAGGTCGATCTTCCGGAGGCATGTCCTGCTCTGAGGTTATCAGCATCCGGTGCCCGCGTACTCGCACCCTTCGGTAGAGTATTGCCCCGATCAACCCAAAGACGGCAGCCAGGGGAAGGATGAAACGAAATGACTGTGCATCATAATCCATCGCCTGAGCGACCAGGAACACCACCACGGTTAGCACCAGGGCCTGGATGGTGGCCAATTTTCCCGCCACCGTGGCTCGGTTGATTCGTCGATAATTTGCCCGCCACACCGTCGAGCGCAACATAACCACACCCGACCAGCAGACCCGGGTTCCCGTTACGCCCACCACCAGCATGAGCAGACCAAGTGCATTGATCGGAGCCAGAGCCATCATGAGTACCAAACCCACCGTGGCCACCTGCAAGCCGAAGACGAATTTAACTTTATGCCGGCCGTGACTCCAGGCCGCCCATGACATGCTGGCGAGATTGGCAAAGGCCTGCGACCCGCTCAAGACGATGACAAAGAAGTTGAGCAAGGATGTATCTACGGCTCCCGCCCAGGCATTTTTTACGATCACGCCTACCACATTCCCTTCCACCGCACCCATCATGATCGGGAGCAGCGTCCAAGCGGCCAACTCCCGTTGATACGAGCGACGGGAGAAAATGGGCATCGACGAGGGATAAAAAGACCCCACGGCTCGACCCAGAGTTGAAAAGGTGGATGAGAATGCGCTCACAGGACAGATAGTTATTGGCGCGACCCCATCTCCGGTCAAGCATATAGTAGGATTAAATAAAACGCCCTTGAAAAATATCAAGGGCGCAGATGAGTTGCTTGGGGGCAGGGAAACCTGGCCGCTTATCTCGGCAGGCCATTTCGGTAGGTGATGGGCATTGGGCTGAGGCGGCTCTGGTGATCGGTGTAGAAGAAACGACCGATGTCATCATTCAACATTCGCCAATTGGCGTTTTTGTTTATGGCAAGATTGAGATCTACATCCACAGGTCGTTCGGTTAAGGAGCGCAGTCCCGGGGTGAGATCTTTGGAAATGCTGGCGTAGCCGACATCCCGGTAATTGCTCGAGCAGCCGGCAAAAAACATGGTGGTCAGGGTGAGGGAAGCCGCAAAGGGGGTGATTTTCATAAAAATCCTCAAAGTAATGGCTATTTCAGGGGAAATCAGAGGCATTTCCGGGCTGGTTCGGGGGAATCCGGGGAAAATCCGGGAGTTCAGGACATTCTATACCCTAGATGTACCGGATTGCGGCTCCGGTGTCAATCCTGAAATCTTTATTTTTCCAGTTTTTTCTCGCTTGCTTCATCGGTCGTCGATATCCTACCCGAGAGACGGCTTTGAAGCCCGTCGTTTTGCTATGTGTCGTGAGCATATTTGTTCGTTCCTGTTTGATCCCCCTGGGATCGTATATCTACGCCGATGATCAAGCCCCCAATGAGGGGAAGATCGGGAGCGACGGAGTGCGAACCCCCTTCGTATCGGGGTTCGAACAAATCACACGGCACGCGAAGGCGGATATCCCCGGATTCCCCATCTTCGTTGTGACACGACGGGCTTCGGGGCCGTTGTGTATTTTATTCATCCATCAAAAAAGATGGATTAGAATTTCTATTGATTGGGGAGATGGGGGATTCACATTCAACCCGAATGAAAGGCCGAGGTGGGATTCGAACCCACGAATGACGGATTTGCAATCCGTTCCCTTAGTCCACTTGGGCACTCGGCCGGGAGAGGGTCATCATACTTGGCGTACAGTCTTCGGGCAATTGCGGTGTGAATGAATTTGAGGCAGGAGAGCCGGGGGGAGCGGGCATCGAGAGCAGTTGGGGCTATGATTCGTGCTTCTGGCCCCGGTAGCTCAGCTGGATAGAGCGGCGGTCTTCTAAACCGCAGGTCGCAGGTTCGAGTCCTGCTCGGGGCGC
>CAZLXE010000018.1:0-27021 GCA_964563005.1 uncultured Isosphaeraceae bacterium
GAGAGTTGTCCCAGATCACCACTGTCGACGGGTTCCGGGTTGGAAACACCGCCGGGGGTGGTTGCGGGATTGAGCGGGGTTCGTCCGCGTCCGCCAGCGACGCTTTCCAAATCCTTTTCGGGGGTTTTGTGGTCTTCGTTTGTCATGGTGTAATCCTTGCTGAAACTGGTGGTCATTGGCGATCGAGCGAACAAGGGGAGAGGATTTGTTCAGGAAACTCGGTTGTCAATTGATTTCCACACTGCCTGAACAAGCGTAAACGGGCCGCTCAGCGCCACCCCCAAAATAAGAATTTTAACAACAATTTTAACCGGGTAATTTCCACGGTCATTCGAACATTTGCAAAAAACCACTTGTAAGTACTCAAAAACGGCATTCATGACCCACTGTAATCCATGGTCGGGGGATAGAAAATATTCTCAGAAACCCTGAAAAATTGTCACATAAATTTTAAGATTGCGGACGACTGAATATATCTGTAGGATAATGTATGAAATGAAATCCAGATCTGGAGCATGATCATGGACACTGTGGATAGGGATAATGTACAGAATGCACGGGTCGACCATGCGGAAACCCAATCCGCCGACGACCTGATGCCTCTGATCTACGAGCAATTGAGCCGCCTGGCCGCCAGTTACTTGAGACGCGAACAATCGGATCAGATGCTGGAGCCGGCCATGCTGGTGAACGAGGTGTATCTGCGCCTCGCCCCCAATCCCCCCGGCGCCTGGAAAAACCGGGAGCATTTCTTTGCTGTGGCCGCCAAAGCCATGCGAACCGTGCTCATCGACCATGCCCGGCAGCGCCGATCGCTGAAGCGGGGATTCGGGCGGGCCCAGGTCTCTCTGGAACTGGTGACCAATACCGGCCCACGGGATGTGGATATCCGGGAAGTGGATGAGGCGATCGAGGCCTTGGCGAAAGTTAATAAAAGAGGAAGCCGCATTGTCGAACTCCGCTATTTTGCCGGTCTGACTCAGGAGCAGGTGGCACGCGTGCTCGGTGTATCGCGGAAAACAGTCGTGAAAGACTGGGCCGTCGCCCGTGAGTGGCTGGCCGAGGCCCTGGCGGAAACGGACGCAACCGATCACTGAGTTGCCCGCTCGGTCATCATTTCCGGTCTACACTGTTCGGAAACCCAACCCACTTTTCCCCAAGGGGAACTCATCATGAACTACGACAAACCCACGGCATTTCACCCCGGTTCGGAAGACCCCACCATTCCCTCCGGCGGAAACGGCTCGGAAACGAAAACTCCTGCCCCCATTTCCCGCCCCAAACGCATCGGCCCCTATACCATTCTGGAAACTCTGGGCGAGGGAGGCATGGGAGTGGTGTATCTCGCCGAGCAGACCGAGCCGGTGCGCCGTCGGGTGGCTCTCAAGATCATCAAGCCGGGCATGGACTCCAGCCAGGTGCTCGCCCGTTTTGAATCCGAACGCCAGGCCATGGCCATGATGAACCATGTCTTTGTAGCCAAGGTTTTCGACGCCGATATCACTGAAGATGGACGACCGTATTTTGTGATGGAGCATGTGCCGGGCGTCTCCATCACGGAATATTGCGATACCCATCATCTTGATCTCGAAGATCGTATGCAGTTGTTCATCCAGGTGTGCGAAGCGATCCAGCACGCCCACCAGAACGGAATCATTCACCGGGACATCAAACCATCCAACATTCTCGTATCCATCGAAGGCGACCATCCCGTACCCAAAGTCATCGATTTCGGGGTGGCCAAGGCGGTGCATCACCAAATCTCCGAGCGTACCCTTTTTACCGAACAGGGGCAGTTGATCGGCACCCCGGAATACATGAGCCCCGAGCAGGCCGAAATGACGGGACTGAATGTGGACACCCGAACTGATATCTACGCTCTCGGGGTCTTGCTCTACGAATTGCTGTCGGGATCTCTTCCCTTCGAATCATCTGAGTTGCGTCGGGCGGCTTTTGATGAGATTCGGCGACGGATCCGGGAGGACGATCCCCCCAAACCGAGCACGAAATTGAGCGATCTGGGAGAAAAAGACTCCCTCGTGATATCACAGCAGCGTCATTCCAGCCGGGCGGCCATGGTGAAGGAAATGCGGGGCGATCTGGATTGGATCACCATGAAAGCCCTGGATAAGGATCGCACTCGCCGCTATGCCTCCGCCGCCGAACTCGCCGCCGACATCCTTCGTCACCTGCACCATGAGCCGGTGCTCGCCGGTCCCCCCAGCGCGGTGTACCGGGCTGGGAAGTTCGTGCGCCGGCATCGAGCGCTGGTAACCGGAGCGGCAGCGGTGCTGGTCGTCCTCGTCGGGGGAGTGGTCTCCACCACGGTCTTTGCGGTCGGTGAATCCCGGGCATTGAAGAAAGAGGAGACCGCCCGCGCCCGCGCGGATCGGATGTTCCAACGCGGCCACCGGCTCGCCAAGACTTTCATGGGTGAATTTCACGATGCCATCGTCGAACTCCCCGGCACGCTCCCCGCCCGCCAATTGCTGGTGGAAGAGGCCATGTCGTATCTCGAAGACATCGAAAAAGATGCCGCCGATGATGAGGAACTTACCATCGATCTCGCTTCGGGGCACCGGCGAATCGGACAGATGATGGGGGGCTTGCGGGGACCGAACTTGAACCGAAGTGATGAAGCAACCGAGCATTATCAAACCGCCGTCCGCCTTCACGAGCAAGTCATGGAACAGGATCCACACTTACGGGAAAATCTCCTTGGGCTTGCCCGAAGCCATTATGGAGTTGCCGACATTTACCGCAAGCAGAGTCGATGGGATGATGCCCGGAGCGAATACGAGCAAGCGCGCGCTCTTTGTGCTGACCTGCTGGAAGCCGATGACGGGGATGATTCGGCTCTCCGCCTTTCCTCATCCACCGAATTGCAACTGGGTGACTGCCTGGTGAAGACCAATGATTATGAAGGCGCGCAGGATTACTATGAACGATCGAGGAAAATAAGAGAGCAGCGTGCTCAGGAATATTCCGAAGGCACTCCCGATTACGATCGGGCCCAGCGGGATCTCTCCGTGATTCACACCCGATTGGCGATGCTGCTTGGCCATAACGGGGATCTGGCCGGCGCCCGCCAACACTATGAAAAGTCCCTGGAGATCCGCCGCACGCAGGCCCGAAAGAATCCCGACAGCACCCGGCGTCAGCGGGATGTCATGAACACCCTCACTTACCTGGGGGAGGTGGCGGAGAAGGCGGAAGACATTGAATCGGTTCGTCGCAACCTGGATGAAGCCCTGGCCTTCGCTCGGCATCTCACCGCCGTCGATCCCCTTGATCAGCGGGCAAGAATTGATCTGGCAAATCTGCTTCATTCATATGGTGACCTGCTCGTTCGCGTGGGACACCCTTCGGACGGGCTGCCCCTGCTGGAGAATGCCCTGTCTAATTATCAATCTCTGGCCACAGACTTTCCCGGCACAACCACTTTCCGTCAAAAAGTCGATCAACTGCAACAAGTGTTAGCAGGGATGAATGCGCCCACCGGGAATTAATACACATTCGGATAAAAAAAACCGGAGTGTTTTCGAGATTCCTCCCCTTGCAAGAGGAATTGCCTGTGCTGGCCAGCATGCAATATAGTTCAAATGCGTAGATTGCGACGCTCTATATACAAAATTCCCTTATTTGAGTCCGGGAGAGTAAAAAAAATGCAAAAATGTGGGTGATTGGTTGTGATTTGCCCTTGACAACCATAGGGGTCGTCCGATAATGCGTTTTTACTCATTGGTGCGTGCATTCACATGGATGTATTGCTAGAACTAGGAGAACTTAAATGTTGCAAAAAGAATGGATCGTGATGTCGGCATGCTGTATTGCTTCATCGGCGTTGGCGGATTTAAACGGAACCAACTTCGGGTTCACGATGTTTCACGACATCCCGGAAGGGCCCCACACCTTCAATGGAACCATGGAGTATGGCGGCATTCTGGAAGTGTCTGATGGAGAAACAAGTGGCTTCGTGCTCATCCTCGACACCACCGCCCCCCTCGGTGGATTTGGTAACCGTATTCACATTGACCTTTCCGGAATGCAGTACGAAACCCTGGGGAGCCCGGTTACCGCCACCTTAACCCTCACGGAATTCGCTGAAACGGTGGATGTCCCCAGCATTGCGGTTTTCGCCAACGGCGTGTCAGTGGGCTTCGGCCTGATTTCCAACAACCCGAATTCTTTTGTCATCTCGTGGGACAAGGACGCAGTGCTGGCGGCCAGCGCCCCAGGCCCACCTATGGTCGAAGTCCTGTGGGATTCATTCTTCGATTGCAATGGCAACGGCATCAACGATATTGATGACATCCTCAATGGCGATTCCCAGGATACCAATGCCAACGGAGTTCCCGATGAATGTGAAGCGGAACCATCGTTTGATCCCCCCGTCGCCGCCTCCACCCAGGGGTTGCCTATCCTGCACGCCACCGGTGATTTCAATGGCGACGGTCTGGAAGATGCAGTGGTCGTGCTTCCCAATCTCGATCCACTCCTCGCTGGCAATGTTCAGATTTTTATTCATCTCGGGCTTGATCCCAATGGCGTGTTTCTTGGTTTTTTGGAAGGACCATTGCTCCCGGTTGGCCTCGATCCCAGTGATGTGGCCGTGGGAGACTTCAATGACGATCTGTCTGTGGATTTCGCCGTCACCAATGCCGGGGATAATTCCGTGTCGGTGTTCCTCAATGATAATCTGGGCACTGGAACCTTCTTTCCCCCCTTCCTGATCTCCAGCGTGGGCACGGAACCCAGGGGCATCGCTGCGGGGGAGTTTACCGGAGATTTCCTGATCGACCTTGCCGTCGCCAATGCGGGGGATAACGAAGTCGTCATCCTCGAAAACCAGGGTTTAATTCCTCTGGGTGGCGGGACGATCCTGTTTAATCCCCTTCAGATCATCCCCGTGGGAACTCAACCGGTGCGTGTACTGCCGGAAGATTTGGATGGAGATAAAAATCTCGACTTGCTTGTGCCCAATCAGGGAAGCAACAATGTCTCCATCATTCGGGGAAGTACCCCGGCTTTGGTGGGGAGTGGATTCGGCATCCCCGTAACCATTCCCGTCGGTGCCGCACCGGTGGATGTCGCCGTTGGAGATCTCAACCTCAGTGGATTCCCCGACATCCTGACCGCGAATCTCGATGATGACACCGTTTCCGTCATCATCAATCAGGGAACCATGACCTTTGATTCGGCCTTTGCGGTGCCTGTGGGCCAAGGCCCTCAATCCGTTGCCGTCGGTGATTTCGATGGGGATGGCGATGTCGATCTGGTGGTAACGGCCACGGATCCCGTGATCGGTCCCGCGATTCAAATCCTGGAAAACACTGTCGAAACCGGCGGCGGCGTGGCCTTCGAACCACCGCTCTCCATCCCCACCGGCGATGAACCGGTGTTTGTGGTAACGGTCGATCTGAACAATGACGGTTTGCCTGATCTGGTTACCGTCGATGTCGATCCCGCCCTCCCCGATACCGGAAACCTGACCGCCCTGATCACCAATCCTGCTCCCATCGCTCCCCTGCTTTCCCTCGATATCGACCCCGGAGAATGCCCGAACGAAATCGAATTGGGCAAGCAAAGCCACAAAAATATCGAGGTGGCTCTTCTCAGCACAATAGAGTTTGATGTCTTCGAGGTGGATCTGGATTCAATACGCCTGCAGAGAGTGGATGGAGTGGGTGGCGAAGTTTCTCCGCAACCCGGTCAATTCTTGTTTGATGATATTGCAACCCCGTTCTTCGGTCAGACGAGCTGCGAGTGCGCTCCAGAGAATAATGCTCAAAACGCGCAGAATGAAGGTGGCAACGGTTCGAGCGTTCCAGGAATCACCCTCCCGGGCATGACCCCAGATGGGGTGATGGATCTGATGATGAACTTTTCGGTGCTGGAAATCTGGGAAATTCTGCAATTGAGTCTACTCCCCGGAGAGACTCAACTCGAATTGTCGCTCAGTGGAGTGCTGTTGGATGGCACCCCGTTCAGTGTTATCGATTGTGTCACCGTGGAAGGAATCCCGGCGGCAGCATCATCAAATGCCCCACCCGGAATTCGAGATGGGCGAATGAAGGGTGTTCGTGATCCCTCAAATAATCATCCTCAACCCTTACCTCGTAACACTATCCCGACAATCGGGAAAGAGTGACTGAATAAATCATGAAGTCATCATTCTTCATAGAAAATCCGGATCCTGTTTAACCCTAAGGGGATAAAAAGGAATTCGGTGTCGTCTGGTCAAGGAGCATGATGCATTCCCTCCCCTCGGGAAAGTGAGGTCGCCATGAATAACGACCCTTCAGAATCCCCGACTTTTAGGGCTTCTGAAAGCGAAACCATTCGACAAACCAAATCACCTGGCTCATCCCCGGCAGAAATACCCACGCATCTCGGCCCTTATCGCATCCAGAAGGAAGTCGGGCGGGGGGGAATGGGGGTGGTGTATCTGGGCGTGCGGGAGGATGGTCAATTCCGGCAGCGAGTGGCGATCAAAGTACTGAAACGAGGAATGGACACCGAAGAGATTCTCCGCCGCTTCGAACTCGAACGCCAACTCCTCGCCGCTCTCAATCACCCCAACATCGCTCGGCTCTACGACGCCGGATCCACCGATGATGGCCTGCCCTATTTTGCCATGGAGTTCGTCGAGGGAATGCCTCTGAATCGCTATTGCGATCGGAATCACCTCTCTATCGAAGAGCGGTTGAATCTCTTTCTCACCATATGCTCCGCCGTCCAGTATGCCCACCGCAATCTCATCGTGCATCGCGACATCAAGCCCGACAACATCATCGTAAACAGCGATGGCATCCCCAAGTTACTCGATTTCGGTATCGCCAAAATCATCAATCCCGAACTACTGCACATGTCCGGCGACCCCACCGCTCCCGAACTGCGAATCATGACCCCGGAGTATGCCAGCCCCGAACAGATTCTCGGCGAGCAGATCACCACTACCAGCGATGTCTATTCTCTGGGGGTTCTCCTCTACGAATTGATGACCGGGCATCGTCCCTACCAAATGAAGGAACGCGTTCGGGCGGAAATTGAGCGCGTCATCCTCGAAGAAGAGCCGGATCGTCCCAGTACCGCTTTCAGTCGCGAGGAGGACATCCCCACCGACTCATCCACCCGGATGCGCACCGGCAAAGTCACAACCCACATCGACGCCTCTTCGGTGAGTGAATCGAGGGAATGCCATCCCGGGCAATTGCGCCGCCGACTCTCCGGGGACATCGACAATATCGTGATGATGGCCATGCGCAAAGAGCCGCAACACCGCTATCCCCTGGTCGAAACCCTATCCGAAGACATTCGCAGGCATCTGAATGGCTTGCCCATCACCGCCCGCAGGGCGAGCATCGGCTATGTCGTTCAAAAATTCGTCCAGAGACACCGGGCGGGCGTCACCGTCGCGGCCATGGTGGTCATCGTTGCTACCCTGGGACTTTTCTCCGGATGGCAGACTCTGGCGGTGGAGGCGGCGGATGCCAGAGCCGAAACCCTTGAAGTCACCGTGAACGCAGAAAAGAAAAGGGTCGCTACCGCTGAAAAGCGTGTGATCCAGCGTGCCGAGGATGTCAAATCTCTCGTAACCTTTCTCATCGTGGATGTCCAAACCGAAATTGAACGCCTCATGGGAGCGGTGGAAGCCCGTCGCTTGATTTCCGAGAAGTCCGTCGAATTTCTCGATAAATACCTGAAAGAAAATCCGGATGATCCCGAACTGCTCCTGCAGACCGCTGCCGGGTATATGTCTGCCGGTCAGGTGTTTTACAGTTTCCGCAATCCCGGCCTCGGTAATCTCTCTCAGGCTCTGGATTTTCACCAGAAAGCGGAACCCTATTGTCTGCATTATCTCAAGCAACGCCCGAATGACCTTCGTGGGATACGCCAACTTGTTCGCAATCACACCTACATCGGCGATATTTACAGTCGTCAGAATGAATTCTCCAAGGCCCGCGATCAGTACGAGGAAGCCCTCAAACTGACCCGTCAATTGCTTGATGACGATCCTCGAAATCCTACCAAACGCCGTTCCTATGGAAACGCCCTCCTGAATGTCGGAGCCGCATACAAGCGGCTGGAAAAACCTGCCCTGGCTCGACGGGCGTATGAAGAATCGGTGGAAATCCGGGAAGAGTTGGTCAAAGAGAATCCCGAGGATGATAAAAACCGTCGCGATCTGTCCGTGGGGTACAACCGATTGGGCGGGGTGTACGACATTCTCGACGAGCCCGACAAAATGGCGGAATTTTACGGCAAGGCCCTGGGCATCCGGGAAAAGACACTTGAAGCCCACCCCCTTCAGAATCGGGAACTGCGCGATGTTTCTGTGAACCATCTCCTACTGGGAGAAGGCTATCTCAGGTATGGTGATCTCGACAAGGCATCCCGACATTTGCGCCAGCATTTCGCCATGGCCGAAGATCTCGCCCGCATGAGTCCTCTCGACTCCCGCGCCCAACGGGATGCCAACCTCGCCTATGACTATATAGGAGCGTTGTACGAGCAAACCGGGAATACCGAGCAAACCTTGGCCGATTATGAACGCTATGGCAACCTGTTTCAGCATCGTCTGAATGCTGATCCCGAAAATCCTGAGCATCAACGCCGGGTGGACTTGAACAAGAATAATATCGCGAAAGTCAAACTCGATATGGAACAATCCACCGACTGAAATGAGCGATCTGATTCCTCCCCTGAGGGATAAGCCGGTTTTTCTGAGGGGAAAAACCCGCTACACTTACCATTGCAATCAATAGGTCTCCTGTGAGATCGCGGTGTTATCGCCTCACCTTCATTCCCATATCCCGATGGATTCCCCTCCCACAGAGAACAGGCATAGAAAATGAAAAACAAAGTATTCGGCTCCCCGGATGAAGCCCTCGCCGGACTGGCACAAAATGATATGACCATCGCAGTGGGGGGGTTCGGCCTCTGCGGCATCCCCGAGCGACTCATCATGGCCTTGCGGGATTCAGGCGTCACCAATCTCACGGCAGTCTCCAACAACGCCGGGGTGGACGACTGGGGACTCGGTCTTCTCCTCCAAACCCGTCAGATCAAGAAAATGCTCAGTTCCTATGTAGGGGAAAACGCCGAATTTGAGCGACAATTCATGTCCGGGGAATTGGAATTGGAATTCGTGCCTCAGGGAACTTTGGCGGAGCGAATGCGGGCGGGGGGGGCGGGTATTCCCGGTTTCTATACCCCAACTGGAGTAGGAACCGTGGTCGCCGAAGGCAAAGAACAGCGTGAATTTGAGGGGAATACCTATATATTGGAGCGGGGCATCGTCGCCGATCTCGCCCTCGTCAAGGCGTGGAAGGCGGATACCTCCGGCAATCTGATTTATCGTAAAACCGCCCGAAATTTCAACCCCATGATCGCCTCTTGTGGCCGCGTCACCGTGGCGGAAGTAGAAGAGATTGTGGATATGGGGTCGCTCGATCCCGATCTCATCCACACCCCCGGCATCTTTGTGCAGCGGATTGTCCAGACGGTTTCAGAAAAGAGGATCGAGCAGCGAACCTTGGCGATTGGATCCAGTTGACGAATCTGGATGAATCACACATGCCCGGATCGAACTCTTTTGGGTCCGAAGAAATGTCAAATTGGGTCGGAAGATGCAATCAGGCGACTCTGGACAGGGTAAAATGAACCAAAGATGACCGATTTTCGGATTCTTTGCCATAAGTTGAGGCATGCTTCGTTGAATCGGGGAATGACTGGACAGTCTTTCGATAAATCGTAAATTGCAAATATAAGGAGCATGATCACATGATTCAAATCTCTATCCGACAATGGTTGCACGCCCCGCTGATCCTCGCCCTCATTGCGACGCTCTTTGTCACAACCCCCTGCTCCGCCCAATTCGGCGAGGCGGCGGGCATCGCCGAGGCCATGCAACCGGAATACTTCCGCCGCGACATCGTCCTTTTCGTCGATGCCCTCGATCTGGATGAAGGCCAGCAGATGCTTCTGGAAACCCTCTACGAAGACTACCTCGCCGACTTCGACGACGGGCGGACCCGCATGGAAGAGCGCATGACCTCCCTTCAACAGGAACTGAAAGGGGCCCCCAAAGAGGATGTCCTCACCCTCGTCTTCCGCCCCATTCAGGACTGGACCGGCGAGCGGCTGGAATTGGGCAATCAATTCATCGCCAATATCCAACTCACCGTACTGAACGAAGAGCAAATGCACCTCTGGCCGATGTTCGAGCAACGCCTCTACCGAGAAAAAGTCCTCCGCGAGGGGCGATTCTCCGGCGAAAGCATCAACCTCTTCCACGCCCTCCGCGACCTCGCCCGCTCCCGCCGCTTCGACGAACGAACCCTCATGCTCACCGTCGAAACCACCCTGGAAAATTACAGCCGCGATCTCCACGAAGCCCTCCAGAGCCGCAAACGAGCCAAACGATCCACCCAGATCGACACCATGAACGCCATCCGCACCCAGGAGGCGGCCCGCAGCATGCCCGCCATCAATGCCCTCATTCAGGCCCGTATCCGGATCCGCGAAGTGAACGATCAATACATTGAAATGATCGCGACCTCCTTACCCGAGGAGTGGGGGACGGCCTTCCGCGATGTAGCGCTCGGGCGGGCCTACCCCCAGGTGTACCGAATAACTCCCTATGCCCGCATCTTGAATGAAGCCAGAGATCTTGAAGAAATCACCGAGGAAACTCGATTCGCCATTGAAGAACTTATTCAGACATTTGCAGCTGAACTCAGTGTCATCAACGAAGACATGATGCACGCACTCCAGCAATACGAGCCGGAGAAAATGCGCGATCAAACCCTGGCCTATATCGCCAGAATGAACAATGAGGCCTTCCAGAAAACCCCCGATCCCATGCGGCCGAAACTTGAAAAGAGGGCGACCACTGGACGCGGCTACCTGCAACTATTGCAAGCCCTGCTCACCCCCGAACAATTCAACTCGATCTCCGGGGCACGGCGTTGGGTCACTCCACCCCGGGCCTCCAGCAATCGGACCAAGACGCGGGGAGCCAATCACAAGAATACCCAGAAGGAAAAGCAATTGTCCCGACCCGGTGGCGGTGGATCAGGCCTGAAATCGCCCGGCAGGAGGCGATAATCCGTTTGCAGCCCTGACCCATTAAGAACCGATTTCCTGTTCAGCTCCTTACTCCTTATTTCATCGGCAATCAAAGAAAGTGTCGCCGGGTGGTGAAAAACCTGAAACCATGACCAGTTCTCCCGTGAGTCATAATCTGGAAAACCTCAACCCACCCGCTCCCCCCGAAGCGGAAGCGCCTCTGCGCGAGCGTTGTCGGGGGTTGGGCATCCCCTGGCTGGAAGATATCCCCGAAGTAGTATCAGAAGCCGTGGCTCGCCTCGAAGCGGACGCGGCAGTGCGCCTTCAGGCCGTACCAGTGCGTGTGGAAAACGGTCGCATGGTCGTAGCCATGCTCAATCCGCTGGACATCGAGGCCACCGATGAACTTGCCACCCTGACCGGCTATCCCGTAAGCCGCGTCGGTCTCGATCAGGAAAAATTCTCCGACCTGATGCGTGAGCACTATGGCACCACCGCCGCCCGGATGGCGGAGCGACTGGCCGGTGAATCGGATGACAATGCCGAGATCGAGCATAATCTCGACGCCATCGATGCGGAAGATATTCACCGCATGGCCGAGCAGCCCACGCTCATCAACCTCGTCAACCTGCTCCTCCTCGAAGCCATCCAGATGCGGGCCTCCGATGTCCACATCGAACCATTCGAAAACGAACTCAAGGTCAAATATCGCATCGACGGCGAACTCGCCGTGCAGCCCCCGCCCCCCAAACACCTTCAGCCCGCCCTCATCGGCCGCATCAAAATAATGTCCGCCATGAACATCGCGGAACGCTATGTCCCCCAGGATGGGCATATCACCCTCCGCTTCGAAGGCCGCAAAGTGGACATCCGCGTTTCCACCATTCCCACCCTCTACGGCGAATCGGTGGTCATGCGTATTCTCGACAAAAGTGCCCTGCCCCTCGATCTCGTCTCTCTCGGGATGAACGAAGCCATGCGGGGAACCATGGATAAACTCATTTCCAAACCGCACGGCATGGTGCTCGTCACCGGGCCCACCGGTTCGGGAAAAACCACCACCCTCTACGCCGCCCTGTCCAAACTGTATGACCCCCGCAAAAAAATCATCACCATCGAAGACCCGGTGGAATATGAACTGGCGGGAGTAAATCAGGTTCCCGTGAACGCCAAACGGGGTTTGACCTTTGCCGGTGGCTTGCGTTCGATTCTTCGCCAGGACCCCGACATCATTTTCGTGGGGGAAATTCGGGATGGGGAAACCGCAGACATCGCCATTCGCTCCGCCCTCACCGGTCACCTCGTCTTCTCCACCCTGCATACCAACGATTCCCTCAGCGCCACCCGGCGTCTGGCGGATATGGGAGCCGAGCCATATCTTGTTGCGTCTGTCCTCGAAGGCGTGCTCGCCCAGCGTCTGGGGCGGCGGATCTGTTCGCACTGCCGGGCTCAGATTCCCATACCCGAAGATGTTTCCCACCGCTTGACCCCATCGGAACTGGAACAATTTCAGGGGAAGGTATGGCGCGGGGCCGGATGTCGAAAATGCAATGACAACGGCCAGAGTGGGCGAATAGGTTATTTCGAATTGCTGCAGATCACTCCGGCCGTCCGCAAGGCCATTTCCGAAAACGCCTCCGCCTCGGAAATCGCCAGGATTTCCGCCGACACTTTCCACACCATGCGTGAAGACGGGTTACAGAAAGCCATTGCCGGCATGACCACCATTGAAGAAGTGTTGCGGGCCACCCAGGACGCGGACGATTAATCTCCGGATTCATTCATGCCCACCTTCACTTATGAAAGTCTGACGAACAGCGGCCAACCTCGAAGCGGGGTGCTCACCGCCGAAGATCAGGCGGATGCGGTGCGCCAACTGATGTCGCGGGGCGAAACCGCCACCAGCATTGTCAGCCAGAACGGAACTTCCAAAAAGAAACGACGCCCGGCCCGACTACCCGGCCAGAAAAACAATTCCGGTGTCACCGCAGACCAGGGGGAAAATTCCCGGCGCCCGTCCCTGAGTCGCAGTGATATGGCCAATTTCATGCGCGAATTAGCCACCGCCTTGGAAGCCGGTCTTCCCCTCATGCAATCGCTCACCACCGTGCGTCGTCAAGCCAAAGGCAAGGCCATGATCGCCATTCTCGACCATCTCATCGAGCGGGTGGAAGCTGGCGATCCCCTCTATCAGGCGGCCAGAGCATATGGCCCACCCTTTGACGACATGATTCTGGGCATGCTCCACGCCGCTGATGCCTCCGGTGAAATGAGTATCGTGATGCATCAACTGGCCGATCTTCTCGACCGATCCGTCGAACTCAAGCGCGAAGTGATGGGAGCAACAATTTATCCCATGATTATCGCCTGCCTCATCGCAGTGAGCGTCGTGATCCTGATTACCGTCATCGTGCCGAAACTGATCGAACCCATGGTCGCCGAAATGGGATCCATGCCCTGGCCCACCGAAGTCGTGCTGGGCATTGCCACCTTCCTTCAGCACAACTGGCTGTATTGCCTGATGGGGATCGCGGCTCTCTGGATGGGCATCCGGGGATGGCTCAGCGTGCCCGCCAACCGCCTTCGCTTCGACCATAAACTCCTGGGCATCCCGGTGCTCGGCCAGTTGCTGCGGGATATCGCCGTGGCCCGGTTCACCCGCACCCTGGGAACCCTCACCTCATCCGGTCTGCCTCTCCTCGAGGGCTTGCGGATCACCAAAAACACCCTGGGAAACCACGCCCTCATCGAAGCGATCAACGAGGTCGAACACCAGGTCACCGGAGGCAAGGCCCTGGCTGATCCCCTCGAACGCAGTGGCCTCTTCCCCCCCCTCCTCGTTCAGGTGGTGAATCTGGGGGAAAAATCCGGCCGCCTCGAGCACATGCTCGTCCACGCCGCCGGCGCCTTCGATCGCAAAGTGAACGCCTCCCTGAACCTGTTCACCAAAGTTCTCCCCCCCTTGCTCGTCGTCACCATGGCGGGCATCGCGGGCTTCGTGCTCGCCGCCATTATTCTGCCCATGATCAACCTGTCCAGCATGATGAGTTGACAGATCAACCCCCCGTTTCCATCTTCCTCTGAGGAATCAATACCATGTATTCACGAAAAAAACCATCAATTCGCCGGGCCTTCACCCTTGTGGAAATGGTGGTGGTGGCCATCATCATCGCCATTCTCGCCACCCTCGTTGCCCCCAATGTCTGGAAAGCCCTCACCGGAGCCAAACGCAACGCCGCCAAATCCGAAGTGAGCAACCTCGCTAAAGTCGTCACCATGTGGATGCTCGACAATGGCTACGACGCCCTCCCCGACGACTTCGAAATGGAAATGCTCATCGAAGACAAATATGTCTCCAACGAAAGCAAATTGACCGACCCTTGGGAGAATCCTTACGACATCGTCTATCCCGGCGAAGTCAACGAAAAATTTGACATCATCTCCTACGGTGCCGACGGCGAACAGGGCGGCGAAGGAGAAAACGAGGACATTATCAACGATTAATTTCCCCCCTCCTACCCAGGGGGGACGCCTTGAACCAATGTTACCCATGACCGCTTCCCCTCGTCCAACCCGAACTCCACCCCGTTCCGGCTTCACCATGATCGAAATGATTGTCGTGGTGATTCTGCTCGCCCTGTTCGCTTCCATGGTCGTTCCCCGCTTCACCCATCAGAAAAAAAGACAGTTCGAATTGATGGTCGACGGGCTTACCGACCTGCTTTCCATGTACGCCCAGCGCGATCAACTCGTACGCCAGCCGGTGGGCATCCTCCTCGATATCCCCCGTCGCCAATTCCTGCTCGTGATTTTGGATACCGATTCCAACCAGCCCGATGAACCCGCCCGCTGGCGATCCGACCACGATATCAAGCCCGTGTCCCTTCCCGAATTTCTCGACCTCGATCGAATCACCGTATTGGAAAATGGCGACCAGATCGACATCTCCCAGTGGCCCCTCGCCAACCGCATAGGCGAGTCCCGCTCCAATCTTGAACTCGTTATCGAAGGTCCGGAGGATACCATCTCCCTCGTGCTCCCGTCCTATGCCATCACCCCATATCGCATGGACTCCACCCATTCCTACTACTCAGGCCGTACCATCATCGATCTCGATGAAGAAGGTCGGGCCATGGAGGACTGGTAATGCTGCGGCAAAATAATAACCATATCCGGCGCACGGGCTTCGCCCTCGTCGATGTGATCGCCGGAGGAATCATGCTCGGCATCGGGCTTGCCGTCATCATGTCGATCGTCAGCCGCTCCCTGATGGCTCACACCGATGGGGAAAAACGCCTCACCGCGGCCTGGCTTGCCGATGGCCTCCTCAATATGGTCCTTGCCGAAGGACCGGATGTCTATCCCAAAATCCACGACACGGCAGGTGAATTCGGAGAGCCGTTCCCTGAGTTCAGTTACGCCGTCTTGTTTGAAGATCTGGGAGAAACCGAACCCTGGGCCGTTACCGCCATCGTGCGCTGGAATAATGGAGCCAAAGAAATTAAGGTGGAAACATTAATTGCCACCCGCATCAACGAATCAGTTGAACCACGAGCACCGGAGGAACCCATCGATCGGGACGCGAGGTATTACGATGAACCTTAACCCGAGACAGATATCTCCCAACCGCCCCCGGAATTGCCCCCGGAATCGCCCCCGGAATCGCCCCGGCTTCACCCTCATAGAAATGGTCGTCGCTGGCATCATCGCCGCCCTCCTGCTCGGCGTGGTCTCCGGCAGCATCGCCCAACTGGGCAAAGCCAAAAACTCCACCCAACGCCGCCACACCGCCTTCCTCCGCGCCGACACCGCCCTCGGTCAAATCCGCCGCGACATCGCCTCCATCAGCCGCAGTGCAGACCTCTTCTACACCCGCTTCGTCATTTACGCGGGCACCAACCAATCTCCCCGGGGCGACTTGTCCCGCGATGAAATTCTTCTCTTCAACACCCGTCTCCGCACCGTGCGGGATCAGGACTATGTTGGCGAGGGCCTGGAATATGAATCACATTACCGAATCACCGAAGATGATTTCGGTCCGGTGCTCTGGCATCGCCGCGACGCCCTGCCCGATGAATTCCCGTTCGGCGGCGGCGTAGCCACTCCCCTCGTAGATGGAGTCGTCGAACTCTTTGTCGAGGCCTATGACGGCATTGACTGGTTCAATGAATGGGATTCCGACTACGACGGCCTTCCTGTTGCCGTTCGCGTCACCGTCACCGCCGGCGGACACCGAGCGCACGAAGATCCCTACGAAGAATCAATTCCCTTTGCCACCCTGCAGACCGTAATCGCCATCGACCGTATTCCTCTCCCCCAGGTTGCCCCCCCTCCACCCCTCGTTCCCGATCCCAACAATCCAGCAGGCGGAAACGCCGACGGGGCTACTCCCGGTGCGCCCACCGACGGAGGCAATATTCCCTCCAATCCCGGAATTCCTGGCTCTCCCGGCACCCCCATCAATCCCGGCGGGAACAGACCTACCCCCACCCAAACCCCCAACCAGCCGGCCGGCGGATTCGGCACCACCCTTGATGGAGGTCTGTGATGAAAGCAAGATCCGCTTCCATCCAAACTCCACAATGCCGACATGGTTCCGTCATGGTCACCGTTCTGTGGGCCATGGCTGTGGCTGCCATGCTCGCTGCCGCCATCCAGTTGTTTGCCTATCGACAGGCCGTGTTCGGACGGGAAGCAGTGGCTCGAATCCAGGCCCGCTGGGCTGCTCGGGGTGGTATCGAACACACCATTGCCATTATGGCCGACCACTCGATCAACCCCGTCCCCAATCACGCCTTCGCCATGGTCCGCGATTTCAGCGCTGTTTCCGAAGGCAAATTCCTCGGCGCCACCTACACCATCCGGCACAACAAAGACGGCCGTTCCTGGCTTGGCCCTCTCGATGAACATTCCAAACTCAACCTGAATACAGAAACCAGTCGCGCCATCCTGCCCGACATCGAGGGAATGACCCTCGACATCATTGATGCCCTGACCGACTGGACTGATGAAAACGATGAAGTCAGTGCATTCGGGGTCGAACGCGATTACTACCTCGGCCTGCCCCATCCCATCGAGCCGCGAAACGGCCCCCTCCGCACCACCGCCGAACTGGAAATGATCGCGGGTATCTGGCCGGAACTCTACCGAGGCGAAGATTGGAACCTCAATGGGCGCCTCGATTCCAATGAAAACGACGGCCTTCTCTCCATGCCCGAAGACGAACCGGATGGAATTCTCGACACGGGCTGGTCCGGAAAATTCACCGTCTATTCAAGGGGTGGGGGAGCCACCGACACCGGCCTGCCTCGAATTCACCTGAGCCGGGCCGATCCGGCAGAACTGGTGGAGCGCTTAAAAATAAATGAAGAACAGGCCCTCGCCCTCATCAATTTCGGCTCCAACAATGCCAACGATATCGCCACCCTCATCCTCCAACCGCTCAGCCAACTCGGAGGCGGATCGGGAACAGATCTGGATGACGATCAACTCCGACTCGTCTTCTCGGAAACCAGCATTCTCGATCCCACCCTGCCCCAACCCGGAAAAATGAACATCAATACCATTTCCGAAGACCTCCTCTGGGAAGTATTGGCGAATGAAGATCACGCCCTCGTCGAAGAAATCCTCTATCTGCGCAACAGCCGGGAAGAGGGCATCGCCAGTATTCTTGATTATCGGGAATTCCTCGATCCGCCCGATATTGCCAATGGCCAGATCACCCTCCTCGCCCAGTTGTTCGATGTACGCAGTAATGTTTACACCATCAGTGCCCAGGGTCGATCGCCCGCCACTGGTTTGGAAGTTGAAATAATTATGGTGGTTGATCGTTCTACAATCCCCGTCACCATTTTGGAGTATCGCGAAGAGTGAATAAAAACGCGCCCATCACAGTCGATCCCCAGGTCTTCGCCGTGCTTCATGCGGCCAGCGAGGCGCGGCACTGTCTTGTGGTTTCCACTGCTTCCGGATTTCCCTCTGTCCTCGCTTCGCGTTCATTCACGGCCTACGAGTCCAGCCGGATAGATCCCTGGCTGGATGAACATCGGGTCAGCCGCGTCATTGCCGTTCTTCCCGCCTCCTCCGTGATCTGCCGCACCCTCACCCTGCCCGATGCCGATGAAGAACAATTGCACCAGGCGTTGCACCTGCAGGCGGAAGCCCTGCTCCTCGGCATTGCTCCTCCGCACCGTCTGGGCATGGCCGTGCTCCCCGCCACTTCTGGCGAAACCGCCCGCGTAGGCATGGTGTTGGCCTGGCCGGAATCTTCCCTTGTTGAACCGCCACCCACCGCTCGCCCCGTCACCTATGCTCCCGATACCGCCGCCCTTGCCGCTCTGATCAATGGCCATCGTCCCGATGAGCCATTGCTCTGGTTCGATCCCCACTCCGAATCGCTTTCCCTCGCCCTTTCTCACGCCAACGGGGTGGTCTTCCGGGCGATCCGGGAAGGGGGAATACCGGGGGGTGGTTTAGAAGCAGATACCGCCGCCGAAGTCGGTCGCAACATTGCCGAAACCGCCCTCGGCGTAGGACACACCGCATCCTTCGTCGAAAACATGGTGGCGTCCGTAAAATCCCGCCTCGCCGAAAACTCTGATAACGGCAGTTCGTTTCTCCTCCCCGATGCAGTGCGTCAGGATGCCGTGCGTCGTCTGAAAAACGCCTCCTCCGATGAATCGTGGTGGTCCACCTTCGGCCTCGCCGCGGGCGTGGCTCTGTCGATCCAGGGTCCATTATCCCCGCTGACCGAACTTCTCGAGTCGGCGCCCGATATCAAACCACCGCTCTGGAGTCGTCTGGCAGAGCGCCTATCTCATCCCCGGGCGGCTGTGGCCATGGTGTTGCTCGCTGCTCTCGTGTTGATCCTCGGCCCGTTTGTCCAACAGCGCGCCCGCCTGTCCATTCTCAACCTCCGCCATCCGGAACTCCACGAACAACATACCCAGGCCATTCTCGTCCGCAAGCAATATGAAATGTACGAACAACTGGAGGAAGACGCCTGGCCCATCGCCAAACTCCTGTCCGACATCGCCAGCAACACCCCCCGGGGCATCGAACTCAACGCCATCCGCATTTTGAGTCGCGCCGGCACCTTCACCCTCAGTGGAACCGCTCTTCCCCAATCGAATGGCGAAGTGGATGCCCGGGAAGTCATCACCGAATTTCGCAAAAATCTGGTCAGCAGCGGACTCTTCGAATCGCCCAACGAACGCACCGGGGATCGCGATAACATGACTGGAAAATACAACTTTGAAATGTCCGGACACATCCGCCACCCCTATCGAAGATTCCCCTACGATCCCAAACGGGATTTCTCCGCCGTAACCATGCAACAGCGGATCGACGGCATGTCGTGGAAAGATGGAAGCGAAACGCCCGAGGCAGTGATAGATTCATCACCCGAACAAATTGCCAAAGCCGATTCACCGATAGATCCAACAAAACCCAGTGCTGTAATATTTGAAACAAAACCGGGCCGATCTCCAGACGATATCCGTGGCAATTCATTCGGCTCGGGAGCAATTACTCCATCGGGACCCGGAGAGCCAGAAGTCGGAAGACCAGGTGTGGCAGATGATCGGGGCAGTCACGCCGTCGCCATACCCGACCCCATCTCGCCCGGTCAAATCAAAGCCATGTCCAAAGCCGAAGCCCAGAACATGCTGCAAACCGTTGCCAAAGCCCGAAGGCGCGGCCATCTATCCGAAGAAATCGATGCCCGCCTGCAAACTGAATTCAATCTCCTTGTCGCCCACATCCGGGAACTGGCTTCCGGGGCTTCTAAAAAATCCGATACTGAGGAGGGAACCCGATGAGTGCATTCAGTTCCCTGATGGATTCCCTCGACCGGCAACCCCGGGCCATGCGCTGGGCGGTCGCCACTGCTCTGGGGCTGGTGTTGTTTTTCCTGTGGAATGAAGTTGTATTTCCGAAAACTCAGGAGTGGGCGACTCAAGCGGCAGCCATCGAAGATCGGCTTGCCGTCATTCAAGCATCCGAAATGCTGGATTTTCAGGGCCGCTCCATGCGGGAAGTCGTCTCCGGTATTGGCGAAGTGGATCTCCCCACCACCGAGGCCGAAGCCAAACAATCCCTTCGGGAAGCCATCAACGAAGTACTGAAAGACTATGCCGTCACCAAAGACCAGATCATCATCCGCAATGGCAGCAAACTCCGGGGTCGTCCGTTGCCCACCATCGCCCGGGGAAAGCAGGTGAAACGATTGGATGGCGTCCTCCAGTTCATCGCCGATGATAATCTGGTGTTACCCTTCATCGCCGCTCTCGAAGCCCATCCCGCCATCGAAGCCGTCAACGAAGTACGCCTGGGAAAAACCGGCAACGGCCGCAAGATGCAGGTCAAACTCTCGTTGGAAGCGTGGTATCTCGATACCCCACGCCGAAGGAAAAATTGATATGACTCCCCGCCTTTCCTGGAATAATCCGTTGATCGTCAGCACCACCGCCCTGCTCCTGGTGGCCGGATATTTTCTCACTGCTGCAACGGGCATTGTGGGAGCCGTCTTCTCCGGGGGCAGCCGCTCCACATCCGCCACCGAAACGGTCGCCACCCTCATCGCCCAACATGATGAAGATCAGGAAACCTATCTGAAGCGTTACGATGGACGATCGCCGTTCTTTATTCCCCGAAAAACCTATCACCCTCCAACCCCAACGATTCCCACCCCTTCCATCCCGAGGCCAACCCAGCCCGAGAATCCAAAACCCGTCATCCCCCACCAACCCCCTCCCCCCCAAAAATACGGCGGCCCGCCCCCCATCGCCTTCGTCGGCAACACCGTTTGGTTCCGCCAAAGTGGCCAGAAAGAACCGCTGATGATCGCCATCGGCGAAGAGAAGGAAGGCATCAAAGTATTGTCCATCCACTCTCCCTACACCGTGCGGGTGGCCTACACCAGAAGCGAATACGAGGTCGAATTGTTCACCCCGGGACTCTCCACCTTGATCCCCGCTCCTCTGGAAGAAATAAAAAAGGATGAAGTAAAATCATCTGAAACCCCCGATCCCCTCGCGGCTAAAAAAGCAAACCCCACTTCACCGAAAATAAAACCGGGGGGCGATCCGTTCTCCTCAAGTGGAAAAACCACTTCCCCTCGCCCAACTTCCCCCAGGAAAACCGGCCTTTCCCCCGCGTCCCCTGCTCCCGCCGGGAATGCAAAAACGGCTCCTCCCACCAAAAAACCGATCCCTCCCAAAAAATCCAGTTCCCCTTCCGGCTCCCCCAAACCGGCTGACCCCGATCGACCGCCCCCACCCCTCGAACCGGTCGACGGTTGATAACCAAATGAATTTCTCCATCCCTTCCCAGAAATGATCCCTTCCTGAGAAACACCTCCATGACTTTCTTTTCCCGTACGCAATCCTGGAAACTGATTCCCCTTCTCCTCACCCTGGGGCTCGTGGTTCTGCCCGTCCCCGCCCAGGAGACAACCGGAGATGACCACGCCAACGGCACCCGCAAAGCCGTGGAACCCGGGAAATATGCTCTGGCCATGGACAATATCTCCGTCGAGGAAGTCATCGATTTTATCGGAGAAATGACGGGCAAAATTGTCATGCCCATCAACCCCGCCGTACTCAAAAACAAAAAAATCACCCTGTTCAACACCGAAATGGTGGAGAAGCGCGAAGCCCTCGATCTTGTCTTCGAAGCCCTCCGGCTCAACGGCGTGGGCGTCATCGAACGCGATGACATCATCATCATCGACCTCGCCCAGAATCTCGTACGCCACGCCCGCACCCCGGTCATCGGTGCCGATGAAAGCATCATGAACCGCATCGACACCGGTGTCGTCGTGGTCAAAGTATTCAAACTCGACGAGGTGGATGCCGAAAGTGTAGGCGACAAACTCCGCGATCACCTCCCCGAAGACGCCACCCTCACCGTCGATGCCAACTCCAATAAAATCCTCCTCCACGGCGACATTGGCCTCTGCCAGCATCTGCAACTCCTCATCGATGAACTCGATGAAATGAATGTCGTCATCGAAACAAAAACATTCCGCCTTGCCTATGCCGACGCCCAGTCCATTTCCGACAATATCATGGATCTCTACGAAGGCGGCGGGGCCAGCGTCACCACCGGCGGACGCACCACCGGAAGACCGCGTCCCGGGAATCGCCAAACGGGACGACCCCGGCAAACCGGCGGTGGCGCCTCCAGCTCTGTCGGTCCCATCGTGGAAATGCGCATCACCGTCAGCGTCGATCAGAACGCCGTCTCCGTCTCCACCGACCGGGAAACCATGAAGAAAATCACCCAACTCATCAATGAAGAATGGGATCTCCCCCGTGCTCCCGGCACTTCCAAGGTGTACTACCTCAAACATTCCGACCCCATCGAACTCCGGGATATGCTCCGTGAAGTCCTCGGTGCCGGGGGAACCGGTGGAGCGGCCACGGGTGGTCGTGGCGGCAGAGGAACCCCCGGAGGGGGAGCCACCGCCACCCAGTCCCTCTCCGGCATCTACACCTTCGATGCTTACACCGAAAAAAACGCCATCGTCGCCATCTGCAAAACCGAGCAGGCCTTTGATTTTCTCGATCAATTCATTGATGAACTCGATCAACCCTCCACCATCGGCCTGCCCGAAAAAGTAACCCTGAAAAATGTCGATGCCGTCGAACTTTCCGAAGTCATCAATGTGCTCCTCGCCGAGGCGGGTGGCAACATCTCCCTCGACCAACCAGACTCCGGTCTCAGCGGTGCGGGCATTGGCGGCGACAGTGGGGGGGGGGCGAACACCGCCGAATCGGGCGGACGCATCAACTTCCCCTGGCAAAGCGGACGGGCCGGCGGTGCGGGAGCAACCCGCGCCCCCGAAACCCCCATGATCGGCCGCATTCGCGTCGTCCCCATTATCCGGGAAAACGCCATCGCCATCGTCGCCCCCGTCGCCTATCGCCATGCCATGCGGGAACTTATTCAGGAATTCGACCACCCCGCCCGCCAGGTGATGATTTCCGCCGTCATCGCCGAAGTGCAACTCAACGACGATCTCGCCCTCGGCCTGCGCATCGGCAGCGGCGTCGCCCCCTCCACCACCGACAACACATTTGCCGTTGGGGGCACCGGCGTTGCCCAGGAGACCGGTTTTCTCAGCCAACTCTTCGACACCTCCACCCTCGATGTCAACTTCAACATCAACGCCGCTCTTCAGGCCCTCGCTCAGGAAACCAATGTCCGAGTTCTCCAGAGTCCCCGAATCTTCACCGCTGACAACCAGGAGGCCTACTTCTTCGATGGCCAGGAAGTCCCCTTCATCACCAGCAGTAACACCGTGAACATCGGCAGCGGAACCATCAACCAATCCTTCGATTATCGAGATGTCGGTGTCGTCCTCAACGCCCGACCCCGCATCACCGCCTCCGGCGCCGTCAACATGGAGATCAACCTCGAACTCTCCGCCATCGCCCCGGGCGGAGCCACTCTCTTTGGTGGCTTTATCCTCGATCGCCGTCAGACCCACAGCATCGTCACCATCAATAATGGCCAGACGATTGTCCTCTCTGGCATCTTCAAAGACCGGGAATCCAAAATTAAAAGAAAAATCCCCCTCCTCGGAGACATCCCCCTCCTCGGCGCCCTCTTCACCTCCGTTGAAGATGCCACCACCACCAGTGAACTTCTCGTCTTCATCACCCCCAGCGTGATCAATTCACCGGATGACAACAACGAAGCCAGCCAGAATGACCTGGACTTCCTCAATCTTATGAAAAGCCCACTGGGTGAAATGAAAGACCGCAAAGCCGCCATCCAACGGCTGCGCGACCGGATGCAACAAATCCAGGAATTCGACAATCCCCCCGATGTCGGTCATGATGGATAAGTGAAACGAACCCCTTCCTTAAACCCTTCCCTCCCCTGGCTCTCCCTTATTTTCGGAGTAGTAGTCGCTGGCTGCAGCCCCCCCTCATCTGATTCCCCAAACCCGTTTTATAGTAATTCCGGCGGCGGAGGCGGAAATGGAGGGGCCGCCCGCGTCTCCCCCCTCGCCCATACCGAAACCGAAACCCAGGCCCTCCTCTTTCCCCTCGGTACCGTCCCTTACGACAACTTTTCCCTCCCCCTCGTCAGTCCCGATGGCCTCACCATCGCCACCCAGACCGGTGTCCCCCCCCTCTACGAAACCGTCCTCGCCTCAAAAAACACCGGCGTTCCCGAAGCCACCCACCTGGAAATCTACCGCCTCATCGAAGGTGGCCAACCCCAACTCATAACCAATCTCACCGTCCCTGCTTTATTGGGGCGCTCCATTGACGCCGAGGGTTTCCTCATCGAAGCCCCTCAGCCCGATGGTTCCCGCTGGATCGGCAAAGCATCGTGGCAGACCGGCGTCATTACCTGGCTCGTCCAGGATCAATTCGTCAACGCTTTCGCCTCCCTCGGCCCCGATGGCCAACTCGCATGGTCCCGCCGAGCCATCGAGGAAGACCACTTCCACCTCGTCATCCAGCATGGCGAAAAAACCTTCACCTACGGCGAAGAATCCTCAGACCACTGGCTCTTCCCCACCTGGTCCGGTCGCAGCGATGGCCTTTTCATTCTCCACCTCTCCGGCCCAAACCTCGCCGTCGCCCACCTCATCGCCACCAGCCCCGCCGCCATCCGCCAATCCCTCCGCACTCTCCCCCTCATCATCGACGGCTCCATCCTCTGGGCACATAAAACCATGAGCACCGTCGTCAACAACGCCACGCCCCAAAACCAACCCCTCCTCGAGCAACTCGTCTTCTTCCACCCCCGCGACAGCCGCATGGTCATCTGGCGACCCTGGGCCACCGATTCTCGCCCCCTCCCCCTCATCGAATCCTCCATTGCCGCTCAGATCCACGGCCCAGACGCCCTCGTCACCACCACCACCAAACTCATCCGCCAAAATCTCCAGAATCCCCGCGATCGCATCAAAATCTCCGGTGGCGGAGCACACATCGCCCGCCCCACCACAAAAAAAGAATGGCCATTCCTCCTCCTCACCCCCCGTGAGGGGTCTGTCCAGGTCTCCGGCCTCTATCTCGGCGCGCGATAGGCGATTCACGCCCCTTCTGTGCGAGTGAAGCAACAAAACCAGCAAATATCCAAAATCCGCTATCATCGGGAACCCTCACTTCTCATCAAAGCCCATTTGGGCATTGACGGAGGATTCAAACGGGTTCTCTTACTGGGGATTCTGTTGCTGGGGTTTTGTTTCCGGGGGTTGGAAAGGATTTCGCATGACCGGCCAATATCTCACCAAACCAGAACTCACTACCCGCCTCCCCCGAGGCATCCCCTACATCATTGGCAACGAAGCCGCCGAGCGATTCTCCTTCTATGGCATGAAGGGCATCCTCACTATTTTCATGACCAAGCACCTCATGGACTCCGCCGGTCATCCGGCCCATATGAGTGAGGAGGACGCCAAAACCATTTATCACCTCTTCACCGCCGCCGCCTATTTCTTCCCCATCATCGGGTCACTGGTATCGGACATCCTCTTCGGAAAATACAAAACCATCATTATTCTTTCTCTCGGCTATTGCATCGGGCACGCCTGCATTGCCATTGGGGATGTGGGATTCGGCCGGGCTTTGATGGAGCCTAAAATGTGGCTTTTTCTGGGGTTGATATTTATTTCTATCGGTTCCGGGGGTATCAAACCCTGTGTCTCCGCCCATGTTGGTGACCAGTTCGGTTCCAAAAACCAGTATCTCGTCTCTAAAATTTTCAGCTGGTTCTACTTCTCCATCAATGTGGGGGCCGCCGCAAGTACCCTCCTCACTCCCGTACTTCTCGAAAGATATGGCGGCTGGGCGGCCTTCGGTCTGCCGGGCATTCTCATGGCCCTCGCCACCTTCGTCTTCTGGATGGGACGAAACAAATTTGTCCACATCCCCGCCGGAGGCACAGACAAATTCTTCGGCGAAACCTTCAGCCCCCATGGTCGACGCGCCCTGATAAACCTCTGCCCCATCTTCCTCTTGTTTATCCCCATGTTCTGGGCCATCTTCGATCAGACCGGCTCCGCCTGGGTGCTCCAGGCCCAGCACATGGATCGGCACTTCATGGGCATAGAATGGCTGGAATCCCAGATAGGGGCCGCCAACCCCATTCTCATCCTCATCCTCATCCCCACTTTCGCCTATGTGGTCTATCCCCTCGTTAATAAATTCATCAAAGTAACGCCCCTGCGGAAAATTGGTGTGGGGCTCTTCATGACTGCCGCCGCCTTCACCCTCTCCGCCTGGATTGAAATGCGCATTCAATCCGGCGAAACCCCAAACATCGTCTGGCAATTGCTGGCCTATGTCATCCTCACCGCCGCCGAAGTCCTCGTCTCCATCACTTCCCTCGAATTCGCCTACACCCAGGCCCCCAAAACCATGAAATCCTTCATCATGGGCGTGTACTTCCTCGGCGTCTCCCTCGGCAACCTTTTTACCGCCGCCGTCAATCACTTCATTGAGATTCCCGAAGTCACGAAAGTCGTCAACGGCGAGTCCGTCGTCGTTCAGGAGGCCTCCTCCAAACTTGAAGGCGCCAACTACTACTGGTTCTTCACCGGACTCATGGTCATCGTGGCCATCATCTTCGTCTTCTATTCCCTCTTCTACAAAGGCCGAACCTTCGTCCAGGGCGAAGAAGACCAAACCACCACCCTCCACACCGAATCCGAAGCCGAATCCATAGGCAACACCTGATCCAAAAACTACAACGATCAATCTTGGGCGGTCCGCTTTCAGCGGAACAAGTCCTCTTGTCAGGGGGATTTATATCTGTCCGGGGGCGTCCGTTTTATTTAGAATTGGTATAACTCCTCTCCTCTCCTCTCCTCTCCTCTCCCAAACAAGAATCCCCCCTCTGTGCTCTCTGTGTCTCTGTGGTGAATACTCCTCTCCTCTCCTCTCCTCTCGTTCCCCTCATGGCTCATGGCCTATGGCTCAT
>CAZLXE010000019.1:0-1544 GCA_964563005.1 uncultured Isosphaeraceae bacterium
TCGAGGATTTGGAAATCGTAGAGTGACTGGAGATCGACCGGGGTCAGGTTGGCGAGGTTGTTGAAGCGATTGATGATGGGTTGGGGGTCGGCGAGGGCGAGGGCGCCGAGAAAGTTGAACTTGGTGGCGAGGATGTCACCCAGGTCGGCGGCTTCGTTGCGGGCGTGGCCGGTGGGGTACATGATGAGGCCGCTGTCGCAGTTCGTGCCGTCTTTGAGGGTGATGATGATGGAGGTGGGGATGCCATCGGGGTATTTGGCGTCATAGTCGGGGCCGCCGTGCTCGAAGGCGATTTTTTCCATGAGGAGGCGGGTGGTGTGGTGGAAGATGGCCTGCTCGTTGTAGTCCTCGGGCAGGAGCATGAGGGTTTTCCAGGCGTCGTCGTTGGAGGCGAGGGCGGCGGGGCCGGCATCGAGGGCTTTGCGGAGGAGGGTGGAAACGATGTACACCATGGAGTGGTCGGCGGACTGGCGAGTTTGGGGGTCGCGTTTGGCGGGATCGCCGATGATGCCGAAGGCGGGCTGGTAGGCCTTGATGAGGATGGAGTCGATTCCTTCGGGGCCGGATTCGATGATCTGGGGATTTTTCAGGATGAGATCGATCAATCCCTGAAGGGCGCCGGCGGACTGGTGTTCGTAGAGGCCGAGTTTGAAGTGCATGCCCATGACGGCGAAGTCGGAGCCGGAATGAGAGAGGACGAGGTCGAAGGGGGAGTCGCCATTGGTTTCTTCAAACTGGCGCCAGATGGCTTCGGGATTGCGGAAGATGTCTTTGGGGCCGACGAACCCGGCCATGGATCGCTTCATGGAGAGGATGGCGACTTCGGTGGAAAGAGCAGCGGAGGCGCCTTTGGAGTCGGAGAGTTGTTTGCCGGCTCGAATGGCTCGCCAGGGGATGTAGTGGGCGACGACCATGCCGATGGCGGATTCGATCTGATCGGCGGTGGCTCCGAGCATGGCGCCGAAAGTGGCAGCAGAGGCGATGGCCCCGTGAACAACATGGTCGATACGGTAGGATTTTAAACTGAAAACTTCGCTGAGACGGCCGCGGATTTCATCGAGACAGACCATGCCGCGAAGGGCGAAGGCGCCGTCTTTTTCGGCAAGTTGGGCGGCGGCGATGGCGACGGGGTAGAAATCGTTATGGCCGAACTCGCCGGCGGTGTGGCCGGGGAGACGAGGGTTGTAGCCGAAGTTTGTGCCGTTGGAATCCCACTCGCGGACGGCGGAGGAGTTGGCGACGATGGCTTTTTCGGGCATGACCCTGGCGTTTGAGCCGAACACGGGTACGCCGCGCCCGGATTCTGGGGCATATTCCAGTGCTTCATTGCGGAGTACCGTGGGGGCGTTGGTACCGAGGGCGAGGGCGGAGAGGCCGCAGAGTACGGAGTCGGTGAAGAATTGGCGGGTGCGATCGAGGACAGCGGGATCGGGTTCGCCGATTTTACCGCTCATGAAGTTTATGGCGAATTCGGCGATGCCGAGGGCCTGGTTGGAATCGGGGGAGAGGGTGAGAGCGGTATCGGGGCAGGTGGTGGGCATGGG
>CAZLXE010000019.1:1644-18512 GCA_964563005.1 uncultured Isosphaeraceae bacterium
GGTTGGAATCGGGGGAGAGGGTGAGAGCGGTATCGGGGCAGGTGGTGGGCATGGGTGAGAGAGTTTTCAGTTTTCAGTTAACAGTGGTCAGTGGTCAGTGGTCAGTTTTGAGGTGTTTCTGGACTTTGTCGACTTCTTCGGGGCTGCCGAGGACGACGCTGCAGCGTTCGTGGAGGGCCTGGGGTTTGATTTCGAGGATGCGTTCGGTTCCGGACATGGCTTTGCCGCCCGCCTGTTCCATGATCATGGCCATGGGATTGGCTTCGTACATCAGGCGGAGTTTTCCCTCGGGATTGGAGGCGGTGGGTGGGTAGAGGAATATGCCGCCCTTGAGAAGGGTGCGATGGACATCGGCGACCATGGACCCGATGTAGCGACTGGTGTACCCCTCGGCGTGAACATCTCGAAGGTAATTCTGGAATGGTTTGGGAAAACTGTCCCGGTTGGCCTCGTTGATGGAGTAGATTTTTTTCGATTTCGGAATCTGGATGTTGCTTTTGACGAGGACGAAGGAGCCGATGGACTGGTCGAGAACGAACATGTTCACGCCGTTGCCGGTGGTGATCACGAAGATGATGGATGAGCCGTAGAGGACATAGCCCGCGGCGACCTGGCGGGTGCCGGGTTGGAGATAATGGGGAATGTCTCGGGGTTTGCGACGCTCATTTTTGAGAATGCTGAAGATGGTTCCCACGCCGACGCTGAAATCGATGTTGGAGGATCCATCGAGGGGATCGAAGAGGATGCAGTATTTTCCTCCCTCATCGCGATTGCGGAGAACGATCGGTTCGTCATTTTCCTCGGTGGCGAGGATGGCGACATTGGCCCGATCGCCGAGGCAGCGCATGATAATTTCGTTGGCGATGATGTCGAGTTTCTGCTGGTCTTCGCCGTGGATGTTGGTTTCGCCGTGGCTGCCGAGGACATCTTCGATGCGGGCGCGGCGAACCTTGTTGCCGATGGTTTTCCCGGCGAGGGAGATGGCGGAGAGGATCCAGGTGAAGTCGCCGGTGGCTCCCGGATATTTCTCTTCCTCGGCGAGAATATGGCTCTGGAGGGAGGTGAGATTGTCGGTGGTGAATTGGGGTTGCAGGGGTTCCATCGGTTCCATCATCGGTCGGGCCTCATGTCTCCATGGTGGGGGAAAGTGTTTTCTCAACTTTCGAGCCACATTTTTGGGGATAAATCACTACACTTCGGTCTCGAATTGTATCATAATTGTCGCTTTCCTTATTCTGGTCATCGAAACGACCCGGAGATTGATTCCGACCCCTACTTCCCGGTTTTTTCCTCTCGGAGATTCACATGTCATCGCCTGTTATTCTTGCCGCTCGCCGTACTCCCGTGGGTCGATTTCTCGGTTCGCTGACCCGCACGCCCAGTCCTCAGTTGGGGGCATTTGCAATTGGAGCGGTGCTGGATGATTGCCCGGCGGCCCGGGATGCAGTGGATGAGTGCATTATGGGGTGCGTATTGCAGGCGGGACTGGGGCAGAATCCGTCGAGGCAGGCGGGATTGAAGGCGGGGCTGCCGGACACGCTGAGTGCGATGACGGTCAATAAGGTGTGTGGGTCGGGCTTGCAGGCGGTGATGCTGGCGGCGCAGTCGATCAAGGCAGGGGATAATGAAGTGGTGGTCGCAGGGGGATTCGAGAATATGTCGGCGGCTCCACATCTGGCTCATCTGCGAGGGGGGATTAAATTTGGGGATGGGAAAATGATCGATCACATGCAGCATGATGGGTTGTGCTGTCCGTTTGAGGGGTGGGGAATGACGAATGCCGCCGATCACACCGCGAAGAAGCACGGATTGTCCCGGGGAGAACTGGATCGCTATTCAGCCCAGTCACATCAACGGGCGGCGGCGGCGACGAAAAGTGGATGGTTTAAGGATGAGATTATTCCGCTGACCGGCGAGCAGTTGGGGAATCGGAAGAAGCCGGGGGCCGAGGGCGGTATTTCTCAGGATGAGGGGATTCGGGCGGATACCACGGCGGAGGGATTGGGGAAACTGCGCACCGTGCCCGGGCACGAGTTTATTACGGCGGGGAATGCTTCGCAGATTTCCGATGGAGCGGCGGCGGTGATTGTGGCTTCGGCGGAGAAGGCGAAGGAGATGGGGGCGACTCCGCTGGCGAGAATTGTGGACTATGGCACCGCCGGGGTGGCTCCGAAGGATATTTTTGACGCTCCGGCATTGGGGATTCGGGCGTTGCTGGATCGAAATAATCTCGCCGTGGATGACATTGACCTGTTTGAACTGAACGAGGCGTTTGCCGCTCAGTTGCTGGCAAACATTGGGGAATTGGGAATTTCGGAGGAAAATCTCAATGTCTGCGGCGGGGGCATGGCTCTGGGACACCCCCTTGGAGCGTCCGGGACCAGAATTCTTGCCACCCTGGTCCATCAACTACGGCGAACGGGCGGGAAACGGGGGGTGGCGTCACTGTGCTTAGGGGGTGGGAATGCGGTGAGTATGCTGATCGAATTGTGCTGATTGAGACGATTCATAAGGTAGCCACTTGTGATATGCTGTTCGCACTTGGTTCTCCTTGAAGAAGGAATGCCTTGATGCATCTTTCATCTTCTTTGGATTCCCTGATTCAGGATGCTGTCGAGAATGATCTTGAAGCAAAAATCCGTATGGCTGCCCATTCTGGTTATGGTTGCTCTGGCTGCCGCAACGGCAACCATCTCCTGGCACCTCGAAAAATCACAGAATCAGCAGATACAACTCGAAACCTCCATTGTCGCAGAGCAGGTGGGATTGCATCTTGAGGATTGGATCGCCGATCGAATCAATATTCTCGATCATTTTGCAGACATTTTTCCAAATCAATTTGCCGGAAAGCCCGAAGTGTTCCGGGCCATGGCAAAGCAATACCATGAGTCCTTTCCCGGTTTTCTATCGCTCAACTGGATCGAGCCGAGTGGTCGAATCAGTATCACGATGCCGGAAGAGGCGAATGACCCGGTTCTGGATACAAATCTCCATGACCTTCCTGATTCTGCCATTGGGATCGCCTTCCGCCGGGCAGTGGCAGGAGACCAGAGTGAATTGACTCCAATTGTTGATCTCTTCAAGGGTGTCCCCGGTTTCATCACCTTCCAGGCGGTCCGCGATGATGAGAATCGTCTTCTGGGAGTCATCGCTGCCGAGTACAGCATTTGCACCATGGCAGATGCCTGTCTGGCCGATCCACCATTGCGGGAGCATTATCGATTCTCTCTTGCTGAGCCGGACGGTCGGCTCGTGTATCGTCACGATGACACGACTCCCCGGGGTTTCGCCTCTGAAGCCACCCTGAAGCCGGTTTGGTGGCCCGAAGCAGTGCGCAACGAAGTAAGCGTATTGCATACCCCATGGATGCTCACCATCGCCCCCTCATCTTCCTCATTGACCGCGATTCATACCGCTGTGGATGATTTTGTTCTCTTTGGAGGTCTCCTACTTTCTTTGCTGGTGGGTTGGCTCATTCGAGTCGGTCTGGTGCGGCAAGGAAAACTCCGAGAGAGTAAGGATCGATTCCGCCGTATTGTCGAAGGGGTGGATGCGATGGTCTGGGAGTTCGACATTGACAAAAACCGTTTTATCTACATGAGTCCTCATGCCAAGACAATCCTTGGCTATTCCCAGGAGGAATTGTACCAACCTGGGTTCTGGCAAATGCACATCCACCCAGATGATAGAGATAGTGCTGAAGCTCTTTCAGATACTCAGATCACTCATGGAAAATCTGTTGATCTGGAATATCGATTTCTGATGAAGGACGACGGGGTGGTCTGGCTGCGGGATATTTCAGGGAAGGTCATCGAGAAGGATGGACGCCGCCGTCAGAAAGGGGTGATGATTGACATCACGAAACAGAAACGGTTGGAACTGTTACGGGAAGGACGGCATCAGGTGGTGGAGCGGCTGGCCGAGAATGCCCCACTTCCGGAAATTCTAACGCTCATCACTGAATCGACTGAGAAGATTAATCCAGGAATGAGATGCTCCATTCTCCTGCTCGACCCGCAGACTCAATGCCTCAGGCATGGGGCAGCGCCTTCTCTTCCTGATTTCTACAACCAAGCCGTGGATGGCCTGGCGATAGGATCCGGAGTCGCATCCTGCGGAGCGGCTGCGCACGATAAAGCAAGGGTCATTGTCGAAGATGTCATGACCCACCCGAATTGGGCGCCGTATCGTGAATTCGCAGCCCGGGCGGATTTCCGGGCGTGCTGGTCGGAGCCGATTTTTTCCTCCGCCGGCGAGGTGCTGGGAACCTTCGCCATGTATCACCGGGAACCAAAATCGCCTACGGCCGAGGATTGCACACTTATCGAAGGATACGCTCAACTTGCGGCCATCGCCATCGAGCGCACCCGCCACGAGGCATCGTTCCAGGATCTCATATCGGGCACGGCATCTGTAACGGGCCAGCCCTTTTTCCCGATTCTGGTGAAGCACCTCGCCCACGCTAATGTCGTGCGACACGCTATCGTCACTGAACTGGTCAACGATCAATTTCAAATGCTTGCTTTTTGGAATGACGGCCGGGAAGGCGAACCAATCACCTATGCCGCACCCAACACCCCTTGTGAGAAAGTTTTGGAGCTCGGGGAATATTTTTGCCCTCAGGGAGTCCAGAGTAAGTTTCCTAACGATCCGGGTCTGGTGGAATTGAATGCAGACAGTTACTACGGCAAAACGCTGGTCGATGGGGAGGATCGGAAGATCGGCCACATCTGCGTCCTCGACGACAAACCCATGCTGGATAGTAGCCGGATCGCCCGCATTGTTCGCTTGTTCGCCATCCGGGCGGCTACTGAACTCGAGCGGATCCAGACCGACGCGATTATTCGTCGGCAGGCGATCACCGAGCACCTTCTCCGCAATGAACTCGATCATCGGGTGCGGAATAACCTGGCGTCGCTCAATACACTGGTGGACATATCGCGCCGTTCCGCTCACACTCCCGAACAATTCACTACGGCGGTGAAGGGACGCATCAACACCATGGCGACGGCTCACGATCTGCTCAGTCATTCGCGAGGGCGCGACATCGGTTTATGTCATCTCGTCCACGCCCTGACGCCGCCCGAACTTCAGAAACAGATTCGCCGGGACGGCAAGCCGGTCATCATCTATGCGGAAAAAGCATCCGCTCTGGCGATGGTGTTACACGAGCTTCTTACCAACAGCATGAAGCATGGAGCGCTGCGGGTGCCGGAAGGCAGGGTGCGATTGTCCTGGGAGCAGCAGGATGTAGAAGGGATAGACTCTCTGAGACTGCAGTGGCAGGAATCGAACGGACCCGAGATCGATCCCGATCCCACGCCCGGCGTCGGTACCTCGTTGATCGAGGGGATTGTGCGATCTGATCTGCAGGGAGTGGCCACCCTGCGCTATCCGCGATCGGGAGTGGATCACGAATTCACGATCAACCTTCAATCCACTGAACCCCCGGATAGGGAGAAGGGAATAGAGATGGGAATTAACCCGGGAAAGCCCCCGGAAAAAATCCCGGAAAAAACCCCGGTGGAGCCGCCCTTGATTGTAGAAAACAAGCCCACTTCAGAGCCGGCCGCCCGATAACCATCTTTCCGATTGACCATTGGGTAAACAGGAAGGATTATCCCCGCTCCTTTTGCCTTTCTTGGGTGAGCCGGGCGGTTTTTCTTTGATTTATATTGAAGAATGGGGGAAGCCGCTTTCTCCTCTCTGAATATGGGTGGAAAGAGTCGCCGGAGTGATTCATGGCCCCGATTTCCCCCCTTAACTTTTCCGCTCGCTCTTTTCGTCCCACCACCCCCCTCAAACTCCACCGCATCGACGCAGCCAACCGCAAGGCGTTCAATGTTACGCTGGAAAAACTTTCCACGGGCAAGCGGATTAATCGGGGGGCGGACGATCCTTCGGGACTGATTACTTCAGAAAATCTTCGGGCGGTATTGACGGTGCTGGATGCAGAATCGCGGAGCGCGAAGCGGACGCAGCAAGTGGCGGAAGTGGCGGATTCGGCGCTGGGAGAGATCGGCTCATTGCTGGGAGAGGCGGAGACGCTGGCGGTGGCCAATGCGAACACAGCCGGGGTATCTGATGCAGAGCGGGCCGCCAATCAGATGGAGATGGATTCCATTTTATCCACGGTGAACCGACTTGCCGGTTCGGCATCTTTTAATGGAGATCCCCTGTTGAATGGCGAGGCAACGCTTTCGGCGTTCGGAGAGTCGTTTACGATTGATGCGGTCTCCGTGGGTGCGGTGAACATCACCAGTGGTGATCTCGAAGCGGCGCAGCAGCGTTTGAGCGACACCCGGAAGCAGATTTCCACGATGCGGGGCGGGCTGGGGGCGTTCAGCACGAATACGGTGGGGGCAAATCTCCGCAGCATCAACACTACGAAGGAAAGCATCGCCACCGCGTTGTCCCAGATCCGGGACACGGACTTTGCCAAGGAGACGGCGAAACTGGCCGGGCTGACCGTGCTCATGAAGGCCTCGCAGATGGCCCAGCAGATTGATCTACAGGCATAATCGAAACGCCTGCTCGTGGGGGACAGCGGATTACTCTCGATTTGTGGGAAACGGCGGCGGTTTTGGCGGCGACACCGGCTCGTCTTTGATTTTTTCCAGCAGATACTGAATCGCCATTTCGAGTTGGGGATCACGGCCAGCCGCTCGATCTGAGGGCGTGATGTCCACATCCATTCCGCTCTCCGGGGAGACCCCTTTGTTTTCAATCGACCAACCGTGGTCATCCCACCAGGCATATTCGGGCTGCGTGGACATGCCGAAATCGAGGAAGGATTTATCAGCCCGTATGCCAATCACCCCGCCCCAGGTTCGTCGCCCGATGAGCGGCCCCAGATTCAGAGCACGGAACGACCTGGGAAAGATGTCACCGTCCGACCCTGCGTGCTGGTCGATGATGCAGCAGAGGTGTCCCCGAGGGGCACGGAGGGGATAGGTTTCATCGCTGCCGTGGCGGGGATGATCGTACCCCCATATTTTTCGAGCGAGACGCTGGACGAGCATCTGACTGACATAGCCCCCTCCATTGTCGCGAATGTCGATGACGATCCCTTCTTTATGGAGTTGGGGATAGAACTGGCGGGTGAAGGCGATCAATCCCGCCGCATCCATGTCCGGCAAGTGCATATAGCCGAGTTTCCCATCGCTGGCCTGGGCGACAAGGCGGCGGTTGTTGTCCACCCAGGCCTGATAGCGCAATTCCCGTTCATCGCCGATGGTCATCACTTCGATCTCCCTCGCTCCTGCCCCCGCGGGATTGGGTCCGATTTTCAGGTGAACTTTTTTTCCGGCCTGATCCTGCAATCCGGCCAGGATATTTTTCCCGGGAATGAGTGCCTTACCATTGATCGCAAGCAGGTAGTCTCCTTCCTGCACCTTCAAATGCGGCGGAGCCAGGGGACTGTAGGCTTCTTCATTCCAGGATTGGCCGGGGAGGATGCGATTGATACGCCAGCCGCGACCGTCGAACTCGACCTCGATTCCCAACAGACCCACGCTGACCGGTTTCGCTTCCTCATGGTGTTCGCCTCCCCAGACATAGGTATGGCTGGTTCCTAACTCTCCGATCATTTGTTTAATGAGGTCGGACAATTCATCCCGGGTGCCGATTCGAGGGAGTAATGCCTCATATTTTAATTTTATCGCATCCCAATTCACACCTCCCATGTTCGGAGCCCAGTAGAAATCTCGCTGCAAGCGCCAGGCCTCGCGGAAGATGTGATTCCACTCTTCGCGGATGTTCACTTGTAAACGACCACCGGAATTCCCGTCGTCTCTGTCTTCTCCTTCATCTCCTTCATTTGAAAATACAGGATTCACCTCTCGCGTCTTCAAGTTCATCACCATCGGATTTTTTTCATCAACCCAGGCGAGGGTGGATTGATCGTGGCTGATGACAAAGGCACCAACAGGCCTCGCGATCACTTCGTCTTTTTCTTCGGCCAGAGTGAACAGGTGCAGTTCCCCATCCGCAGCCCCGAATCCCGATTGTCCGAAATCATCCTCCATCACCCCTTTCGCCGGGTGGCTGACATAGAGCAGGCCATCTGGAATAACCGTCAGGCCGTCGTAGATGCCACCGGGAATGGGGAGGGCGAAGTGGCGGTCAGGCATGTCATCGGTATCCACTCTCATGGTCTGGATATCATCATCGGGATTTATGTCGGCTTCCGCGTCAGCCGGTTCCGGCTGTTCATCGCTCTCCGGTTCCGATGCATTGACAACTTTGTAAGGCGACACCGGGGGCGGAGTCATCGCGGCAAGTGGGACAACATAGACGCCGGTGGTGCTAATATTGACATGCTCGAAGTCAAACTCGCCGAGGAGTGGATCCAGTCGGCGGCGGGAGAGAAAATAAAGAAATTTGCCGGAGGGATCCCATCTCGGCTCGAAATCATCGGTCATACCATCGCTCACCGGAAACGACCGTCCGGTACGGAGGGAATGAATGAAGATGGAGTGAAAACCATTGGGTATGGGCTGGGCATACGCCAACCACTTGCTGTCCGGCGAGAATTGATAATCAGTGATTTCCCCCGCCTCCCCCACCGCCACCACGCGATGGGTCAGCGTCTCAAGATCGAGCGACTGGAGGCGCATCGCCTGGTCGGCATACGCAATCCAACGGGCATCCGGCGAGGTCTGCACTGGAAACAGCCAACCCGAGAGGTCTTCGGTGGCGAGAGAGGGTTGTTCCGAGCCGTCGGCAGGCATAATGGTGATCTGCGGCTCCCCAGTGGCATCGGAAATGAGAGCGATGCGGTCGTCATCCAGAAAGGCCGCCCCCCACTCCCGAATTCCGGAGGTGTGCGTGAGTTGGCGAGTCTCATCTTGCTCTAAATCAATGGAAACGAGTTCACCCCGGGCCACGATAAGCAGCGTGTTTCCATCGGGAGCCAGGGCAATTTCTGTGGCCTGATCCATAAGATCCTGATAACGGATACGGGTAGCGACTCGATCGCTCATCAATCGAATGTCGAGGTGCTGAACAGAATCGTCTTTCACATTGAGAATTGCGAGGCCCCCTCCCTGAGCAAAAACGATGCGATCTCCCCGCCTTCGGGTATCCCGGCCGGGCCAGCGGATGTCGTATCCTTCCGGGCGAGTGGGATTCTGGGGATCAAAAGAATACTGCGTGTGCTGGCGAACATCGCCACCTTCCGGAGAGACGGAAAACAAGTTCGCCGTCCCGCTTCTTTCTGAGAGAAAATACACCCGCCCCCGCATCCACAGGGGAAACATATCCACCGCAGGATGATTTGTAACCCGATGAAATGATTCCGCCTGCAGATCGCCCACCCAGATATCCGGGGAGGTTCCCCCCCGATATCCCTTCCAACTCCAATTCTCGGTGGACCAGCGGGTGAACGCAAACCGACTCCCTCCACCGGACATGCTGACCATCGAGCATTCTCCGAAACCATATCGCTGTGGCATGCCTCCCCGAGAGGAAATTCGCCATAACTCCTGCCGTCCGAAATGGTGACTGCGGCCGGATGTAAAGAGTACGCTGCTCCCATCGGGAGTCCATCCCTGCACGGTGTCCTTGCCGGGATGGTAAGTAAGTCGCAGCGGTACTCCACCGTCAACCGGCATGACAAATACATCGGTGTTGCCATCATATTCACCGCTGAACGCGACCCAGGCGCCATCCGGACTGATAACGGGATGATGTTCGCGTCCAGCGCTCGAAGTCAACCGGGAGGCAAGGATAGTTTTCTCCCCGTCGCTCACTGCCGTCCGCCACAAATCACCTTCGCTGACAAAGATCAACACTCCCGCATTCAGGGTGGGTTGGGTGTAATACCCGTTTTCAGCAGCGGGAAGGGATGCGGTTATTAAACACCAGCAAGCCGCCGTAAGTATTCGTTCACGAATCATACATGCCTCCTCTAAGTGAGAATGACAGCATAGCGTACGATCCCCGGCACCATCGCTCCACATTATTGCGAATTCCCTTTCTTTGCCTGAAAAAGCCCGATTCCGGGGTCAATTTGAAAAATAATCAAATTTTTCGACAAAATGTCTGATATTCCCTTGCATTCCCTCACAATGACGCTATTCTCTGATTAACGGACTTGCAGAGAGAGGCGCACACACCATGATTGGTGTCTCAGGAAGAGAGTGCTCCTCAGACAATTCTATGCGGTATAGCCAAAGGATTTTGCTGTACGCATCCAGTAAGCGACACTTCGGTGCGCATGATTTGACGCGGACGAGAAATAGAGAGATCGTTTGAGTGAGAGCTGATTGAGATTTGATCGAAAAGAGAACCAAGTAGAACAAGAAAGAAACTGAGTTAGATCATTCGTTAACTGAATATGCGAACACACTTACTCCTTTGGCGAACCCAAAGAGTGCAAGGATAAGTTGCGCCGCTTCAGTCGCAGCCCTGTGAGAGAAACGAAAAGAGATCCTTGAGAGATCCAAGAGAGAGACACCCATCCCATGAATTTTCTTCGTGTAATGAAATCCCCGGCACCACGATTGACAGCGCCTGTTCTGGCTCTGTCGATTCTCGCAGCCGGTTCCGCCTCAGCAAACATCATCATCGATTCCTTTGATGAGGTCGCCGCGGATAATGTGTACCCCATCTCCTTGATCAGTGTGGGTTTGTTTTCCGTAACGGAAACAAATCTCACCAGCGTTCTGGGAGGCAGGCGAACCACCACCCTGACGGTATCCTCGCTCGGTGACCCCGGCCCGGAAAGCGGCCAGATCATCATTGCTCCTCAGCCCCAGGGGATCTTTGATTTTGCAAGTAGCAGCACTGCCATCGGTTCCGCTTCTCTAAAATATGCAGGGGGCATCACAGATTTTTCCGACCAGATCGGTTTTGAAATAGATTTTCTCGCCTTTGACCATGCCACCAATGCCAGCATGGATGTAATGATACTTCTGCACGAAGGCGCCAACACGCTTACGCAGACCACTACCCTTACCGCACCCATCACCGCCCCCGAGACCCGCTTCTTCGATGCGTCTCAATTCACCGGAGCGGCAAATCTTGCCGCCATCGACTCGGTTGAGGTGAAATTCATGGGCGGCGCAGGCACGGATTTCCGTATCGATGAATTCCGCGCCGTCACCATTCCCGTTCCCGCGACTTTCGTGCTGTGCGGCCTCATGGGCCTCGCCGGCACGATCCATCGGCGCCGAACGACCTGAACAAGCATTTTCATTTCCTTCGAGAAACGCCCCGCAAACGAGAGAAATTGCGGGGCGTTTCGTTTTTTGGCTGATTGGTCGGTTGGAGTTGATTCAGTTCATGGCCATCTGTTCAATGGTCTGTTGTCGCAATCTATCCAGGGTATTCACCGGCCCCTGAAGAATGAGGCCATCGCCCGGTTCGAGTTGGAGATCGGGATCGGGGCAGACCGCCGGTTGATCGTTGCCTCTTCGGTGCTCCACCACCATCACCCGATGATCACTCATCACTTCACTCACCGTTTTATGGACGAGCGGCCCCGCCTCCCGAACCAACCAGCGCTGCATGGCCACCAGTTGATCGCCCACGATAAAACTGTTGACGGTAGCCGGAGTGAGAGCGCAGGTGGCGAAAGTGGGAGCAGATACGGCAGAAGGGGAAACCGCAAGTTCGATGTTGAAACCGCTTTTGACTTTGTCCGCCATGTTCTGATCAAACATACGCAGCACTACGCGGATTTTCGGATTCATCTTGCGGGCGTCGAGAGCGGTTTCGAGATTCGCCATGTCATCATCCGAAGCGAGAACGATACTCTTGGCCTGCCGTATGTTGGCATCTTCGAGAAAGGCCTCGCGCCGGGCATCGCCAATGAGAAGAGGCGTGCCATCCCGGCGTACCTCTTCCAGAAACTGGTTCTCCGGGTTCCGTTCGATCACCACTACGGCCTCGCCCATGCGGCGGAGAATGACCCAGGTACGGTAGCCGAGGCGACCGAACCCGATGAGTACGATGTGATCTTTGAATGATTTTGCGAGCATGTGGCACCAGCCCTTTTCAAATCGCCTTCTATCCCGGAGGATGAGGGCGAAGTCAATGATTCCTTCGATGATGACGGTTAAACCCAGAATGGGAACGATAAAAAACAATGCCTGCAGGATTCGCGATTCGGGAAACTCTTCCGGCGGTTCACCGAAAATCAAACTGAAGGTGTAGTAAGTCGCTTCCGCGAGGGAGTGGTTCTGGACCGGCTCCAGTTTCATGAAGAGGGCCGCCCCCGCGAACAGAATGGCCATCATCAGAAGCAGGCGAAGACGAAAGTGCCTCAGACAGACTTTGATGAAGCACCACTCTGCCCACAGGCGCGATCCCGCACCGTGCCTGCTTCCCTTCATCGCCAGATCTTCAATCCGGGGGACTGCCATGAGGACAGTGTCGCCCCCGAAGGTGAATCCTGCAAGAAGAAATAAAATTATTTCCCGAACAACTCTTCGTACAACTCCACCACGCCCTGGCCGACGGTGGCGATGGTTTCGAGGATAGTCCGGCTGGTGGCGATGTCGAGGAGTTCTCGTTTTAGCTTGTTTTCGCCTTCATAATCCGCCTTGTTGATGACGAAAAGATCGGCGATTTCGAGGATGCCCGCCTTGTCCATCTGCACGCTGTCGCCCATGCCCGGCACCACGACCACGGCAGTGCGATCCACATGCTCGCGAATCCGGACCTCGTTCTGCCCCGCCCCCACGGTTTCCACGATCACCCGGTCAAACCCCGCTCCGCCGATCAATTCGAGAATGCCCGGCAGCGTTTCGTAATCCTCCCCCGCAATCGCCAGCGAACGATAAAACACATTCTCATCCACCCGATTAAAGTCCACACGGAGCCGATCACCCAGCAGCGCCCCATTGGTGATAGGGCTTTTCGGATCGAACGCGACCACCGCCATTTTTTCACCCCGCTGCACTGCCTCTGTTGCCATCGTCGCAACCAGCGTTGATTTGCCCGCTCCCGGAGCCCCGGTCAGGCCGATGACAGTTTGCGGTCTTTTTCGTGGGGCATCAGACATAGCTTCCCCCCGATGAATGCGACTGATCGACCGGGCAAGATTGGCGATTGGATGATCGCCCGCCAACTCGCCATAGGGCTTCGTCACTTCCCGCACCCCATCGACAATTTCCAGCATCCCCGTCCCCGTGTGAGAAATTTGATGGACCCCCGCATCCAACAGCGGCTGCACATCTTCCTGCGGAATAATCCCCCCCACATTGAGCACCATATCGGGACGACCCACCTCACCGCATTCCTTCACCAGCCGGGGCAGGAGAACGAGATGCGAATTGCTCATCATGGAACAGGCGATGCAGTCCGCATCCTCATCCCGGGCGGAAATAGCCAACGAACGGGGGGTCTGCCATAAACCGGAATAAATCACATGCACGCCGCTGTCGCGCAAGGCCCGAGCGATGAGTTTCACCCCACGATCGTGGCCATCCAGACCGATTTTCCCCAAAAGTACACGGGGGCGATGGTCGAGATCGGCGCACCGATCCAGTTTTTCCAGTGAAGTGGTGGGTTCGGTGGTGGGGCTGGCCATAGGCGAGGATTATAGCAAGGGAGAATCGAGTATCTGCCCTCTACAAACCTGCCGCGATCTGCGGCACAAATTCTTCCGCATCGAGCAGGCAATTTTCCACCGCAGGCAAGGCCCAGTTATCCTGGTTGATAAAGAAAATGCGATCGTCGATCGGTTGCCGCAGATTCTTAACCGTGCCATCCGCAATCAAACCCGGACTGTTGATAGGAAGCGCATGTCCCCAGCGGGTCATACGCACCTGCCTCACACTGTTGACGGGAACCTCCAACATGGTCAGCAACTTCTTGATCTGGGGTACCAGTTGCTCAGCATAATCATCCCAGCCCGTGCCTGTATACAGCGTCCACCGGCCGAAATCGAAGGGCAGCGGCCAATACAGGGTAAGCACACTTCGGGGCTGACCGGCACCACCCGAATAATGCCCGCTGAGCATGTCGATGACCTGCGATTCCTGCTGGGCCTGGGCCTGATCTCTGGGCAGCGTCCCGTCATCAAGAAGGAAAATATCATAGAAATCGAGATCGACGGGAGCATCAAGCAAAACATTCACCACAACATACGCCCGGTATTTTAATCGTTCCATAGCCGCCAACTTTGGTGGGTCGATGATCGAAAGATCGTGCAGAATTTGTTTCGCCGTGAGTTTCGGGCAGCACATCGCCACTTTCTTCGCCAACAGAGAACGACAGGAACCGTCCGGTTCCACCCAGGTAACCTGCACCCGCCGACCCGAACTCCCCCCTCTGGCTTGATTCGACACCAGACGCACATCTGAAACGATGCAACCCGCCCGCAGCCGGGACGCCTCGCGCGGAGGGTTCGAGGAAGGAGTAACCGGTTGCAGCGCCTTCCACATCTGACGGGTCATGTACGAAGTCCCGCCGGGGAAGACCCATCGGCCGAATTCCTCCGCAGCCAGAAAGTTCCAGCCCCCTGCCGCCGAAATCTCTTCCCATCCCGCCGCAAAAGATGAATAGCAATACGCCTGGATCGACGCAGCCAGCAGATCGGGAATGGGCATCCCCATCTGGTCTTCAATATCCTGGCGAAACGACTTCCGGTCGAGATCGAGAATCCACTGGTTGTCCTTCCCCGCTGGCAGGGGAATCTCGGGATAATCCACATTCGCCATGTTCTGGACCACGGCGGCATACTGCTCAAACGCCGCCACCACCTCCGGGGGCTGACCCGGAGCGGTGAGAAAGTCCAATAGAATCTGGCCATTCAATTCCGCCGGGAAGGCCGCTTCATCCACCCGCACCACCTGGTCCAGCCCTAATTCGCTGTAGAACCCTTCCAGAAAAGTGCCTGCATCGGGTGTGATGACATAGGCGTTCCCCAGGGAATATTCCGTTCCCATCCACGACTCCCCCTGTGCGCTGCCTCCGAAGCGGTCCCGTAATTCAAACACCACCGGGTTGTATTGACGAAGCATATAGGCCGTGGCCAGACCCGAGATGCCGCCTCCGATTACTGCCACCTCCACTTCTTCCGTAGGTGCCGGTGGCTCGACTCCACACCCCGGCATGCCGTGAAAAGGAATCGCATCGTTGGTGAACGAATCACCGGTATACCACTCCGCGAAGGGAAGCCCGCCCACCATGATAGAAGGAGGCATATCGGGGATCATTGCCACCGGATCACTGGCCAGCATGCCACCGCCGGTGATCGTCTGCAGTGGTCGTTTTTTCCCCCCGAGCACATGAGGAACCCGCCCCATGCCGTGCCGGGCGAGCAATCCAAGGACCGCCGCATTCATACCCGTGTGTAGGAAAGATCGTCGAGAAAGCATGTCTATCCTCCGTTGGCTCCACCCACCATGGTTTCTGTTCGTTCAGTTTACCCTCATGAGATTTTGATGTAAAGGAAATAATTGTCGTTTGAGATGGCGCCTTTCCGTGTTGAAGATTTCCCTTTCCCCTCATCTCTCGTGCGGCAGGCCCACACTATCACCTCCCGAAAACCGTTTATTCACCAACTCCGCCACCTTCGCCGCTCGAATGTCAAGATCCACCCCGTCATCTGCCACCAACGCCCCGATCGCCTCTTCCAGCCCTCGAAAGACTCTCTCGAACATGTCTGACGGGTCCAGCGCCGCCGGAGGATCGGGAAACCCCCAATGCACCCGGATAAATCCACCCGGAAAAACGGGACATTCTTCCGCCGCCGCAGAACTACAGAGCGTTACGACCAAATCGAACTTTTGCCCCCGATACTCATCCCAACTCTGACTGCGGAAGCCCTCCGCTCCCAACCCATAATTTTCCAATGTGGTCAATGCCAGAGGATTCACCGCTCCCTTCGGTTTCGACCCCGCCGACACCGCCACCAACCGCTCTCCGAATCGCTGGTTGGCGATCGCCTCCGCCATAATGCTGCGGGCACTGTTGCCGGTGCAGAGAAAAAGGATGGAGAGAGGGGAATCAGGCATGGGGCAATTGAATGGTAGTCCCATGATGATATCCGTCTTGCCAGACCTTATGTACTTCCGGTGTAGCCGGGATTCCCCGCTTCATTACCGACTCAAGAACACACGCATTATAGGACTATGCGAGAATACTGCGGAATTCCTCTTGATTTTATGACGATATCATGCTATACTTCGTACGATACAAGTACCTATTATGGAGCGCGCATGGCCGCACAAATTGACATTTCCGAAGCAAGGCAGGATTTCCATAAACTCGACGAGAAGGTTTCTATGGAACGAGTGTTATATGTGATGCGGCATCAGCGAAAAGCGTTCGCCATTGTGGACATCGAATACATGGAGTCGATGCTGGAAACCATAGACCTGCTGGGAGACCCGGATGGGGCAATGCTCCTGGAGCAGGGACTGGAAGATCTGCGGGCGGGGCGCGTGGTGCCCCATGATACGGTAGAACAGGAATTCAATGCCTGAACCCCGGCCCCCGGAACCCGAATCCCCTCCCCTTAGAATCATCTGGGCCGAGACCGCATTGAAGTCGCTACGCGCTATGCCCAAAGATGCCGCCCAAGGACTAGTGAAAAAGGTGGGATCACTCCGGAAGGGAGACCCGCGTGAAATTGGAAAGCCGTTGGTGGGACCATTGCAGGGGCTGTATCGGATGCGGCATTCCCGGTATCGAGCCGTGTACCGGGTCGAAGACATAGAAAATGGAGAACGGGCGGTGGAGGTGCAGGTGATTCTCGCCGGGAAACGGGAGGATGGAAGCAAAAAAGATGTGTATGCATTAGTGCAAAGACTGCTGAGGATGGCCGGGGATCAGTAAGCACTGTCTCCATACATAATTATCCCTGCGATATACTCCCCCCCCGTGACCACCACCACCGACAACCCTCCCACCGC
>CAZLXE010000019.1:18612-26242 GCA_964563005.1 uncultured Isosphaeraceae bacterium
TCCCTGCGATATACTCCCCCCCCGTGACCACCACCACCGACAACCCTCCCACCGCCGCCTCCCCCACGACTCGCCTCGATCAGGCCTTCCGCGCAACCATCGCCCAGATTCTCGGCGACGAATATGCCAACACCGATCCCCTCATCAAGTCATCCCAGAACCCCGACCACGGCGACTTCCAGGCCAACTGCGCCATGTCTCTCGGCAAGGCGACCAATCAGAAACCCCGTGATCTGGCAGAGAAAATCGCCACCGCTGTGGATGTCTCGGCCTTCGCGGAGCCCCCCACCGTCGCCGGCCCCGGTTTCATCAATATCCGCCTCAAACCGGATTCCCTCGCCGCATTTCTCGACACCATCGACACCCCATCCCTCGGCGTGGCTCCTGATCCCGATTCTCATCCAGTCGTCATCGACCTCTGCGGCGTGAATGTCGCCAAGCAGATGCATGTTGGCCATCTTCGCTCCACCATCATCGGCGACTCTCTGGCCCGCATCTTCGAACGCCTCGGACGCACCGTTCACCGCGAAAACCACCTTGGCGACTGGGGTCTTCCCATCGCCATGGTGCTTCATCATCTCCGCGAGCAGGGAACCGATCTCAATTCGCTCACCCTCACCGAACTCGACCGTGCCTATCGGGATGCTCAACTCTCTACAAAATCAGATGTCCGGGGACTCGAAGCCGCCCTCCGCCTCCATGCCGGGCCGCACCGAATCGCCGAACTCGAAGAGCACAACGCCAGCGCCCATCAGAATCTTGAAGCCGCCAAGGCCACCCTGCTCAAACTCCAGCAGGGCGACGCCGAACTCGACCGCGACTGGCACAAACTCATCGACTGCACCCTCAGCGCCCTGTACGAATCGCTCGACCTCCTCAATGTAAACATCGGCCCCGAGAATAACCGGGGCGAATCCTTCTTCCGAGACAAACTCGAATCCGTCATCGACACCTTTCTTAACGAAGGCATCGCGGAAGAAGATGAAGGCGCCCTCATCGTCCGATTCGAAAATCGTAAGCGCCCCATGCTCATCCGAAAATCAGATGGCGGCTTTCTCTACGCCACCACCGACCTCGCTGCTATCCGCTTCCGCACCCGGGAACTCAAGGCCGACCGGGTCATTTATGTGGTGGATGCCCGTCAACAGGATCATTTCAAAGACCTCTTCGACGGCGCCAGTAGAATCGGCTGGGATTCCACCCCCGACGGCTCCCCCGTTACCTTCACCCATATCCCCTTCGGCTCCGTCCTCGGCACGAATAAACAGCCCCTCAAAACCCGCTCCGGCGACAATGTCACCCTTAAGTCACTCCTCGACGAAGCCATCGAACGAGGCACCAAAGAAGTCACCCAACGATCCAACGATCCCAAAGCCCCCACCCACGAACTCTCCCCCGATCAACTCGCCGCCATCGGCCAGGCCGTGGGCATCGGGGCCATCAAATACGCCGACCTCTCCAACGACCTCACCCGAGATTATGTCTTCAATTTTGACCGCATGATCTCCTTCGAGGGAGACACCGGTCCCTACCTGCAATATGCCCACGCCCGAATTCGTTCCATCTTCTCGAAAACCGACCTCGAACCCAATTCCCTCCCCGAGACCCCCATCATCATCCGCGACCCCGCCGAGAAATCCCTGGCCCTCGTCCTGCTCCGATATGGGGAAACCGTCACCACCGTCGCCCGCACTCTGCAACCCCACCGGCTGTGCGGCTACCTCCGCGATCTCGCCGAGGCCTTCAGCACCTTTTATCAACGCTGCCCGGTCTTGAAAGCCGAAAATGAGGAGCTACGATTCTCCCGGCTCCGCCTCTGCTCGCTCACCCAACGAATCCTCGCCGACGGCCTGAATCTCCTCGGCATCGAAGCCCCGCCTCGAATGTAACTCCCACCACTCCCGGATACCCCAATTCTCGATTCCCGATCCCTCCGGATATATTCAACAATGTCTCACTCGAAATCAACCCATAAAAACGACCATCCCGCAGACCACCGCATGAAATCAGCTCACTACACCATCGGTCTCCTGCTCATTCTCATCGCCGTCGCCTCCTCCGCCATGCTCACCTACGCCCATCTGAGTGGAAAAACCCTCCCCGGCTGCGGCGAAGGCAGCGGCTGCGCTGCCCTTTCCAGCGGCCGCTACGGCAAAATCCCTTTCCCCGGCGGATACTCATGGCCCACCGCCTACCTCGGCCTCACCTACTTCCTCGCTCTGATCCCCGGCTGGCTCCTCTCCCGGCGCGGCCTGAACGCCCCCCTCCGCTGGCTGCTTCGCCTCGGCACCCTCGCCTCCATTGGTTTTCTCTACATTATGTTTTTTGAGGAACACAAATTCTGCCAATATTGCATCGCCGCCCACCTCGCCAATCTTGCCCTCCTCGGCATTGCGGAAGTCTCCGGCAAGCCGGTCACCCGCACGACCGGCCCCCTCCCCTTCGCCGCATCGTTCATCCTCGCCACCATCGCCCTGTTCGCCGTTGACTCCCAGATCAGTAAAAATGTCGAGAAGAAGGAAAAAGCGGAATTAATAAAATCCACCGAGCAGATTATCGATCAATCCGCCGGCACCAACAACGATCCGCTCCCCACCCCCAACTATGACTGGGGACCAAACGGCTTCACCGGCCGTTATCGCCTCGGCCCGGAAAATGCCCCTATTCGTGTCGTCCTCTACAGTGACTACCAATGCCGGGACTGCAAGCGAATCGAAGGCGAAATCATTGCCCTCTTCCACCAACGAAACGACATGTCGGTCTCCATAAAGCACACCCCTTTCAACCAGGATTGTAATCCCTTCATCGGCAGCTCACCCCATACCAACGCCTGCTGGGCCGCCCGGGCCGCCGAAGCCGCCGGACTCATTAAAGGCAACGATGGATTCTGGGCCATGAGTGAATGGCTCTTTGCCCACAACGGTGGCTTCACAAACGATGACTTACAAAATGGCCTGGTGCAACTGGGCTACAGCGATATACAGCAATTCCTCGATGTCATGGGAGATCACGACACCACAATCCGGGTCTTGAACGATGTCAATGAAAGCCACGCCCTGGGGTTGTACTACACCCCGATGGTTTTCATCAATGGTGTTCAACTGAAAGGCGTTTTTGCCTCCTTTGCCGTACAAAACACCATCGAAGCCCTGGCCGCCACCAATCCTCCCCGCCGCACTGCTCATTACGACAACCCCCCCCTCGCTCTGGAAAAGTACATCGCAGACTGGAGGGAGCAGCCCAAATTGGTCATGCCTTCCACGGCCGACGCCAAACTCCAGGGCGAATACAACGCTCCGGTTGCCATTCGCCTCTGGGGTGATGCTCAGGAACCGAATACCCGTGAGGCGTATCTGGAAATCCGTCGACTCATGAAACTCAGTGAAAACAGTGATGTCTCATTCGCCTTTTTCAATTGCCCCTGGAGCAGTGCCTGCAGTACCCTGCCCAATCTCCCCCTCGATCGTTTCCCCCTCTCCTGTCGGACGACCAGGGTGATTGAAGCGGGAAAATACGCCGGTGGCAAAGATGGGTACTGGGCCATGCTTGACTATGTCATGAGCAATCCCGACACTGTCGATGACGACAATGCCCTTCGAATTGCCGCCGCCGAACGCGGTATAAACCCGGAAAACTACATTCAAGCCATCAGCTCACCCGAAATCGATTATCCCATTAAATATGACCTCCTCGTCACCAAAGAGTTCCATATCAGGGAGATCCCCTGGCTCTACATCAATGGTCACCGCCTCATCCATCGAAGGATCAACGGCAAACTCATCATCAAGGATATCATCGAAGCCGCCCGCCAGGATCCGAGTTTCTGAACCGATCGAGGCATATCTCACCATCTTGCTGAATGATGATCGCACACGCCCCGTCCCGCGCCGTCACCAATCGATCTGAGTTTTCGAGTATTTCCCCCCACTGGTCTTCCCCCCATCTTCGCTGCCCGGTGGACTGCATCACCACCAGCGGCCGCACCCGTTCCACCATCTCAACCGAGGCCTCGTGAAAACTTCCATGATGCGGCAACTCCAACACATCCGCATACAGATCAACCACACTTTCCTCCAACCGGGCCATTCCCTCATGCTGCAAGTCGCCCATCATCAGCACACGCCGCCCCGCCGCCTCAATGCGAATCACCGATGAAGCGTCATTGACCTGCTCAAACGACGCCCCCGCCGCCGGATGGAGCCAGGTCCACTTCGTTTCTCCAAATTGACGCGTATCCCCCGCCACCATCTCGCGCACCGGCACGCCCCGCTGCTCCAATTCCCGCCTCAACCACGCCACCGGTCCGCTCCCGCTTCGCGCCTGCTCCAGAAAAGCCCCCGTCACCAGCACCTCCTCCACTCCGAAATAATCCGCAATCTCCAGCACTGCCGAATAATGATCGAGATTGGGATGACTGATCACCACCGCCTCCACTCGCCGTACTCCCAGATGATGCAGCGCAGGCACCACCAACCGTCGCCCCGCATCGCGCACGCTTGATGATCCCGCATCAAACACCACCGCACTGTCCCCGCTCTGCAATACATAACACGAACCATTCCCCACGCTCAGCATATCTATCCGCAGTGCAACCCCCTCCCCCGGCCCCGTAAACACCATCGGCCACACCACCCACCCCACCACCGGCAACGCCAGCCATCGCACCCGCCGTCGCCTCCGCTTCTCCTCCGTTCCCAGCCACCACCACACCCAACCCACTGCCGCCCCCATCCACCATGCGCCCGGAAAAGGCACCGGCACAAACGACCCCGGCAACACCTCACCCAGCCGCACAATCCCGATCATCAAATCCGCACTCCCATTCAGCATCCACCCCGGCACCACGCTCCAGCCCAGAATCGCCCCCGTCAGCATCTTCGCAAACCCCAATCCCAGAATCACCGTCACCAACGGCAAGGCCAGAATCGTCAACGGAATCCCCAGCAGAGCCAGCAATCCGAAATGAAACAACACCAGCGGTGTCGCCACCAACCAGGCCACCAGCGTTGCCGTTAAAACCGTCTTGCCCCATTCCCTCAACATGGCCCAAATCGAAACCGGCGTAAGATCTGCCGGTCCAGTATTCCCGAACCATGCCCTCCGAGCCGGTCCTGTCAGATGAATCAATCCCAGCACCACCCCATAACTCAGTTGAAATCCCGCCGAGAAAAGATCATCCGGTCGCCAAAGCAATAACCCGATCGCGCTGAGCGCCACCAGTCCGCGAACATCCAACCGCCTCCCCCACGCCAACCCCATGCTGGCGCACAAAGTCATCACCCCCGCCCGCAGCACCGGCATCCGCGTCTCCACCAGAAACAGATACGCCAGCACCACCCCCATCACCAGCCATCCCTGCCATCGCCCGAACCCTCCCCGCACTCGCGCCACCAACAACACCAGACCCGCCATGATGCCCAGGTGCATTCCCGAAATCGCCAGCAGATGAGCCAGACCCAGATTCTGAAAAGACTCCATCAAATCATCCAACTCCGGCGACCTCGTCCCCAGCAGCAGCGCCTCCAGCAACGCCGACCGCTCGTAATCTTGACGATTCGTCGGTTCCTCACCCTGCAACCACCCGCTCGCCCGCTGCCGCAGTTGCTCTCGCCACCTGCTCCATCCCATCCCCGGCGATTCCCCCTCGATCATCTTGACCAATGCAACATCGGGGACCGCCAACAATCCCGCCCGCCCCCGCATCCGCGCCTGCCTTGCCGAGTCAAATTCTCCCGGGTTCATCGGTCCTCGTGCGGGCAACAAAAACCCCTGCACCTCCACCCGATCCCCCACCCTCACCGGAACCCCCACTCCCTCCACCTTCACCGAAACTCGCCCAGAAACCTCCACCACCTCCCCGTCCCGACCCACCAACCCTTCAACCCGCATAGGAAAATAACTCGCGGGCGACCACCGCTCAAACGCCGCCATGGAACCACCACCCTTTCCCCGCACTCTCGGCGTCCCCTCCACCACCCCCCGCACTTTCACCAACTCCTTCGTCTCCCCCACCATCCCCGCCAGATCATCCCCGGCCAGATAAAACGACCGCACCCCCATCCATGCCATCCCCAATAGAAACACCGCTCCCCATAGAAATCCCAGCGCCGGATGATGCGGCAGAAATCTCCGCTGCCCCATTCCCCTGACCTTTAAACCCCGCAATACCCACGCCACAATCAACAACGCCCCCGCCCCTCCGATCAACCATCCCGGAAAAAGAACCATCCCCCACTCCTCCCCCCACCGCGACCCTGCAATTCCCCCCGCAAAGCACACCGCCAATCCCGTCACCCCGGGAAATCGCCTCCTTCGCGGCTCATACATTTGGCGTTGCCCCATACGAACCCTCTTCTTGTAATTCTATTCCTGTCGCCCCACAAACTCGACCACGCTCTGCACCCCCACCACCGTCATCACCGATGGCCGATCCCGTTGCTCCACCCACAACGAACCCCCTCCCCGCCGCAGCAACACCACCTTATGGCGAGTCTGCCCGATCACCAACTTCAATCCTGACCCCCCCGCTCCCCCCGAAAAACCCTCATCCACCTGCACCAGCGACCGCTTCGTCATCGCCTGAGCTGCGCTCACCGTGCTCCCCGCCATCGCCACGATCACCACCGCCAATGCGAAGAAACTCACCGCCGCACTGATCGCCCGTAACCAGCCCGGAATCACCAGACGCAGCGTCAGCACCGACCACAACGCCGCCATCACCACCGCCAGCACATCGAAACCCGCCGCCGTCCGCAATCCTACAATCCATCCCCCGGATACCGCCCCACCCCCGCCTCCGGATACCTCCCCGCCCCCGACCACCGACGGCAGCATCCCCAGCATCCCCGCCCGCTCCGCCGATCCCACCCACCACACCAGCAATCCCCCGAATACCACCGCCGCAGTCGCCCCCAGATAACTGAACACCACCACCGGCTGCGGCACCCGCGGCCCCCCCTTGGGATATTCCTTGATCGCACTCAGCGAAGCCGCAGGCAACGCAATCCCCGCAAACACCACCATCAACCACCCCACCCGGTTCATCCCTGCCTCCAGCACGAACCACGGCGACTCCATCAACGCCCCAATCCCCATCGACAATCCCGGCCCCGGCCCGGAGCCAAGCACCATGTCCGGGGTCCGCATCATCGGGGCGTATCCCAGATGAAACCCGATCGTCCCGATCAACCACACCGCCCCCAGCACCCCCACCGCCACAATAACCCCCATCCACACCCGAAAAGTCGCCCGTTCGTGCTCCGTCGATTCCTCACTACCGGGCGTCTTGACCGGATGCCGCACCAACAGCACCTTGGTCTTCGCCCCCGGCCCCTTCACCGGATGTCGCACAATCTGACTCATAACCCCCCAAGTGTACCAAACCCCCGCCCCACCGGATTGGGTCATCCGGACGGGAACATGAGGTTCTCAGTCGGGGTCAACCGGAGATGCGGCGGAATCTGAAGTCTTGATTCCAGGGACCACCACAAACGGCCGCAGTTTCTCGATTGTCTTCGGGCCGATGCGGTGGACCCGGGCCAGGTCATCCACCGTAGCGAACGGACCATTCCTCTCCCGATCCTCCACCATACTCATCGCCATTTTGGGCCCGATTCCCGGCAGCAGCGTC
>CAZLXE010000020.1:0-11929 GCA_964563005.1 uncultured Isosphaeraceae bacterium
CTGGAAGGGAGAGGGAGTCCTGTTTCACTCGGAACCCCCTCCCTAACCCTCCCCCAGAGGGGGAGGGAATACTGGGGGTTATTCCTGATCGTCGCCGGCGGATCGGAGGTGGAATATTTCGCCGTTGAGGACAACCATGAGGGGGCCGGCTCCGGCAAATTCGTAGCCGAGTTCTCTTTCATCGTGGGTGTCGAGAACCTGGATGTCGGCCCGCATGCCGGGGGCGATGGAGCCGACGCGGCTTTGTACGCCGAGGACGCAGGCGGCATTGTGGGTGGCGGCGGTGATGGCTTCGGCAGGGGTGAGGCCCATTTTTCGACAGGCGAGGGCGATGGCGAAGGGCACGGAGGGGCAGGGGGCAGAGCCGGGGTTGTAATTGGTGGCGAGGGCGAGGGCACCGCCGGAGTCTATAAGTTGGCGGGCGGGGGCGTAGCGATCGTCGAGGTGGAAGCCGCTACAGGGGAGGGCTACGCCGATGGTTGGACTGGCAGCGAGTTTTTCTATGACAGGGGGCGGGGAGGCCTCGAGGTGATCGACGCTGATGGCGTTGTGGTCAATGGCCCATTCGGTCATGCCGAGGGAGTGGAACTGGTCGGTGTGGACGCGGATGGGGCAGCCGTGGTCCTGGGCGGTGGTAAGAAGGCGTTGGGTGTTTTCGAGGGACCAGGCGCCTTCTTCGCAATAGGCATCGCAGGTTACGCCGGGGAACTCATCGGCGACGGCCGGGAGGGTTTCGGTGATGGTTTGTTCGATGTAGTGGGGGTTATCGGGATCGAGGGCGTGGGCTCCGAGGAAGGTGCCAACGAGAAACTGGGGTGTTTGCTGGGCGGCTCCGTGGATGGCGCGGAGCATTTTGAGTTCGGTTTCGGTATTGAGGCCGTAGCCGGATTTTACTTCTATGGTGCCGGAGCCGAGGGCGGCCATATTGAGGAGGCGGCGGAGGAGGTTTATGACGAGTTCATATTGGTCTGCTTCTCGGACGGCGCGGACGGTGGACATGATGCCGCCGCCGGCTTTGAGGATGTCGAGGTAGGAATGGCCCTGGAGGGACATTTCGAACTCATCGAGGCGGCTTCCGGCCCAGCAGGCGTGGGTGTGGCAGTCGACGAAGCAGGGCATGAGGACGCAGCCGTCCACATCGAGAATATCCTCGGAATCGTCCTCATTATCGTCGTCAATGACATAATCGCCTGATTCTACGGCGGTTATGGTGTTTCCCTTCAGGGTGACATAGCCGTGGTCGATGATTCCCATATCGGCCATGCTGGCGCCGCGTTTGGGATGGGCACTGCCCGCCTGGGTGAGGATTCTTGCATTTGAGATGACCAGATCGTTCATCCTGAATGCTACTGTAGCGTATTGTGGGGTTGGGTGCAGGGGATTGGCTTATTAGGGATCCAGATACGGTTATCTGGCTGATAAATATTTTTTTTGGATGAAGCTTTATGAATCGAGATAGTCGTCAAGGGAAAAGAACGCCGCGGGATGTGCGGATTACGATGAAGGGCGGGGAGTTGACGGCTTCGATGCTGGTTTCAAGCATTGGTCAGCATGAGGCACCGGCAATCTCTCGGGCGGTAGTAGAGCGGGTTGATCTGGCGGGACGGGGGCTGAGGCGCTTGGTGCTGGATTTGAGCGCGGTGGATCATCTATCCAGTATGGGGCTGGGGCTTTGTATTGATCTCAGGAACCGGGCGGATCGTTTGGGAGCAGTGACGGAACTTATCGGATTGAGCGATGATCTCCTGCACCTGATTCAGGCGGTTAAGGTGGATCGGCTGTTTGAGATGTCCAGTGCTCAGAAAACGCGCCTGAAGTGAATTTGCCCGCATAATCCATTCAGATTTCCGGAGTAAAAATATTTTAGATAATGGGGATGAGGGGATGGCTCGTTGCGTGCGGGCTTTTTGGGGGTGAATGTTCACAATTTCAATTGTTTTGGGGTCTGGGATTTGGAATGTGCCGTGGCGCGGGTATGTTCTGAGTGTTGCCCCACGATGGGTGGCACTGCGAATGAAGAAACGGTGAATCGGGACTGCTGAGCGATTCACCACATTAGAACAGTTTTATTTTGAAGAGAGGAATTGAAGATGAAGAACAGAGGAATTACATTGGCGGCGATTGCTGCTCTGGCTACGACCCCCGGGGTTTTCGCCAACCTGATTACCCTGAGTGATGGGAACTCCAATGCAACTATTGATACGGGAAGCCAGGCGGGGATGAACTCCTGGATGGTGGATGGAACTTCTCAACTGGCTCAGCAGTGGTTCTGGTTGCGGACGGGGAATACGGCGGAGCAGTCGCTGGATTCGCTGAACCAGATCGGGATTTCCATGACGGATACCAATCCTTTTACGAATACGGGCCTCGATAATCTGGCGGTTAAATATGCGGGGAATGGATATGAAGTTGAATTGAACTATACGCTTCGGGGCGGGGCTGCGGGAAGCGGACAGGCGGATCTGGCGGAGCAGATTATTATCCGGAACACGGGGGCAGTTGCTCTGGATTTTAGTTTCTTCCAGTACAGTAACTTTCAATTGGCCGGGACTCCGGGCAATGATAGTGTGCTGATCAATGGGGGGAATACGGCGATTCAGTCTGATCCTTCGGTCAATTTGTCGGAAACGGTCGTGACACCAGCTCCGACTGCTTATCAAACCGGATCTGCTTCGGGTCTGCTTAATTCACTGAATGACGGGACCGCGACGACTTTGGCGAATACGGCCGGCCCGGTGTTTGCGGGTGATCTGGGCTGGGCATTTCAATGGGACTTTCAATTGGGTGTGAATTCGAGTTTCATTATCAGCAAGGATAAGTCGATTCAGCCCGGACCTTCACCATTGTTGCCTACGCCGGGAGCGGCCATCGTGCTGGCTATGGGGGGATTGGTAGCGGGCCGACGACGCAGGAAATGAGTTCTCTTTCATAGAGAAATAGTCATGATGATTCTCACGACCGATGCCTTGCGGCATCGGTCGTGTTCCTTTTTGTGGGGAGTTAATCAGGCATGGGGATGGTGACGCCTTTCTCCGCGGCGCATTGTTTGGCTTCGGGGTAGCCAGCGTCGGTGTGGCGGAGAATGCCGAGGAGGGGGTCGTTGGTGAGGACTCTTTCGAGGCGGGCGTGGGCTTCTTTGGTGCCGTCGGCGACTATTACTTGTCCGGCGTGTTGGGCGAAGCCGATGCCTACGCCGCCGCCGTGGTGGAAACTTACCCAACTGGCTCCGCTGACGGCGTTGACGGCGAAGTTGAGGAGGGGCCAGTCGCTGATGGCATCGGAGCCGTCGAGCATGCCTTCGGTTTCGCGATTGGGGGAGGCGACGGAGCCGCAGTCGAGGTGATCGCGACCGATGACGATGGGGGCTTTGACTTTGCCGGTGCGGACGAGATCGTTGAAGGCGAGGCCAGCGCGGTCGCGTTCTCCCAGCCCGAGCCAACAGATGCGGCAGGGGAGGCCCTGGAAGGCAACTTTTTCCTGAGCCATGTGAATCCAGCGGCGGAGGGATTCATCTTCGGGGAAGAGTTCGAGGATGGTTTCGTCGGTTTGGCGGATGTCTTCGGGATCACCGGAGAGGGCGGCCCAGCGGAAGGGGCCGCGGCCTCGGCAGAATTGGGGGCGAATGTAGGCGGGGACGAAGCCGGGGAAGGCGAAGGCGTCGGAATAGCCATTATCGAGGGCGCGCTGGCGGAGGTTGTTGCCGTAGTCGAAGGTTTTTGCGCCGCGGGACTGGAGTTGAACCATGAGTTTTACATGATGGGTCATGGTGTCGGTGGAGCGGCGGACATAATCTGTTGGATCGGATTCGCGGAGAGCATCGGCTTCTTCGCGGGTGAGGCCGGTGGGGTAATAGCCGTTGAGGGGGTCGTGGGCGGAGGTCTGGTCGGTGAGGGTGTCGGGGGTGAGGTTTTTTTCGAGGAGGGCTTCGAGGAGATCGACGGCGTTGCCGAGCCAGCCGATGGATCGGGCTTCGTGGTTTGCTTTGGCTTCGAGGGCACGGGCGATGGCGGTGTCGAGGTCGGTTTCGAGGACATCGAGGTAGCGATCGTGGATGCGCTTTTCGAGGCGTTCGATACAGACATCAGCCATGAGACAGACGCCTTCGTTCATGGTGATGGCGAGGGGTTGAGCGCCGCCCATGCCGCCACAGCCGGCGGTGATGTTGAGGGTTCCTTTGAGGGTGCCACTGAAGTGCTGGCGGGCGCACTCGGCGTAGGTTTCGTAGGTTCCCTGGAGGATGCCCTGGGTGCCGATGTAGATCCAGGAGCCGGCGGTCATCTGGCCGAACATGATGAGACCCTTGGCGGCGAGTTCATCGAAATGCTCCTGAGTGGCCCAGTGAGGGACGAGGTTGGAGTTGGCGATGATGACGCGGGGGGATTCGAGGGTGGTCTGGACGACACCGACGGGTTTGCCGGACTGGACGAGGAGGGTTTCGTCGGGTTCGAGGTTTTTGAGACAGTCGATGATAGCGTCGTAGCATTCCCAGGAACGGGCGGCCTGACCCCGTCCGCCGTAGACGATGAGTTCATCGGGTTTTTCGGCGACTTCTGGGTCGAGGTTGTTCATGAGCATGCGCATGGCGGCTTCGGCCTGCCAGGTTTTGCAGGTTTTGGTGGAGCCGCGGGGAGCGCGGATAGTTCGGGAGGGAGAGGTGACCACGGTCATGATATCTGATTCCGTTGTTTTATAGGGAAGATGCCACCATCATACCGACCTCAAAAATGCCTGAAGAGGGGAAAATTTTGAAAATTTTGATTTTTTTCAGGGAAATTGTTCAGATTTTGCAACTTCATGTTCGTGGTCTGATAGGGTAGGGGTGAGGGAGCGGTATTTTCGACCTGGATGCGTTTCCGAGTCGTTTCTCCCTCTGTGTTGTTTACTCCACTCATACGAAAAGGATTCACTCCATGTCTGAAGCAACCCAAGCCCCGCCCGCGACGGGTACTTTCTGTTGGAACGAACTCGGGACACGCGATGTCAATGCCGCCATTACCTTTTACACTGAGCTCTTCGGCTGGACTACGGAACAGCACGACATGGGCGAGCATGGCACTTACACCATCTTCAAATCGGAGGGCACTCAAGTCGGTGGGGCGTATGAATTTTTCGGTGACCAATTCAAGGGCGTCCCCCCCCATTGGCTGTCCTATGTGGCAGTGGATGATGTGGATGCGGCATCGAGCAAAGCGGAATCACTGGGGGCGAAAATCTGCATGCCGCCTTCTGACATCCCAAATACGGGTCGGTTTTCAGTGCTCACAGATCCGACGGGGGCGACCATTGCCCTGTTCAAGGGGACGGAGAGTTGCGGGGGCTGAGTTTGATTGTGTTTGATGGTTTTTACCCGCGATCTTTTTGATCGCGGGTTTTTATTTGATCTCGGAAGAGGAAAGCCCACCGGTTTTTATCAGGGCAGCAATCGCGGCAATGTCTGGTGAGGGTGACCGATCTTCGGTGAGGCGGGGGACTACGGTGCGCACTGTTTCATAGAGATTTTCCACCCCCCCCCCACTCTTTCGTGGTCGCTGGTATTCTAGGGCTTCGGTCATGACTAAAAGTTCGATGGCGATGACCTGGGTGGCGAGATCGATAGCGCGGGAGACCTGATGGGCGGCGGTGGCGCCCATGGAGTTGTAGTCTTCGATGCCCGCGGAGGTGGAGATATTGGCGACGGAAGCGGGGACGGCGAGAGATTGGAGTTCGTTGCAACAGGCGGCGGCGGTGTATTGGACGATCATAAGTCCACTGTGAAGGCCGGGATGGGGTGAGAGATAGGGGTTGACGGGGTTTTCACTGTCAGATGCCTTGAGGAGCCAGAAGATGCGTCGTTCGGCGATGCCCGCGAGATGGCAGAGGGCGATGGTGAGTTGGTCGAGGGCGATGGCGAGGGGCATGCCGTGGAAGTTTCCGCCGGAGATGATTTCTGTGGTTTCTGAATCAACGGCAAAAACGAGGGGGTTGTCGGTGACGGCTCCGAGTTCTCGTTCAAATATGCCACGAATCCATTGGAGGGAATCAGATACGGCACCGAGTACCTGGGGAGTGGCACGGAGGGAATAGGGATCCTGGACTCGAGGGTCGTCCTTTCTGTGGTCGGCAACGATTTGAGAATCTTTGAGGAGGAGGCGCAGGGTTTCAGCGATTTTTTTCTGGCCGGGCTGGTTGCGAACCTGGTGGAGGCGGGGATCGAGGAAGCGATCGGTGGCGCGGCAGGCGTCGATTGCCATAGCAGCGGAACTGAGGGCGGCCTCGAACAATCGACCAAGGTCGCAGAGGGCGAGGGCGCCGATGGCGTTCATGAGGTGAGTGCCGTTGATGAGGGCAAGTCCTTCTTTGGCTTCGAGGGTGAGCGGGGCGAGGTTTTTGAGGGCGAGGGCTTCTTTGCCGGGCAGTGTTTTCCCTTCGACGATGGCTTCGCCTTCTCCGATGAGGACGAGGGCGGCATGGGAGAGGGGGGCAAGGTCGCCGGATGCGCCGACGGAACCGCGAGATGGCACGAGGGGGGTAATGTTTTGATTCAAGAGATCGAGAATGGCTTCGATTAATCGCACGCGAACACCGGAACAACCCCGGGACAAACTGGCGGCGAGGATGAGGAGCATGGCCCGGACGGTGGGTTCGGGGAGGGGTTCGCCTACGCCGGCGGCATGGGAACGGATGAGGTTACGCTGGAGATTGCGGATGTCATCGGGGGGGATGCGGTGCCGGGAGAGGGAGCCGAAGCCAGTATTTACGCCGTAAACGGGATCGTGGCCGGTAGCGAGATTGTCGATGGGTATTCGATTTTTGGTTACTCGCTCGTTGGTGGCGGGAGCGAGAGAGACGGGGCGATGGTGGCGGGCGACATCTTCGACGGAGGCGAGGGAGAGTGGTTCACCAGTGAGAATCAGGGGAGTTTGACTCATAGATTGCACTTTACCGCATTCCCGGACAAATTCAGGCGGGGGGTATTTGATCCGAAAGATAATCGCACTCTTGCTGACCTCAAGGCCACGATGGATGCCTGGAAAGATCGTGATGGGTGCACAATGCGCCCGCACTGCCTTCCGCTCTGCTCCAGGCTGTGGCACCGGGGAAAATGGAGCATGCGGTTCCCCTGATTTGATTCGAGAGCGGGTTCCGGCTCCAATAGGGGGATGCTCAACGCCATCAAGCGAAATACGGTTCTCTGGACTGGTGTTCTGGGATCGGGAATGATCTGTGTGACGGTGGCGCCATTGCTTCTATCCCCTCGAGGAGGGATTGGGCCTTTGTTGCTGGGGGCGGATTCGAGTGGAAAGGCAGTTGTGGTGACGCTTTCGGTATTCTCGCTGGCGACGCTGTATTCGGCCGGAGTGGGACGGTTGCTGAATGCGGTGGTGGGGATGTTTGTGCTGGGGGCGGGATTATTTATGCTGGCGGGGCGGACGGAAACGGCGGTGGAATATTTTCATGGTGGCTCTCTGTCAATGGTGCTGTTGGAGCAAGGGTTGTGGATCGTGGTGTGTCTGGTGGCGACGGGGATGGTTTTTCTGATGGCGGGTTGGCTTTCCGATATAGAGCCGGACGAGGATGGGATTCGGCCGCATCCGATTTTCAGCGGGGCGGCGATGCGATCTCTGGGAGCGGGGGTGATTGTGCTGCCGGTGGTGTGGATTCTGGCGCAGACTCCGATGAAGGGGCAGGTATTGGGGGCGGTGGTGGTTGGCTCGATGTTTGTGGGATTAGTGGGTCGATTGTTTTCGCCGCATGTTCAGCCGTGGTTGTTGTTTGTGTCTCCGATTCTGTTCGGGGGCGTGGGTCAGGTGTTGGGGGTGACGATTTTTGGGGGAACGGTGGACATGACAATGCCCGGATCTGTTTCGATGCTGCATCCGCTGAATATGCCGATGCCTCTGGATTATGCCGCGGGTTCGTTGATGGGGGTGGCGCTGGGTTTGGGGTGGGCGAAGTCGTTTCTTCAGCATGAGGGTTAATGGGCCGTTGCCTCGAAGACGGACTGCGATTATTATCCAGCTCTTTTCCTCCCTCACCCGGCAAGCATTTCCCCCCGTACTCCCTATTTCCTACAGGTCACACGCATGGCTCGGCTGCATGAATATCAAGGCAAAGCGATCCTCGGAGAGCATGGGATTGCTGTGCCGCAGGGGCGGGCGGTGTCTTCCCGGAGCGAGGCCCGGCGGATGGCGGAGACGATTGGAGGACGGGTGGTGCTGAAGGTGCAGTCGTGGGTGACGGGGCGAAAGGACCGGGGAGGGGTATGTTTTGCGGATACTCCGGAGGAAGCGGCGGATCAGGCGGAATCATTGCTGGGGATGACTTTTGGGAACTTTCCGGTTTCGGAGGTTCTGGTGGAAGAGGCGATTGATATACGGGATGAAATTTTTGTTTCTTTAAACATTGACGATGCGGCTCAGGCACCGATTCTTTTGCTGGATACTTCGGGAGGATCGGGAATTGAGGATCGAGCGGAATCGGTGGCCCGACTGCCCCTGGATGTGGTTCATGGGGTCGATGAGCAGTCTGTCCTGCATGTTTTGTCAAGATCAGCAATTGACATGGCGTTTCACGAGAAGATTCTCGAGGCGATTCTAAAAATTGTGGAGATCGCCCGCCGATTTGAAGCACGCTCGCTGGAAGTGAATCCGCTGGTGACGACCGGGGAGGGGGGCGTCATGGCGGCAGATTGTCGTTTGACAATTGATGATTATGCGGTGTTTCGTCAGCCGGATTTGGGGATTGAAATCGCCCGGGAGTTGGATCATCCGGCGACTGAATTAGAACGGACAGCATATGCGGTGGAGCGGGACGATCATCGGGGAACTTTTTATTTTGCTCAGTTGCCCACGGATGGGGCAGCGAATTCGAAGGGAATCATCGGGTTTCACGGGGCCGGAGGCGGCGGATCGATGATGTCTATGGATGCGGTTTCTACGGAAGGATTCACGCTGGCGAACTTTTGTGATACTTCGGGGAATCCCTCGGCGGCGAAGGTGTATCGGGCGGCGAGGATTATTCTGGCTCAGCCGGATCTGGTGGGGTATTTCGGTTCGGGTAGCGGGGTGGCTTCTCAGGAGCAGTATCACTCGGCGTATGGATTGGCGAAGGCGTTTCGGGAAGTGGGCATGACGCTGCCGGCGGTGATTCGGTTAGGGGGAAACAGTGAGGATCGGGCGGTGGAGATTCTGGAGGATGCGTGCCGCGATCTTCCGGGCGCGGTCGAGGGATATCGGAAAGATGACACCCCGGCATTTTGTGCAGAACGATTTGCGGCGCTGGTGCAGGAGGGCAGTGGGGATGGGGGAAGCGGGCATGATCGGAAGATGCCGGGATTTGTGGGGAGTACGGGTGCGTATCAATTTCCCATTCAGGGTGGGGTGGTGTGGATCGATCATGAACAGGGTGATCCTGAGGCGAATCGATTTTGTATAGCGCAGAGTTCGGGATTGTTGGAGGCGAATGATGCGGGGATGCCGGTGCTGGCGGTGCCTGAAGATGAGGTTGCGGGAAAGGATTCGGAAATGATTGCTTGTGAAATCGAATGCGGCCGGGCGGGGCATTCGGTTCTTTTTGTGGATATGCCCATTGCAGGGTTAGATGAACCCAGTCCATTTGATATGACCGTGCCGGACGCCTGATTAGTTATGTCTATTATTATCGATCATTCCAAGACGGTTCTGGTTCAAGGCATCACCGGTCGGGAGGGGCGAGCACGGACGCGGTTGATGCGCGAATTCGGGACGAATGTGGTGGCGGGGTGTACGCCGGGCAAAGGGGGGCAGGAGGTGGAGGGGGTTCCGGTGTTCGACACGGTGCGGGAGGCGGTGGAGATGGCGGGTGGATCAATCGACATTTCAGTTGTTTTTGTTCCGGCGCGGCTGGTGAAGGGGGCGGCGATCGAAGCGATTGAAGCGGGCGTGAAGTTGATTGTGCTGGTGCCGGATCGGGTGCCGTTGTGGGATGCGATGAGTATTGCTGCGGCGGCAAAGGGGAATGGGGCGAGGTTCATCGGACCGAATACGCTGGGGATCATCAGTCCGGGGAAGGGAGTACTCGGAATGATCGGAGGACGGGCGGAATCGGCTCGGGAGTGGTTCCTGCCCCCGGTTGAGGGGCGTCAAGGGAATACGGTGGGGGTGATTTCGCGTTCCGGGGGAATGACGAGTTCGTGTGGATATTACCTGTCAAAGGAGGGCATTTCGCTGAGCACGCTGGTTCATGTGGGCGGGGACAGTGTGATCGGATTGCCGATTCCGGATGTGGCTCTGATGTTTGAGGATGATGCGGAAACGGATGCTATTGTGGTGTTTGGGGAAATCGGGGGATCACAGGAGGAACGACTGGCGGAGCATATTGCGGCGGGACGGGTGACGAAGCCGGTGATTGCGTATATCGGGGGGAAGGCAGCGAAGGAGGGGACGCGGTTCAGTCATGCGGGGGCGATTATCGAGGGGAATCGGGGCACGCATGCGGGGAAGGTGAAGCAATTGCGGGAGGCAGGGGCGGTCGTGGTGGAGGGATTCGGCGATCTGCCGCAGGCGGTTCTGGAGGTGTTGGCATCACGAGTGGAGGTGGAGTGATATGGCGGATTCGTGGAAGACCGGTATTACGGAAATTGAACCGAACCGGGTGGCGGTTCGCGGGCATGACATCGCTGAATTGATGGGAAAGATCAGTTTCGGGCAGGCGGTTTATTTGATTTTGCGGGGGGAGTTGCCGGATGAAAAAGTGGGGCGATTGATGGAGGCGATGCTGGTGGGAAGTATCGATCATGGGGCGACACCTCCTTCGGCATTGGCGGCGCGGACGGTGGCATCGACGGGGGCATCGCTCAGCGCTTCGGTGGCGGCGGGGATCATGTCGATTAACCGGCATCATGGGGGAGCGATCACGAATTGCGCCATTCAACTGGGGGAAATTCTTGAGCGAGGGGAAGCATTGGATATTGCTGCGGGTGCTTATCTGGATCAACTCAAAGCGGCAGGGAAGCGGATGAGTGGGTTCGGTCATCGGGTGCATTCGGCTGATCCCCGGACGAAGCGGTTGTTTACATTGGCGGGGGAGGCGGGGATTGAGGGCAAACATATGAAGGCGGCATTGGCGGTGGAGCAGGTGTTTGAGGATCGGGGGAAGCCGCTGCCGATTAATGTGGATGGGGCGATGGGGGCGATTCTGGCGGATCTGGGATTTCCACCGGAGATCATGAACGGGATATTCATGATTGCGCGGACCCCCGGATTGGTGGCTCATGTATTCGAGGAACAGACTCGGGAGCGACCGATGCGGAAGATCGATCCGGTGAATCATGCTTATGACGGGCCAAAGCCGTAAGCGGGGATTGGGATTATTTAATCTGACATCTGTTTCAGGAAAACTCCATGTACTCGACATCTGATATTGCTGAACTCTTTCCCGACCTGATGGAGATTCGCGATGGGGCTTTGCGCGATCGGGTGGCGGCGGTGTGGGATGAGGCAATCACGACGGGGTGTGGAGGGAAGGGGTGGTCGTTTGATGAACTTCGGTCGGTGAAATTTACACTGCTGGCGGGGGATATTGACATGACTTTTATTGCTCATCTCAATTCTTGCGTGAAGCAATGTCTGGCGATTGCAGGCGTGCTGGAGTCGGTGTTCGGAGCGGAGATGGTGCCGATCAATCGAGATTATCTGATCGCAGGGGCTTTGCTGGCGGACTGTGGGAAGCCGTTGGAGTTTGATAAGGATGAGGCCGGGGAGGTCATCAAGGGTCATTACGGAGAGATGCTCAGACATCCGTTTTCGGGAGTGGCGATGGCGTATAAGCACGACCTGCCGGCGGAGGTGATGCACATCATTGCCACGCATTCGCATGAGGGGGACAAGGTGCAGCGATCGATCGAGTCGATCATTTTTCATCACGCCGATTTTGTGGATTTCGATATTGCGAAATTGCTGGGGATCCGAGC
>CAZLXE010000020.1:12029-24801 GCA_964563005.1 uncultured Isosphaeraceae bacterium
CCGCTGGATTCTTGTTGGTGGTTGATGGGCTGTGGTTGTGCGCTCCGGTCAATATCGTTTGATCGAAGTGTGGATGGAATTGGAAAAAATTGATTTCATAGGAGGAAGCACATGAAATCTTGTAGGTCACATAGGTTCTTGCACACAGTCCTGGCGATGGGAACGGCGTTGTTCGTTGCCCCTTTAGCTCTGGGGCAACTCTCTGATTATGGGCCGATAAACCAATTTGGTTATCCGGATCGATATGTGGATTTCAACGGGCTGGAACTGGCGCATGCCAATTCTGCCACAGATCCGTTTCAAATCAATGATCCATCCTTGCTTCCCTTTCCGGCAAGTCCGCTGGATGTGGCGACGGGGAATTTTTTCAGTGAGGCCTTTTACTGGCTGGCCGATGCGACCATGCCCACTTCGGGGGGGACGGCAATGCTGATCATGGGGACGGAGGGTGCCTTTTTTAATTCAGCAGGGGTGGTGGTTGATGGTGATCAGGGGGTGTTCAGCCGTCATCGTTTGCGCATCGATATCGTCGTGCCGGGGCACTATACGGTGACTACGCCCTATGGAGTGTTTCAATACGACATCGGGCCAGCAGATATCGGGGGGCGCGCCATCAATGACACCATTGACTCGATAAATGTGTGTGGCTTTTGCCCAAACAATCGTTTTGATACGCCCCTGGACGCTACGGCCACGGTGATTGGCCCGACATGGTTGACTTGGGAAAACTACCAGACGACAGCCCCGGCCGGGTACATTGGTAATCCCAATGTCTTGCATCGCGTGACGGGTAGCCCCATGGGGAATAATTTTTTCCGGATCGAAGGGCCGAATATCGGGGGACTGGGCGTAAACATGATTCAGACCGATTTGTTTACGGTGATGGGAATGATTGCTCCTCCCCCCATCGTGGATTGTAACGGCAACGGAATTGCTGATGAGGATGATATTGCTGCGGGAACCAGTGCGGACTGCAACAACAATGGCGTTCCCGATGAGTGTGATCTTGCCGGGGGAAGCAGTCAGGATGTCAATGGAAATGGGATTCCCGATGAATGCGATCCGGACTGTAATGGAAATGGTGTGCCGGACGATACGGATATTGCCGCCGGAACGAGTAACGACTGCGATCGTAACGGCGTGCCCGATGAATGCGACATTGCAGACGGTACGCTCGATGATCGAGACGGCAACGGGATTCCGGACAAATGTGAGATTCGGGACTTGAATGTACCGGTCTTCGGCAGTCCCTTTTTCGGGCCTCCATTCCCCTTCCGAGGCAGTTGGTCTGGAGCAACGACCACGGATCGCGTGATGAACATTCTCAAAAACTACGGCGCCTCATGCCTGCGACACTGCCCCCAGGATATAGCCCCTCCCGGTGGCGATGGAGTGGTGGATGTTCAGGATCTGATTGCGGTATTGGGGACTCGGCGCTGAATTCATTCGACAATCCGGACGGATGATCAAAATTTCAACCACCCGCCTGCAATGGCGGGTGGTTTTTTGCATGATTTATTCTGCTGGTAGCCCCCGACACACCGATCTCCCATTCGGCAGGAAGGCCATTGTTCATTCGAAGTGAATGGATGAATCATGCCGAATGTAGAATATTGAGATAACTCCCACCCACACATCCGCGTTTTTGCTACCATGCATGGCTCTGGAATTGGAATCCTCACCCTGCTCTCAGGAGGATAGAACATTATGATTGTTGGTGTCGTCAGAGAAACTTATCCGGGTGAACGCCGAGTGGCCCTTGTGCCGGGGGTGATGTCTGCACTTGCCAAGGCGGGAATCGAGGTAATTGTGGAGATGGGGGCGGGCGAAGCATCTGGTTATACGGATGACAGTTATCGCGAAGAGGGGGCAAAGATTGAATCTGATCGTTCGGCAGTGCTGAGGGGGTGCGACATTCTTTGTCAGGTGCGGGCATTGGGGGCAAATCCGGAGCAAGGGGTGGCGGATCTGGAGCATCTGCGATCCGGTACCACGGTTATTGGGATGTGTGAACCGCTGACGGATGTGGCTCCACTGGAGAAGATGGCCTCGGCGGGTCTGCAGACATTTGCATTGGAACTTATTCCCCGGATAACTCGGGCCCAATCCATGGATGTGCTTTCTTCACAGGCGACAATTGCGGGGTATGCTGCGGTGTTGCTGGGGGCAGAGCATCTCCCCAAGATGTTCCCGATGATGATGACGGCGGCGGGGACGCTGACGCCGGCGAAGGTGCTGATCATCGGAGTGGGAGTCGCGGGTCTTCAGGCCATTTCCACGGCCCGGAGATTGGGAGCAGTGGTGAGTGGTTATGACATTCGCCCGGCGGTGAAGGAGCAGGTTGAATCACTGGGAGCGAAATTTGTGGAACTGGACATTGAGGCCGGGGGATCGGAAGACAAGGGGGGATATGCCAAGGCGATGGGCGAAGCGTTTTATCGCAAACAACAGGAATTGATGGGGGCGGTGGTGGCGGATCAGGATGTGGTGATTACGACCGCTGCCGTGCCGGGGAAAAAGGCGCCGATTCTAGTGACCGAAGTGATGGTGAAGGGTATGTCGCCCTCATCGGTGATTGTCGATCTGGCGGCGGAGCGGGGTGGAAATTGTGCCTGCACGGAGTCGGGAGAAATCGTGACGAAGCATGGCGTGACAATCATTGGACGGACGAATCTGCCCGCGATGATGCCTCAGCACGCGAGCCAGATGTTCGCGAAAAATACGCTGACTTTTCTGCAGGAGCATATGGAGGACGGGGCATTGAAAATCGATCTCGACAATGAAGTGACGGCGGGAACGCTGATCACCCGAGATGGGGAGATTGTGCATCGACAGGTGCGGGAGATTTTCAACTTGCCACGACTGGCGAGAAATTCAGGGAATGAGGCGGCACCGGACACTTCGACGGAAACTCCAGAGGAGCAGCCCGCATCATGATAATTTTTGCTGAAACAGGTGGCACTTCAGGAGCGGCGGACATCATCCTCCTGCTCACTATTTTTGTGCTGGCCATATTCATTGGATTCGAGATCATCACGAAGGTTCCGCCCACACTGCATACACCTTTGATGTCGGGGGCGAATGCGATCAGCGGGATTACGGTGGTGGGTGCCCTACTGGTCTTTGCCGGAACCGATGCCGATTCCACCAATTGGCTTATTACGACTCTCGGCCTACTGGCCATCATCACCGCTACCATTAATGTTGTAGGAGGTTTCGCGGTTACGCATCGCATGCTTGCCATGTTTAAAAAGAAACGCTAAACCCCCGGAATATTGGAACTCACATAGTTCCACCTGCCCTTTTTTCCTTGACCTCACGGGGATTTACTCTCCTCCTTTACGAGACAACTGCTGTGGACGAAAATATCCGCAATCTTCTCTACCTCCTGGCCTCGATCCTGTTTATCTTTGGGATTAAGGGGCTTACGCATCCTCGCACTGCGGTGCGGGGCAATCTTCTCGGGGCGATGGGCATGCTGCTGGCGATTGTCGTTACGCTGGTGGATAACCAGATCCTCGGGTGGGGATACATCATCGCCGGTCTGGTTGTGGGCACCTTGATCGGGGGTGTTCTCGCGGCAAAGATCGCCATGACGGCCATGCCGGAGATGGTTGCTCTGTTCAACGGGTCGGGCGGATTGGCTTCTTTTCTGGTGGCGGGGGCGGAACTGCATAAGCGGGTGGCTCATGCCGATGCTGAAAATCTGGCGGCCGCATTTGATCCTACGACCCTGATTGCGATCGTGGCAGCGGGATTGATTGGGGGCGTAACTTTTTCCGGATCTTTTGTGGCGTTTGGGAAACTTCAGGGATACCGTTTTCTCGATAAAATAGCTTTTCCGGGGCAGCAGTATCTCAACGCCGTACTGGCATTCGGAGTAATCGTGGTCGGCTTGCTGCTGATGAAAGATCCGGGTGCGGTGCAGTATTATTGGTTCCTGACCGTCATTGCCCTGATGCTGGGGGTGACCACGGTAACACCTATCGGGGGTGCGGATATGCCGGTGGTTATCTCGCTGCTCAATTCCTATTCCGGTCTGGCGGGATGTGCGACGGGGTTTGTGATTTCGAACAATGTGCTCATCATCGCCGGTTCACTGGTGGGGGCTTCGGGTTTGATTCTGACCAAGATCATGTGTGTGGCGATGAATCGCTCGCTCACGAATGTGCTGTTTGGAAAGATGGGGGACAAGGGGGTGGTGGCTTCTGCGGATGATGTGTATGGGGGGAGAGTCAAGGCCACTTCGCCGGAGGAGGTGGCAATGATGCTGGAGACGGCGCAATATGTGGTCGTGGTTCCCGGCTATGGCATGGCAGTGGCTCAGGCCCAGCATGTGGTTCGCGATGTGATGAATCTGCTGGAGGAACGCGGATGCAAAACCGAATTCGGCATTCATCCGGTGGCTGGTCGTATGCCCGGGCATATGAATGTACTGCTGGCGGAGGCGGATGTTCCTTATGATAAATTGAAGACGATGGAGGAGATCAATCCTTCGATGGATCAAGTGGATGTGTGCATCGTGATTGGGGCGAATGATGTGGTGAATCCGGATGCTCGGGAAAACCCAGATAGCCCCATTGCAGGTATGCCGATCATCGATGTGGATAAGGCGCGTACTGTGATTGTTATCAAGCGGTCACTCAGCCCCGGCTTTGCAGGCATTCCCAATCCTCTGTTCGCCATGGACAATGTGCTCATGATGTTCGGGGATGGGAAAAAGGCCTTGCTGGAACTGGTTGCGGCTATCAAAGAAGGATGAGTCGGGACGCACTCTGGATTGCAATTTTTACAAGCGTTCTACCAGGCGGTCGATGAGGTAGCCGGACTGGTCGAGGGCCTGCTTGCTGAAGGAGCCGAAATATTCGGAAACTTCACGAAAGGCGGAATTAAATTGTTCGCTGTCTTGTAAATCATCGGGGGGCTGGGCTATGTCAATCCATTCATTCAGAGCTTCACGGAATGCAGTGGTGATTTGCGGCGTCTCCGGATTGACGGACTGGATGGCGGCGTAGAGATCGGGGGATTGGGCGAAGTGGCGGGCAGTCATGAGCATTTCCAGGAGATAGACTGGGGAAGTGAATTGCAGAGTTTCTGACAACGACACGCCCAGGGTCTTTCTCAGTTTGACCAAGGTGCGGCCCATGACCTCGGTGGAGAAATGGGTGAGCACCTGCACCACGCCCATGATACGGTCATGCTCTTCGGCGGTGGATTCCACAGTAATTAGTCCCCGGGCCTGGAACATGCGCTTCCCCCAGTGCAGCCATTCGTCATTGCGACCGGGGGTGAGGGCAATGCGCTGTCCCTGGAAGGAGTGGAGGGAAGGGCCGAAAAGTGGGTGTGTGCCGAGGACAGGTCCGGGATGGGATTCGAGCATGGCGCGCAGGGGAGCGGTTTTGGTGGAGGTGACATCCATTAGGAGGGCGTCCTCACGCAGGCGGGGGCCAAGCGTGCGAATGACCTCGATGGTTTCGGTGATGGGTACGCTGATGAGGACAACATCCGCCTGCTGTGCTGCGTTTTGAGGAGTGAGATCGGTATCGAGATCCGCGATCATCACGGCATGACCGAGGTCGGCGAACAGTGAGGCCATGCATTTCCCCATGCCGCCACTTCCTCCGATGATGGCAATGGTTTTTGGTTCTTCATCAAGCGGCACCTGGGCCTTGAGCGAGGCCTGGCGGTCACGGCTGGCCCAGAGGATGAGGCGATAAATGGATTCGATGACTTCGGGAGAGAGGCCGAGTTGGGACGCCCTCTGTCGGCGATCGGCAAGTAGCGATTCTTCCCTTTCTGGATCACGGATGTCACGATTGTGTTCGCGTTTGGTCCGGGCGACCTCGGCGACAAGGCCATTCCGACGGGAGAGGAGTTGGAGGAGTTCGTGATCGAGAGCATCGATCCAGGCGCGAAGGATATCGAGTTCACCACCATCGACTGGGGAATCGGGATGGGGTGTGGTCATCGTTTCATCACAGCGGGCAGCCATCATTCTTTGCCGGCGTGAACCAGAAAGAACGCAGCGAAAAATATTGGTCAGTGAACGCCGACAGGATTTCCGAGTTCTTCCGGAGCAGTCGTTGGTGGTACATCTGAAGCAGGCGGGGTGTGGAGAGTTGTTTTGGGGGAATATTGCTCGGCGCGGAGGCGGTTGATGATTTTGATGGCCTGCTCGGGTTTGATGTGGAAATCGTTGTAACGAACGACGCCCTGCTTATCGATGATGATCGTCCAGGGGGTGCCGCCGGTGCGATAGCGTTTCATGATGAGGGATCGCTTGCCGTTTGAACCATCGTGACCGACGGGGATTTTGAGATCGTAACGATCGGCGGTGCGCCAGGCGGCCTGGGCATTGTTGGTGGAATACCCCTCAAAGACGGTTTGGATGGCGACGAAGGCGATGTCCTTATTGTCCTTGGAATCCCTGTTTACTTTTGACTCTTTATCTTTGCCGTAGTGTTTGAGCAGGGTTTTCAGGGTGGGGAAGCCGTGGGAGTGGCAACCGGGGCACCAGGACTGGAAGCCGTAGAGATAAACGACTTTTCCTTTATAGTCATTGATGTCGAGCGTAGTCTGGCCTTCAGGTAGATTGATCCACTCTTTGACGCCCCAGGCGGGGGCTTCCTTGCCGAGAATGCCGCGAGCGGAGGATTGCGACCAGGCAGGTGTGAGGGAAGGCATATAAGTGAGGGCGATCATGATAAGAGCAATTCGCATGATTCTTCCAGTGGTAAAGAGCGTATTCATGCGATTAAAAATACCCGTGGTGGGGGAATTATTCCCTGGAAGAGATGTGGTCGGGGTGATATTCAATAATTTGGTCTCTGTTCGTGAGCGAATACCATGCTACTGATCGGTCATGATCTTCAGGGGGAGGACTTTGCCGGTGGAGGGGAGGCATACGCGGTCGGTGCAGACTTGGTAGATGGCCATGATTTTGGGGGATCCGGTTATTTTTTTGGCACATTCGAGGGTGACTGGGAGGGTGAGGTGGCCGGTATGGATGTTGATTTCTTCCTGGCCAGTTGATTCACCTCGATATTTTTCTCCGGGGGGATAGTCGATGTGGAGGGCGAGACCCTTGCCACCGATGATGCGGATGTCGAGGCCGATGAGGAATTCCTGGCCGGGCTGGTGAGCATTGATGTGGTAGCCGTCGGCGATGTTCAGCGTCAGGTCGAAAGTAGTGGAATCGCCAGGGGAGAGGGAGAGGGTGTCAATGCTGGTATTGATGGCGACAGCGTTTTCTCCGGAAACCTGGCGCGGAGATATCGGATTTGTGGGGAGGGGTTTGATACCGACTGGAGAGACAGAGGAAGGGGAATTGAGTTTATCGGGGTAAGAATCGAGGAAGCGTTTGAGGGCGGTGGTGGCGTAAGCGGGCGAAGCGGGGTTGCGTTTGATGTCGCCGCTGACGGCACGGAGGGTGGTGGCGGCTTGATCGAGATAATCTCCCTGCTTTGTGGTTTCATAAAGATCGAGGAGGTTGTGAATCATGATGGTGATGCCGGTGGGGACGACGCCATCGTAAGTGGATTTGGTGCGGACGAAGAGATCTTCCTGCCCGGCCTGAGTGTTGAAATAGCCGCCTTGCGAATCGTCCCAGAACAATTGATGGGATATTCCGGTGAGCCGCTTTGCATGATCGAGCCAGAGAGGTTTTTCGGTGGAGCGATGAAGGGCGAGGAGGGCACGAATCATGAGGGCATAGTCTTCGAGGAAGCCGGGAATCTTCGCTTTTCCCTTTCCGTAGGTGCGGAGGAGGTGGCCGTTTGCATCGGTTACGGCATCGAGAATAAACCCGGCGGCTCTTTCGGCGGCGGCAAGATATTGTGGATCATCAAGAATGCGTGCTCCATCCACCATGCCGACGATCATGAGGGCGTTCCACGCGGTGAGAATTTTGTCATCGGTTCCGGGCTGGTCGCGTTTGTTGCGAATGGAAAGCAGGGTGGCGTTGAGTCGATGGAGTTTGGTGTTGAACTCATCCGGGGACAGGTTCATTTGGATGGCAAGAGCGGCGGGCTTGGCGTTGAGCCGGATGACATTCTTGCGGCCATCTTCGGGGTGGTGGGGATCGATAAAATTTGTGCCTTCATTGAAGCCGTAAATATTCAGGGCGAAGGCGGCGAGGTCGGGTGCTCCCGCTTTTTGAAGGGCAGTGGTGATCTGGTCGGTGGTCCAGATGTAGTTCTGGCCTTCACGGTGATTGACCTCGGCATCCTGGGCGCTGTAAAACCCCCCAGATTTCTGATCTACCATTTCACGGAGGATGTAATCAAGGGATTCGCGAACGATTTTGGCGTAGAAGGGATCGTGGGTCTGTTCGTAGGCCCAGCCGTAGACGGAGACGATCTGTCCGTTGTCGTAGAGCATTTTTTCGAAGTGAGGGACGAGCCATTTGGGGTCGGTGCTGTAGCGATGGAAGCCGCCCCCGATCTGGTCGTAGATGCCCCCCGTGGCCATTTTGTCGAGGGTGAAGAGAAGGGCGGCTCGGACCTGGGGGTCGTCGGAGCCGAGGGCGATGAGAAGTTCGAGATTGGAGGAAAGAGGGAATTTGGTCGGACCGCGTCCGAAACCGCCGTGGGTGGCGTCATAGGAGGACATAAGACCGCTGACGGCGCGATCGATTTCGGTCTGGCCGATGGGGACGGGTTGAGTGATCTGGGCGAGATTCTGGACGACGCGCTGGGCAACTTCATTCGCTCGTTGCAAGGCGTCGGGTCGATTGTTTTTCCAAAAGGTATCGATGCTTTGTAGGAGTTGGATGAAGGAAGGGCGACCGAATTTCGGTTGGTCGGGGAAGTAGGTGCCGCCGTAGAATGGTTTGAGTGATTTCGGTTCGAGAAAGGAGGACATGGGCCAGCCCCCTCTTTCGCCCATGGCATGCAGGGCGCCCATGTAGATGTCATCAACATCGGGGCGTTCTTCCCGATCTACTTTGATGCAGATGAAGTGCTCGTTCATATAGGCCGCGGTTTCCTCGTTTTCGAAACTTTCTCGCTCCATGACATGGCACCAGTAGCAGGTGGAATAGCCGACACTGAGGAAGATGGGTTTATCCTGAGCGCGGGCGGCTTCGAACGCCTCCTTGCCCCAGGAATACCAGTTCACGGGATTGTGAGCGTGCTGGAGGAGGTAGGGACTGGTTTCGTTGATGAGGCGGTTGGTGTGTTTGGGAGGCCTGGGCTGGGGGGCAGGGCCAGACTCCTGAGCGATCGCGCTGGGGGATACCCAGAGGGCCAGGGAAAGAAACGGCAGGAAAAAGAACGGGGAGAAATCGAATGAATTAAGGGAGATCATGGCAGATTCTACCCCTTGGATCTTACTGTGTAAGTAAATACGGAATCAAATTCGTTATTTTTCGCCAAGTTGAAGACTTCAGGGCGCACCGGGACGAGTGGTGACAACCGGATTACGCTCGTGCCATGCCTTCAGGACGGCGACCTCCCGATCCGGGGCAATACCAGAACGAAGACGGGCTTTTTTCCCAGTACGGTTTTTGTGGAACCAGTCGAGGGTATCGTGGACGGTTTCGGCCAAAGGGCGGCAGTTGAGACCGTTTTTGATGGCCTTTGCACAACTCACACGGTGAAAGCCCTCGTAGCCCTCGCTGGGAGGAATCCAGACGGGCATGGCGCTCCAGGCGGCAATCTGGTGCTCTTCGAGGAAATCGGCATCCACCCAGGTAAAGCGGGCGTCGCCGCCGGTGACGGCTTTACAGCCGTAGAGAAGTTCGGCGATGTTCGTGGGGGAGTTGGGACCGTTGGCGTTGAATATACCGGCGGTCTTCTGTTCGACGAGGTGAATCATCCATTGCGCGAGGTCGCGGACATCGATGAATTGAACGGGGTCGGTGGGATTGCCGGGCGCCATGACCTCCCCTCCTCGTTCGATGCGAATAGGCCAGTAGGTGAAGCGGTCGGTGGCATCGAGGGGGCCGACAATGAGACCGGGGCGGACAACATTTACGCGACCGGGTAGATGCTTTTCGGCCGCCTGTTCGCAGAGGACTTTGAGCGGGCCGTAGGAGCCCCCGGTGATTTCTTCGGTGGTTTGGTCATCAATGGTGCCGAGGGGGCCACTTTCGTCCATGCCCACGATGGAATTGTCTGAATAAACAGAAATGCTGGAGACGAGCTGGTAGAAACCGATGTGGTCTTCGAGAATATCCATCGCCTCGTTTATGGCACGGGGGTAATAGGCGGAGGGATCGATGACGACATCCCATTTTCGACCCCCGGCCACTGCATCGGCGAGGGTCTGGAGATCGCCTTTTTTTCGATCACCCCGAAGTTTTTCGAGGGTGGGAAAAAGATGGGGATTGGTTTTGCCCCGGTTGAAGAGGGTAATGGTGTGACCGCGGGCTAATGCATATTCGACGGTGTGGGGACCGAGAAAGCCGGTTCCGCCGAGGATGAGAATGTTGAGGGGCTTTTTGGCTTTGTCAGTCATGGCAGCATTCTCAACTGCATTTGTAGATCGAGGGAGAGCGAGAGCGGAGCAGGCGAGGGTGGAGGATTGAAGAAATTGTCGACGATTCATCATGGGGAACGCCTTCGTTTTAAGAGTACTGGATTGATATGAGACGGGGAATGATGTGAATCTGTACCGTGTCTTTGAGAGAAAGTTTCGCAACCAGAATCCCCGATTCCCGTTCATGATACATCCATGACCATGTTTTCCCGGCCATTCACGCACCTGAAACAATACATAGCCCGGCTTCTGGGTTTGGAGACACAGGATGGCCCGGTCATCTTCCGAGGGGCTTTGGGATTTTTTCTGCTCTCAGTGGGTTATGGTCTGCTTCGGCCACTCCGGGAGGCATTTATTACAGGGGAAGTGAAAAACATCCAGTGGTTGTATCTGGGCACGCTGGGGGTGATGCTGGTTATCAATCCACCTTTTGCATGGTTAGTGGCTCGGTTGCCCCGTCACCTACTCATCCCGATGGTATTCCGGGGTATCAGCGGGATCATGCTGTTGTTCGGCCTTGGTTTTTTTCTGTTCCCTGTAGATCTCGGTCCTGGTCGGGGATTGCGGATTGCTTTCGTCATCGCGTTGAGCGTTTTCAACCTGTTCCTACTCTCTGTGTTCTGGGGAGCCATGGCAGGAATGAGCGATGCTCCATCGAGTCGACGACGATTCGGGCCGATCGCCTGTGGGATTACGCTGGGGATGTTGACGGGAGCGACGCTGACCCGCTGGATGGCAAAAGTAGATTCTGATTCTTTTATTCTCTTTTTATTTCCATTGGCGGCGATTTTCTTTGAGTTGGCCGTGCATGTTCGGCCGGGAAAGCGAATCGCGGCTGAGAATTACTCAGCAAAGAATGGAGAAAAAGAGAATTCCGTGAGTACACATCAGCCGTTCCTGGATGGAGTTCGTTTGGTTGGTGGTTCGCCCTATCTGCTGGGAATTGGGGGATTTCTGCTCTGCTATACCATCACTTCATCCATTCTGTCTTATCTCATTCACCATGCCGTCAGTACGGAAATGATCGGGGAGGCAGCCACGACGCGGTTCTGGGCGTGGGAAACGCAATGGACAAACGGTCTTACTCTATTCGGCCAGATGGTGATTGCCAGCCGCCTGATCCCCCGGCTCGGGACTGGATGGACCCTGGCTTTATTGCCTCTGGTGACAGGAGGAGGTTTTCTGTTGGCGGGTAGGTTGGCGCGGCTTGATGATGAAATAATTAACGGTCTGTCGCCATACCTGCTGGTTCTACTTATCCTGCTCATCACGCGAAAAGTGGTGAATTACTCGCTGACCAAACCTGCAAAAGAGTCGCTGTATGCGGGATTGGGCCGGGAAGAGCGGTATGCGGCGAAGTCTCTCCTGGATACTTTTGTTTATCGTCTGGGAGACCAGGTGGGAATTTTTGCGGCGGCGGGATTGGGATGGGGAGCGATGGCGCTGGGTTGGGTGGTGGCTCCGCTGGCGCTGGGTTGGGGGGTGCTGGGGTTGTGGCTGGGAAGGAAACAGGCCAGAAGATAAAGCACACTCGGATTTATTTGCTCGATGGCTGGCGTTGATATTATCTTTGCAAATATGAATTACACTCTTTCGTGAGTATGCGTTTATTCTGAATTTTATTTTTGTTTTTTTGCAGGGAAGAGGCAATGGAGTTAAATAAAAACACCCCCATCAGGCGTAACCTGATGGGGGTGAAAGATGTCGGCAATGACCTACTTTCCCGCGTAGCAGTATCATCGGCGGCACGGGCTTAACTTCTGAGTTCGGGATGGGATCAGGTGTCGCTCCGCACCTATGGTCACCGACAAGTCCGTTGACCGGCGTTGGCCGGTCAACGGGTGTTGGTTGAAAATTGGATGTCATCGACAGTCATCGAGAATGTCGAAATGCCTGCGTCGATGCGCGACCCGGTGCTGATGTTTGAATCCTGAAGTAGTTAGGATTTTCATCGGCGCCCGGTCGGCGCGACGAGATTTTCGACCGTTGGGACCGCTTAGCTGAGGACATCTCTGCCCTTACACATGCGGCCCATCAACCCGGTGGTCTACCGGGGGTCTCACATTCTAAAGAACGCGCAATATTCATCTCCGGGGGGGCTTCCCGCTTAGATGCTTTCAGCGGTTATCCCTGCGCCACTTAGCTACCCAGCGATGGACCGAGCGGTCCAGCTGGCACACCAGGGGTGGCTCCCTCCCAATCCTCTCGTACTAGGGAGAAATCCCGTCAATATTGCAGCGCCCACAGCAGATAGGGACCGACCTGGCTCACGCCGGTCTGAACCCAGCTCGCG
>CAZLXE010000021.1:0-24296 GCA_964563005.1 uncultured Isosphaeraceae bacterium
CATCTGGCTTCGTTCTTTCAGACTGGCGATCTCGATCCATTCATCGGGCCGGTGCAGGTTGCCGCCGCGGACGCCGAGAGTGTCGAGCGTCGGTAATCCACCGGACTGGAGAATGTTGCCATCGCACACGCCGCCAGTGGAGGCGAAGGGAAGGGATTGGCCGAGGTCTTCGGCGGCCTGTCTGGCTCGATGAGCAAACTCCATGACCGCATCGGTGCCGGGCTTGGCGGGTCGGTTGAACTGGTGATTTACTGAGACCCCCGGAATGCCCTCCCGACACAATGCATCGAGCATCGTGATGAACTTCTCGCCCGTGGCCGCATCCTTCACCCGCACATTCCCCCAGCACGCGGCATAATCCGGCACCGCATTCGTCACCTCACTCCCCTGCAACGGCCCGACATTAACAATTACCCCTTCCCCCGGGTCAGCCATCGCTTCCAGTTTGAGCATGATCTCCGCCAGCGCATTGACCGCACTGATCCCTTCGCTGAACGATCGCCCCACATGAGCCGAACGACCGCGAACCTCCACGCAGAACTGACCCGATCCCATTCTTTCCGTAGCCAGCGAACCATCCACCAGAGCCGGCTCGAGGGCGATGCCGAAGTCGTGGTTCGCGGCCTCCCGCTGCAACACCGGAATGCTGGAGAAAGAACCGGTTTCCTCATCGGCGTTGAGCAGAAAAGTCCAGTTGAGCGGAACCTTCAATTCATGCAGCACCTCCAGAGCATGCAAAGCGATGACAATCCCCCCCTTCATGTCCACCACTCCCGGGCCGGTGGCCGTCTTGCCATCCTGAGCGATGGTGAGTTTCTGGAAGGGGCCGTGGGGATCGTGCACCGTATCCAGATGACCGGCAATCAGAACCCTCACCCCCCCGGCTCCCCCGGCTCCCCCACTTCCCCCGCTTCCCATCACCGGTGCAGCCAGCCCCGGCTCCGGCGGCGCAGGTTCCGCTTTGGCGATGATGATCGGCTCGGGAGTTGTGGGTGTGCTCTCTGTTTTCCGGGTTGGGTTATACAACCAGTCGGGCCGGGGAATGCCGGGGATGCTGGTAAAAGTGGCCCCGATGGTGTCGAGGCGTTTGAGGAGAAGCCCCCGATATTCCTTCAGTCCGGGGGCATGCCCCTGCCCGGTGGGAATGGCAACCTGAAGGGCAAGGTCATCGATCATGTCCATCTCCCGGCGGGCGAGGAGATGCGTGATTTCGGTTTCAAGGGGAGTGAGATTCATGGGGGAGAGTGTACCGTGGGTCCCACACCCCGCTGAAAACTTCTTCGGCGGGGCCAATCATGAAGATATGTTTGGTCGATTGATCCCAGCTGAGCATGAGGTCGCCGCCGGGGAGGCGGGCGGTGATGTTCGGCTCGGTGTGATTCGTAAGCACGCCCGCCACGCACGCGGCGGAGGCGGCAGTCCCGCAGGCGAGGGTTTCGCCGCTCCCCCGCTCCCAGGTGCGCATGGTGATCTGCGTGGGAGAATTCACCTGAACAAAGGAGACATTCATGCCCTCGGGGAAGATGGGTTGGGTTTCCAGAAAGGGGCCGAGAGTGGCGAGGGGCACGGCGTCTATATGATCGCAGTAGATGATGAGGTGAGGGTTCCCCAGTGAGATGCAGGTCATATGAGGGGTCATGCCGCATGCTTTGATTTCATGGGCGAAGGATTCGAGGGAGAGATGCGGGCTGAGGGGAAGATCGATGATGGATTCCGGTGAGCCGGAAAGGGAAACAGGGATGCCCTCCGGCTTAAAATCCGGCGGCTCCATCTCCACGGTGATCAGGTCGACGGTGTTGTCATCCCGAAGCGAATATCTGAGGGTGTGCCTTCGCTTCGCAGTGGAAATATGCAGGGGATTCTTCGGGCAGAGTTGGTGCTCGCGAGCGTATTTGCAGACACAGCGGATGCCGTTGCCGCACATCTCGGCCTCGCTGCCATCGGCATTGAAGATGCGCATGCCAAGGTCGTCCCCGCCCCCGGAAATGGAACCAGAAGTCGGAGGAAGTCCGGGGGTATTACCGGGGGTATTTCCGGGGGTGTTCCCGGGGGTGTTCCCGGGGGTATTTCCGGGGGTGATGAGGATGAGGCCGTCCGCGCCGACGCCATAATGGCGGTCGGACATGCGGCGGGCGAGTTCAGGCAGGGACGCTTCATCAATCGACTGTTCAGTGGCGTCGATGATGAGGTAGTCGTTGCCCAGGCCGTGCATTTTGGTGAAGGAAATCATCGTTGACCCCGGAATTGAATGACGGTCATCTCGTCAGGATGGGTTCTATCGTTATGTTCCCAGGGTTTGATGATGATGGCGCCGGTTGCCATGACACTGATGATGAGAAGGGCGATGGCGAGTTTGATGCGACGGACCGTGCGGTCAATAGGGAGATTGGTGAGGGGATGGTTGATGAGGGTCTGAAGATAATCCTGTCGCCAGCGGATCGAGCCGTGTCGCCAGGAGCGGCGGGTCGGGGCAACGGAGTTGAGGTGGGCGATGGCGCCCAGAGCGCTGCGCATGGTCTGCACGGCCTCTTCCGTAATGCGGGGCTTTTCTTCCGCATTCTTATCTTCATCACCCAGGCCGCAGATATGTTGCACGGCAAAGGTATCCGCCTGGCGTTCCAGCCGCCGGGAGATCCACCCAAAGACTAGGAGCGTGAGCACAAAGCCGATCGCCGTGATGATGAGTTCGAGAGGAGCAACCTGATCCACCTCTACGGAAGTCCGGGCTGGCATCCACCAGTTGAGCACAAGGTACGCCCCGCTCAGGGTCGTCATCAACAAAGCCATCAATGCCCCGAGGAGCCACGGGAGATGGTGGCGGCGGATATGGCCAATCTCATGGGCCATGACCGCGATCACTTCACTACGCCTCATCGTTTCCAACAGGCCATCCGTGAGGAGCACGAAGCGGAGATGCCCGACCACCCCCATGACGGCAGCGTTGATCATCATGCCGCCCGTGTTCCAAAGGAGGATGTCCCGAACCCGCACCCGGTGGCGCTCGCAAACGGTGGTAAGGTCATCGCGAACCGGGCCCTCGCCGAGTGGTTCGACATGGAGGATAAAACGCATGAGAAGAGGGGCAAGGAGGAAGATGAGGAGTCCCGCCCCGAATGATGCGAGATCCGTGGCCCACCCCTGATTCGGTCCGTCGATCCAACGGGGAAGCAACATCCCGATCGTTTCCACCAGACCCACAATGAGCAACAGGGGAATCAACAGCATCAACAGATGCAGCCGGGTCTGCATGAACACATGGCGCCAACGGCCGGGAATTGCATAGAGCGGCTTGCCCTCGTCGAGGCGGCGGATGAGCATGGCTTCGCGGAGACGGCGTTCGAGTGGTTCGTGAATCCACCACAGCAGAACCACCCCGATCAGCGTCGGCAGCATGATGATAATTTCATCGATGAGGATGAGGTCGCCGAGGTGATTCCGAATCACCTGCGCATGACCCAATAGAAAAACAGATTTGGCATGGACGATAAGAATCAACGATCGGGCGATGCGCTCGGCCCGCTCGGAGTGGAGAATCGGTTTCGGGAACTGCCCGGCCAGCAACCGCTTCCGACACCCGCGTTCAATCATCCAGAAGGCAAACAGAATGAGGGCCACCGGTCCCCAGGCCAGCCCCAGCACCCATCCCTCCGGCAAATCGGGCCAGAGCGGTGGCGGGGCCGAATCGGCCAGCAGCACAATGGCGACGATCAGGATGGGATACAGGGGCATGCCGTCTCCAAGCGGGTCTGAATCATCCTGAATACTCAGGGCCGGGTAATCACCCCGAGATCGATGAGTACCCCACCATGACGGTAGAAATCCACATTGAGGGTGTCCCGGTTGATGAAAGTAAGTACGAGGCAGTTGGCCCGGAGGTTATTTGCATAATTATTGTCGCCGAAGCCGGGGCCGGCGTATTCATCATTCCGATAGCGCTGCACATGAAAGTGAAAATGAAAAAGGGCGGTGTAGGCGGCATCGAGCATCGCCTGCGGGGCGTTGAAGCGGTGGTCGTGCTGACGGATGCGGGGAATGAACTCGATGATTTCGAATCGGTTCTTTCGGTCGAGTTTCACCACCCCGCCGTATTCCGTTGACTCATCGGCATGGTCACGATCTGCGTAATTGAAGAAGTGCTTGACGACTTCGGGCACCTGTAATGCTCGAATGGCGATGCGAATGGCCGCAAGATCGCCCCAGGTGAGTACATCGCGCCAGTGATGGAGACGATTGTGCTGATATTGATCATTGCCGCTCCATTGGGTACCGTGGGTGTAATGTTTCCGACCCTGAAGTTCGGCGGCCAGTGTGGTGAAGAGATTCTCATTCGATAATGTAAACATCTCCGGTTCATGCAGAGCGGCCGAAACCAGAATGGGAAGATCGCGGATCTCCAGCCCCCGTCGACGGACTGTGGAAAAACTCTCCACGGCAGATACGGCCCGCGACCAGAACTCGGCCCTTTCCGGAAGGAGCAACTTTCGTAGCCAGAGAATCTCCTCCCGATTATGAGGAATCATGCCGATTTCCCGGGCCACCCGATGCAGATCTCGGAGAAAGGCATCATCCTCCGGCGGTTCGGTCTGCGTAAGCAACTCAATCAGCCGATCCCGCTCCCCGAGTCGATGCAGAAGATTCCAGCACCGGGTGCGCAATCCCTGTTGTGAGGGTTTGTTGGAATCCAAAAGCGTCTCGAACACCACCTCCACCACCCGATCCGACCCATGTAAAGCAGCAAGGGTTTTATATTCCGCCCGCTCTTCCTCCTTCACCACCGAAATCGTGGGCACCGACCAACGGCTGACCAGGGCCGGAGTCAAATCGATCCAGCCCCGATCCACGATAATTTCTCCCAGACGATCCAGCCAGCGGGGGGCGGAAAGACGCGGAATCTGCCGCCGCAGCGTGGTCTGCAGCAATTCGGGATGCCCTTGCTCCAGCCGCAATAAAGCGCTCTCCCGAACCGGCACCGTCACGCCCGGCTTCCACAGTAACTTCGTCAACGCCTTGAGATAATCAGCATCATCCGGCGAAGCATCCAATTGATTCATCGCCGCCAGATGCTTGGCCGGAACAATGCCCGTTTCCCGCAAGGTTTCCAGCGGATGCGCCAGCACCATCGGTTTCGACGCACACCCCAACCAGACCACCAACCACAAACAATAAGTAAAAAGTAATGCAAATCGTCGAATCAACCTCATATCGCGTAGTGTATCGGGCCTGAGCAGGACTGGCCCAACACCGGTTCTTTCCCTACGATGGAGAGGTCAGTCAGGCAACTGAGGATACGGTATGGATCATGTGGATGGTGACAATCGGGCCGGGGAGGAGAACCCCACAGCCCTGCACGCCCGGGTGGAGGCGATCATTGATCGGATCCGCCCCGCCGTGCAGGATGATGGCGGCGATCTGGAATTGGTGAAGGTGCGGCCGGATGGCACGGTGCTGATCCGCTTTCACGGGGCCTGCGTGGGATGTCCCTCCAGCAATATGACGCTCCAGGTGGGAATCGAGCGAAACCTGAAGGAATATATTCCCGAGATTCGAGGCGTGGAAGAGGTGGAATGAGCAATAACCAGGAGAATTGGACGAGAATCGGTTTTCGCCGGATTGGGGATATTTCGGGATTCAGGTCTGAAGGAAAATAATATATCCGTAATGCCATTGCTGATAGGGTGTTGTATGGGCTTTCCACCCGCCAGAGAGAGGTAATTCGGACAAAAGGGGGAAATTTCGGGAAGAAAATGGTGCCCGAGTGGTGTTTTCAGGGGAAATCGGCTACCCTGTGGGCGGTGGGACCGCACAATTTGCGCGGCCAATGTGCGCGGACATAATTCTTGATTGGACAGGAGGTCCAAAATGCTCGTAATGACTCGCAGGGAAGGTGAAGAAGTGATCATCGGCGATCCCGAAAACCCCATCGGGACCATTCGCGTGATGTCCGTTAAGGGCGAACGGGTACGCATGTCATTTTCCTTCCCTCGGGAGATTCAGGTTCACCGGCGAGAAGTTGCCGATCAAATTCTGATCTCCAAACCGGCCGTAGCCGGAAAAATACGGCCCGCCGCCAGCGGCGAATGAACCATTGGTAAGCGCATCCGGCGGCATGGGTGTTTTTTGCATCGTTGCTTTGTAAATCATCTACAGGAGTGGGCATGAAAAAGCACGCAGCGTGGGGTGGAACACGCTGCGTGCATGGGAAGGGAACTTTGGCCCATCAGGGGTGATGAGCCGCGTGGACCATCTTCACCCACTCCATCCTCCCCTCCGCCCCCGGATACCAAATCCCCCAGCATCAATCTCCCCGGCATCCGTCTTTCCCCACCCTCCATCAATCTCCTTCAATCCAAGCCCGCATTCCCCAGCCCTGGCGCGTGCGCCTGAGGCCGCTTCAATTTCGGTGTTGCGCAGCCATGGCGCTCCGATGGTTCAGCCCGATGCGCGTTCCGTGCAGATCGAGCCGTGATTGACTCGTCGGGTCATCCATAACCCGACAACATACGGGCGGGACAGTCGTTGCCGAAACGGATTATTCCGGGAAGCACGCTTCAAGGTACTCCCTGGTTTCCGTCCGCGATCTTTGCCCTCATGCTGGCGATCCGTGCCTGCTTTGAGGTTTCCGATCACGCTTCCGAGCGTCCGTGCTCTGGTGTCCGTTACCGCGACTCGGTGTTTATTCCGGGGGCGGCATGCCTGATGTTTAACCGTCCATACATCGGGTACGATCTATGGACGCCTCCCCTCCTGCTTTCTGCTCTGCTGTTGCTCCGACAACGCCTGACGGGCCTGACGCATGATGTCCGGCAGGCGATCGAGTTTGTCCTGTCTCATCGACGCCCAGAGAGAGGCGTCGCGTAATTCGAGATGATCCTTGATCCCCAGAATCATGATTTTCTGTTCCAGTTTGCCCCAACGCAGCAGCCGCTCGGGAAGGCGGATGCGTCCCGTTTTGTCCAGTTCCTGACGACTCGCCTGCGAGAAGAACAATTCTTGAAACTCTTGCAATTCGTCTTCCGGCAGAAGCGTCTGCTCGAGGGCTTCCGCCATTTTGATGAAGGTTTTTTCCGGCCAAAGCCAGAGAGCGCCATTTGATCCGGGAGCAAGAAAAAAGCCCGTGCCATGAATCTCCGGATTGAGGATCGAGCGAATCTCGGCGGGAATGGCCAGCCGTTGCTTGGCGTCGATGGCATGTTCGTATTCGCCGGTAAAGATCACGCATTCGTACCTCGGTAAAAGATGGGTGCAAGTTAACCCACAATCTCCCACTATGCAACACAATCCTCCACTTTTCTGACATTTTTCCCCAGATTGCACCCCCATCAACGACTATCAGGAATTGCAACTTGCTTATTTGCCGCTAGTTATGATTTTTTAAAGGGCACGAAAAAAATTTCCCATCCTCCCTCGCAGACATCATGGAGTATCGGGTTGTAGCCGATCAATCCACAAAGAGTCCCCATCTTCACCCCCCACCCGCCATGAATCATCATGGTCGTGCCTGTCCCACGGAACGAGCGATGTTCGAGCGGAATGCAAACCCGGAATCTCCATCAGAAAACGGCGAGGAGATTGATTTCGATGCCGTGATTGCTTCCATAATGACCGTGATTCCCACGGGAAAATCGGTGCTCACCGTGAGTCACGAACAGGTCCGCACGGGTTTGTTGGTGCGTTGGGTGCAGCAATGTTCTGAGAATCCGCCTCTGCTCAGTGTGGCTCTTCCCACCGGGGAGTCAGTGATTCCCATCATTCGCAACAGTCGCCGCTTTACCCTCTGCCAGGTTGCCGATGACGATACTTTCCTCACCCGAAAGTTCGCCCGGCCGCACGAACCGGGCGAAGATCCCTTCATGGGACTCTCCATCACCATCGGGAATGCCCATGTCCCGATCATCAACCGGGCCAGGAGTTTTCTCGAATGCCTGCTGGTGGGTCATCTGGACCTCGGAGTAGATCACCGGCTGTATGTCGGCAAAGTCATCGGGGGAGGAATGCTGAATGAAGATGCCACACCATCGACCAACGGCATGGCTCCCAATTCCGAATCTCCATGACACCCGTGATCTCTACCGAAGTAAGGTGTCCACTTGCTTCTGAATGGCCCGGTCGAACGCTGACTCGCTGAACTGAACTGCATTCCGTCGGCAATGGTCCGGTGAGAATTGCTTCCCCTCAAATTCATGCACCGCATCGATCAGGTCATCCACCGTTTGCCTTGCGAAGAATACACCGGTATCTGCGGTTACTGTTTCCAATGCTCCCCCTCCCGCAAAAGCGATGACGGGGCATCCACAGGCCTGGGCCTCCACCGCCGTGATACCAAAGTCTTCCCGTTGCGGAAAGAGAAAAGCACGGGCCTGACGATAAAGATTGCGCAGGGGATCATCGACAACGCGTCCAAGAAATGTAACGGTGGGACCAGCAAGCCGATGCAGTGCTTTCCACTGGGAGCCGTTTCCTGCAATCCTTAGATTGAACCCCACCCGGTTCGCGGCCCGGATCGCCAAATCCACCCGCTTATACGGCTCGAGGGCAGACACGATCAGATACCAATGCTCACGCGCGGTCCTGGAATCAGGCGTAAAATATTCAGTACGCACCGGGGGATACACCACAATCGCGTCCCGATCGTAGCATCGCCTGATCCGTTCCGCCGTGTGCTTCGAGTTCGCGAGAAAAGTCGTCACCCGCTCTGCCGTGGCCCGATCCCAATGTTGAAACCGCTTCCGATACGCCCGCAAAGCCATGCCCCGCAGCCAACCTCCCTGGCCTCCCCCCTTTGCATAATCATCGATCTGATCCCAGAGATACCGGGCCGGCGAATGGCAATAGCACAAGTGAGGCGTGCCCGGCGGGGTCTTGATCGACTTCATCACGGCAGAACTGGTGGAGATGAGCAGATCGCAGGATCGAACCCGCAACCGCTCCACCGCCCAGGGCATGAGCGGGAGATACAAACGGCGCAATATCCCCGATGCTCCCGGCAGGCGCTGGAGTGGCGAAAAAACGACCCCGCACTCGTCAATATACGCGGTGAGTGGTCTGTTATCATGAACCAGTGTGTAAAGATCAGTCGGGCCGTAGAGACGGGCCAATCGATCCAGCACCAGTTCTCCACCGCGCAGACCCACCAGCCAATCATGGGCGAGGGCAATGCGCGGATCGCGTTTCTGCTCTTGCCTGTTCTGTTGTTCACCGGATTCACTACTCATGTCATCACCCGATCCCGGCGTCATTTCCATTCATCCCGCCAACCGACTTGGTCTGGATTATGCCTCAGAAGCCGAACGACTCGGCCCCCCACCCGTTCCCATCATCGATGTTCATACCCATATCAACGGGCAAAACGCCGCCGCAGTGTACAAGCGAGCGGCGGATGCGTACGGCATCTCCCACATTTATTCCATGACCCATCTGGTCGATCTTGAACCGGTGCGGGAGATTCTCGGCGAGCGGATTCACTTTATCGCCGTCCCCAATTTTCGCTCGGATGATATGAAACGAAGTATGGGGCAAGGATTTCTGAAAGACATTGAGGCGTTTCATGCGGCGGGAACGAGAATCTGCAAGTTCTGGGCGGCTCCGAGAGCAAAGGATTATGCCATCGAATGGGGCGATCCCAACTCAATGAATCTGGACTCCCCCCAGCGAATCGAACACATGGAACTGGCCCACGAACTGGGAATGTCGTTTATGACCCATGTGGCCGACCCGAATACCTGGTTCGAAGGAAAATACCACGATGCCGGGAAGTATGGCACAAAGCAGGATCAATACGAACCACTGGAACAACTGCTCGACCGCTTCACCCAGCCCTGGATCGCGGCTCACATGGGAGGATGGCCGGAGGATCTGGAATTCCTGACCGGGCTGCTGACCCGCCATAACAATTTATATCTCGACACCAGCGCCACCAAGTGGATGGTGCGTGAACTCAGCCGTCATTCCCGGGCGGAATTGTTGAAGTTCTTACAACATTTCCAGGGGAGAATCCTCTTCGGCTCGGATATCGTGTCTTCAGACGACCATCTGGACGACAGTGATTCATCGAGAGAAATGTCCGCCAAGGCCAGCACCACAGAGCAGGCGTTCGACCTCTACGCCAGTCGATATTGGGCCTTACGGATGCTGTGGGAATCGGATTATGAAGGAGAATCACCCATTGCCGATCCCGATCTGGCCATGCTGGACCCAGAGCAGTATTCCGAAATGGATGCCCCCCAATTGTGCGGCAAAGGGCTTCCCCCCGAAATTCTGCAATCACTGTATCACGATGCGGCGCAAGATCTTCTGGGTGGTGAGTAAGGGGTTGAAACCGCTACAGACCCTCGCGAGTCAGTATATATTCTGATCTATCGGGGGTTGAGGTTGCCGCCGAGCTCGCGGCGTTCGTGTTCGTAGAACAATTTGGCAACTTCCTGTCCGAAAGACTCGGCGAGGATCGAAAATAATTGTCGTCGCTGGGCTGAAGTGCGAAAGCCCGCCGGATCAATGGGGCCGATTTCAGTCATTACCACCTTGGCGTCGGCTCGGGGTTTGTCTTCGGAGGTGGGATAGAGTTGGGTGCGTTCATTCACATCGTACACCCTCACTCTCCCTTGGGCCATGGGGCGGGGTGAGTAGCCGTCCGGGGAAAGGGTGAACCCGGTCATCTCGATGTAAATGATAATCTCCGCCCCCACGGCTTTCCCGATGTCCCCGATGGGCAGGAGTGATGAACTTTTATCGCCGCGTTTGGAAGCAGCCAGGGCGTCCGCAGGCCGGATGATATTGACCACTTCCGCCTGCTTCATCAACTGCTCCGTCGCTTCATCGGCAATCACCCGGCGGAGAGAGACCGGACTCAACAAATTGGCCCGGTCATCAACAAACACCACAATGGGACGATTCGGCAGAACATATTCGGCATCGACGGTGGGTGGACCCTCGATCAGATAGATGGCGGGCGTAAGGATGTTACATCCCCCGGCACACCCCACGAAAAGACCGAGGAACAGCCAGAAGCCAATAAAACGATTTTTCGGGGATTGTTTCATGAAGTAGAGAGCATTTGCCGCAATAATCGTGATCGGTGAATCATCAGAATCTTGCGCTCGGTTCATTCAACCTTCCCTCGGGCCGGTGTGGGGTGATACTTATCCGGGTATTTCGGTTCCAGATGATCGGTGAATACCCAGGCCGTTTCTTTAACGAATTGAGAAAGCAGACCCGTTTTCATGGTCCGCTCCTCTATTTCAAATTTTGTAAGTTCTTTGATTTTGGGAAACTCGGCATTGATGGAGAATGAATAGACAAAATCATCCGGATCAAGTCCCTCTTTCTCCAACACTCCAACATTGGCGGCGCAAAGTCCCTCCCATTGCCACTGATTGCCCGGCGGGTGGAGGCGGTATTCATAAATATCCACATAGATCACGCGATCCACCCCGAGTTGCTTGGTGATATCGCCATAGGGCATGGCCGCCCAATGCGGAGTTTTGTATTGCCAGGCAAGGATGAGCCGGGGATAGACCAGACGAATGCCTTCCACTTCCTGCATCAGTCGTTGGGTAATGCCCGTCGTGATATTGGAAATCAAATCTCGATGCTCGAACTGCACCGAGAGGTCGGTTCCCACCACAACGGCCACAGACTTATTCTTCAGATCATCATATTGAGCCAGAACTTCAATCTGTTTTTGATACTCGACATTCTGGGCAATCCCTCCAATCAATTGAGGGATGCCGCATCCGGATAGCGCCGCCACCGTCAAGAATATTAAAAAGTGAATGATGTGTTTTCTCATATGAACCATCCCCTGAATTGAGCAATCTTATATCCCCACGCGGCAAGAAATAACCCAATGATGATCCAGGTGGTTTTCATACTCCATCCCTGAAAAAGATAAGTCGCGATGGGCGAACCAGTCAAAGCAATATAGAAGCCCAGCAAAACCGTCATCGCGGTGGCCAGAGCAAGGAGAAAACCCATGGGTTGGGTGGCGAAGGACTTCAGAAAATGACCATCCGCAGCATGAGCAAAACTGGTGGTCATGCCGCAGGTGATACAGGGAATGCCCAGCAAAGTGGGCCAGGAACAGGGCGGCAAATTCATCTGTTCGTGGGTCCCGATGCCCGCTTCCGCAGGAGTAAGCCAGGCGGCCAGAGCCAGAAGCATCGAGGCCGCCAGAGCAGCCCCCCCCGCCACCAGTCGCAGTTTCAGCGTACTCGTCTTCGCAGAAACGGGTGGATTCAGCGGAATCGTGGGGGATGAACCTGAAGAAAGCGTGGTCATGGGTGAGATACGGTAGTCACGGAGTGGGGGCGGGACAACACCAGAGGGAAAGAGATTATATCAACCATCATTCGCTTCACCGGATGAGATGGCGTACAAAAACCAGCGTTGTTTGGCGGTTTTTCGCGAGGTTCCCCGCCGGGGCTGCCGTTCCAGGTAAAGAACCGCCGTTTGCCCGGTGTGAAGCCGCACCTCGAACTGTTGGCGACGGAGATATCGCTCCCTCCCCTCCACCCCCCCTTCCGGAGACGATTGCTTGCAATGAGAGAGCATTTCCTCGATTTCATACCGCTCCCCGCGCCAGATAAACGCGGCAGGCAGAGAAGCCAACCCCATCGCCATGAGATCCGTCTGAAAACTCCCCTTCACCGGCTGAATCGGTTCCGAAATGAATTCTCGAGGTGGATCATTCATTTGATCATCTCTTTCGGCGTATCTTCAATGCCCGGCTCATACCACAAATCCAGCCCTTCCCGTTGCATCACTCCCCGCGGCCCCTTGAGCATCATCAGCAGAAATCGCCACAGAGTTTCCCCCGGTGAAAATTGATCCATCTTCCGCGTGGAAGTAATGACCGGCTGATTCACCACCATGAACCGGCGATGAGTTCGGGTGGCATAGTCCGTAAGGGCTATGGAAATAAAATACTCCTCCGCCGCATAGTATCGCTCATCAAATCCCCCCACAGATTCAAAGGCCTCCCGGGTGGCGTACACATAACAGCCGTAGGCGAGATTCGCGATGCGCCATTGAAAATTCACCAGCGATGCCATCAGATGATACGCCAGGCCAAGTGCTCGATCCATGGCGATGGTGGCCCCACCTCCGATGGCGTTTTCGTGTCTCACATTATGCAAAGTCGCCTGCAGCGTTTCCGGCGTGATGAGTGTATCCGCATCGATGAAGATAAACAGATCGCCCCGCGCCGCCTTCGCCCCCGCATTGCGAACGGCGGCAATTTGTCGCCATCTCCCCCGAACAATCCGTGCTCCCATTCCCTCCGCAATCCCCGCCGTGTCATCCGATGAATCATCATCCACCACAATTATCTCAGTCGGCCCAACCTCCAAGCCACATGACCCAACCGCCTGCTGAATCGCCTCAACCGTCGCCCGAATAAACCGGGCCTCATTGTGGGCGGGAATGATGAACGAAACGATGAGAGGCATAAAGAAAGAAGAGTATCCGATTCAGCATGTGTGCTTTCCTCAAGGAATCAATTGTTCCCATCCTTGATATCTACGAGGCGTTGTTTCTCTGCCTGAGTCACTTTCCGATGTACTGCATCATCGAGCAAATCTCGATCGTAGAGGATGGACAATTGATCCAGCAATCGAAGACAGATTGGCCCCCCCGCGCTAATTTTATGTATCTCCGGGAGAAGTCGCTCAATTGCCTCAGCCGCATTCCGTGCTTCTGAAATCAACGCCTCGTGCTCTTCCAATGATGCTTCTGAATTCGCATCCTTGATCCGATTCACCGCCGCCCCCCACCGAAGCCCCTCCACCAATGAAATCCACGGATCATCAGCATCAAGCCGTTTCCGACACTTCTCCAGATTTCCCACCAGCAACGGCTCCGATCGTTCAAACTCTCCCTCCCCCACCAACCAGAAGCCCAGCGCCATTTCCCAGAATATCGAATCAAAAGAATTCTCCAGCCCCCGCTCCCGATTCAATTGCAATCTATCCTCAATAATTCTAACCCGGTGCTTCCAGAATTTGGCCATCGTTGGGGGATTTCCCAACACCGTATTCTCAAAGACCCAGTATGACCCGTAAATGTGCGAGAATCGATCTGAGTCAAATCCCTCTTCTCTCAGTGCGAGTCGATTTTTTCTCATCAAACCAAGATTATCCCGAACGATCTGATTCCTCCCCTCCACTTCCCAGGCATGAAGACCCACACCCGTCCCCAGACCAATGGCAAAGATCAGAAAAACAATGAGTGAGGCCACCAGGGGTTTACGCACCATCCAGAGATGCAGGATGCGCCAGAGTGACGGTTTCATCCATGGTATCGGTTCCCGACCCAGCCACGATTCCAGATCATCCGCCAAAACCGCCGGAGCGGGATAGCGATCCTCCGGCTTCGGAGCCAGAGCACGGCGACAGATGCCCTCCAGATCCCGATCAATTTCCGGATTCTTTTCCCGCAGAATCGGTGCTTCACGGCGCCCCTGCTTTATATCATGAGTGGCCGCAATCTCCTCCCGCGTGGCCCCATTCGGCAATTCTCCAAGAAGGAGCCAATAAAGAATGCCGCCCAGAGCATAGATATCCACCGCCGCATCCCGGGCGTTTTCTTCCATCCGGAACTGCTCCGGTGCCATGAAAGCGTAAGTTCCCTCCCGATCGGATGAAATCGCCCCGATACCCGTCATCCCCTGCCCCGGTCCGGATCGTATGGCAATGCCGAAGTCTGTCACTTTCGGAATACCCACAGCCGAGAGAAGAATATTCTTCGGATTGAGATCGCAATGCACCAACCCCGCAGAATGAGCCGCCTGAAGTCCCCGGGCAATCTGAATAATGAACTCCGCGACAATCCGTGGAGTCTTATCCCGCTCTTCAGATTTACCAAAGGCCAGCAAGTCTCCCCCATCGACATACTCGTAAACAATATACGAATCCCCCTCGTCCGTAACCCCCCGGGTGAACACCTCCACCACATTCTGATGTTTGATCCGCCTCGCCTTCGTGGCTTCATCCACAAACTGCTTTCGCGCCGTCTGACCGGACTTCGCCTCCCGCGACACCTTGATCGCCAATAAGGCCGGCCGATCCGAATCCGAGAGTTGACGATCTTCCGCCAGATACACCTCCCCCGACACCCCGCTCCCCAGATACTCAATAAAGCGGTAATGCCGACCCCCCGTTTCCAATGCAGGCCCAAATTCCCGGGGCAGATCGGGAAAGAGTCGCCTTTGCCGCGGCCCCTTCTGCCGCGTAAACATCAACGCCCCCCCCATCAATCCTGCGGCCTGAATCTGCTCTTCCAGATCCGGATACTCCCGAATCAGTAAAGCCACCGACTGCTCATCGGGTTGCGAAGAACCGGACCGGGAACGAAGCGTCATATCGATCGCCGCATCCAGGGCCATCGGAAGTTCTCGAAGATGCGGCACGGGAATCAGAAAATCATCCAAGTGAACCGGCTGCTCGTATTCAATGCGGAGTCGCCCGAATTCTTCAATCTTCTCCGACAATCTCCCATCATCATGGAGATTGCTACCCGGGCTTCCAGAAGCACCCGCTGCTTCCGGGGGATGATCCGCCAGAAACTCTGCAAAAGTTAAGGCCCCCCCGGTTTCCCGCATCCGAGATCGCAATCCAGATAGGGAACTCGCGGCATGCCGCTTCACGCCGATTCCGACTCATACAGTTTCCGAAGTTTCGCCCGGATCCGATTCCAGCGCATTCTCACACTTCCCGGATTCATACCCAAACGATCCGCCATCATGGCGCTACTGCTCCCCGACAACCACATACAGAGAATTGTCTGATCAGTGTCATCATCAAGTGCCGCAACCGCTCGCTCCAAAGCCCGATCCAGCAGCATCTCATCCGGGCCATCCTCACTTTGGGACTCATGAAGAAGGGCCTGAGCGATGGGGGCATTTTCACCTTCCACTGATTCCAATTGCTTGAGAATGCGCACCTTGTCAATAACCGCATTCTGGGCAATTTTCATAATTAACCCCTTCAATTCATCCGCGTTTGATACTTGGATCTTCCCCGTAGCCACAAACACATCCAACCGCCTGAGTACGGTCGAGATTAACTCCTGTGAATCGAAAATCCGGCGCATGCTCGGGGCAAGTTTTCCCCGCACCCGCCTCTGAATAAGTGGGCCATATTTCAGGGCAAACTCTGCTGCAGCATCACGATCCCCCTCACTGACCCGCTCAAAGATGCTTCTTTCTCTGCCTTGTTCAGGAAAACCAACCAAATTTCACCTCAAAACTTTCATATATATTTTATTGCACATGGTATTTTTGGGCCATAATCGAAGTATTTTTTCCAGAAGTAAAAAAAGTTTCAAAAAGTCAGGATTTTTTGTGTGACACTTTTCGTTGGCATCCGCTTTCATAAGGGAGGCCTTTCGTAAATCATAACGCAGGGACTCCCCCACAACCTGACCGGCCACAAAAAAGGAGGCCCACCATATGGCGACTTCAAGCCAACTGCTGTCTTTGCGCCCGCATCTTTCAACGCACTCATCATGCCCTAAGTATAGGCGTTTCAGCCCCTTCAATCTATATCGGCGACGACGGAAAGCTGGAGCTTTCAAAAGGGTCTGTTTGATGGCCACCTCCTTATTGTTGTTTGGGTCCTTCCTTGGAATGTCTTTGGGAGCGACGGCGACCACCACTGTGAACCACGGTGGCGCCGTCTCCCCTTCGACAACTGCTCAACCCCGAATCACCGAGGGCGAAATAATGGCCCAACCCTTCAGCCGAAACAGATGCGAAGATCTCTGGAATGAATATTGGCAAAAAGTTGAAGCGGGCGTTCCCGCCACCCCCCCCAACTGCTAAGCGGAAAACGATATCCCATCACCAGACTCCGCCATGAAATCTGGTAACCGGTGCCACTCGCATTCATATGCGGGTGGTGCCGGCGGATGGGGTAAAAAATCAGGGCAATCGCATTCACCTGCTCGGTGCCACTGCCTGAAGCAGAGCGGAAGGCAGTGCGGGAGTCCTTGTGCGTCCGGCACAACCTTCCCCCAGTATTCCGCCTCGGGCCGATGGCGCCGAATTCAGAGAGAATGTGATAGCCCTTGGGACATAAAATTCGCCAGCCAGACCAGCCGCAAACGCTCCGCCTTACTGCGGTGCGCCCCCACCTCCAGACCAGTTCTCGATGATGATCGGTTGTCGATTAACCTGAGAGGGCAATGTAGGGAGTTGCTTCACCTGATCGGGCGTAAACAATTCGTACAGTTGCTTCATCCATCGCTCATCCAGATCTCGACGACTTCGCAAGGCCACTCGAATGGGATCGTCCCTCATCCCGGGCAAGTCCATCATTTCCCCATGCCCCGCCTGCATCTCCTGAAAATGCTCGATCATCCGCCGGGCTTCACTCGGCTCGTGCTTGAGAATTGCTCCTTTGATCCGCTCATTCATGGACTCCAGTTCCATTTGATATAAATCGTACAGTGCATCGATGCTCACCAGCAAAGATGCATCGAGTCCTTCCAAATTCCGGGCCGCCGCAAACGCCTTCTCTCCTCGCGTCGTACGATACACCCGTGGGAATGATCGCCGCAGCACTGCGTCGCGAAACGCAGCCCCTTCATCCGCACTCATCTCCCCGGCCATGGCTTCAGTGTATTGAATATTCACTCGGCGTACCGCCAACCGCAGCCGCGTGATCCAGTCCACAATCGCCAGGGCCTTCTCCGTCTTGCCCTCTCCCAGTGCCTTGTCCACCCGGGTCTGCGAATCTCTGAGAAATGCGTTGCGATGTGTCAGAGCGGCATGCAGCGTTTCGCCATAACTCTCCACCTGCTCGTGAAGTTGCCCTGTCTGACTGGTGTCAATATCCAGGGATTCGAGCACCGACACCAGATCGGTTCGTTCCCCGTCCATGCGCCCCAGCGGAAGCGTTTTCTTCCGCGTAATCGCCTGATCGAATTTTGGCCACCGGGTAAGTTGCTCCTCCGCCAACAGCGATTTCACCTGATCCGTGAATTCTTCCCCCAGGGTCTTGCGGGCCGTTTCAAACACTTCCGCCTGCTTCGCCATCGCCTCATACTTGAGCTTCCGCTCTTCCATCGATTCCGGCGTGAACTCCATTCCCACTTCCCCGTTCGCCTCCCGCTCTGCCATCTTCTTCTTGATGCGTTCCGCAATTTTCTGAGCCATCTCCTCCATCTTCGCCCGATCCTCATCCGACAATTCCATGCCTTCTTCATCGCCGATGGAAATAAACACCCCGGGCGGAGGCATTTCGCCATCTCCCCCGACCACAAAATCTCCACCCCCTTCAATATTTCCTCCCCCTTCATCATCTCCCACATCAATCACCATGGCGACACGCATTTCTCCTTCCCCTCCCGGAAATGCCCCCGCCTCCAAGTCCAGATCGATCCCCTCCACCATTACCGCATCCCCCAGCGCTTCCTGAATCGTCGCCCCGATTCCCGACTCACCCTCCTCAAACTTGAAGTCATTGACTTGCCCCTCATTGCCCCCTCCTCTCACAAACGAAGGATCAGCCCCGTTCGATTCCTTGTTCTCAGTCCCCAGCGGCATCAAACGCGGAAAATGAGTCTTCAATAACGCCTTAAATGAAACGAGATAAGCATCGAGCATGGAATCAACCCGCTTCAACTGGGCCTCGCTCAAATGTAGTGATCTCTCAAAAATCGGCAGATCCGGCAGAATATAATCCGGCGTCCGCAGCCGTTGAAAATCCGGCATCGTGAAATGCATAACCTGCGCCCCATTCCCGTCATCCATCACCATCATCTCGCTCGATTGCTGCCGGGCCTGGACCGGGGACATTGAAACAGCGAACAGGGTGATGAAGGCCCAGATGCTCAAAACACGGAATCGTCGATATGAATGGGGAAATGCGAACATGAAAAGTATCTCCGAGGGGATGACCTGTTTTCGGCAATCAAGAGTGTTCCAGAGAAATGAGACGCCCAAACCATCTCATTCTGACGCCTTTTCGCAAAGATTCACACTTTTACCATAAAATTCGTTGAATGCACCGACAAACCCATCAATTACGGCATGGATTGGTGATAAGGCCGACCCGCCTCATACAACGCCAGCCGAGATTCAGTCAGTTCCACCATCCTGCCCTGATTCACCTTACGAGCAGCCACCAGAGCGCGCTTTGAGATCCGCACCGCCTCCCCAAAATCCCCCGCCTCCGCCTGAGCCGCGGCCAGAAGATTAAGAGATGGAATATGTCCCGACCCGGTTTTCTCCATCAACCGCCGCCCCCACCGCACCGCCTCAATCCCATCACGATGCTCGGCATCCGGGCAAGTCGCCAGAATCGTCACCAGTGCCGCAAGAAGCGGTACATGATCCGGTGTCAGATGCAGCCCGCGCCGCAGCACCCCTAACGCCTCACCAAATCGCCCCAACTGCGCTGCACTCATCGCCAGATTCACCGCCGCCTGAGGATCGCGCCCCCCAAACGCCACCGCCTCCCGCCAGTGTTCCAATGCCTGCTGAGGGTGTCCGGATGCCCCCAGCAAAATCGCCAATCTCTGATGAGCCAGCGCATTGACCGGATTCAGAAAAATCGCCCGCTCGTACGAAACCCGCGCCGCCTCTCGCAAATCCCGCTTTTCCTCTATGCGCCCGAGATTGACATAGGACAAATCCCGGGATGGATCCAATTCAATCGCCCGCCGCAGAAGACGCTCCGCCTCATGAAGTTGCTTCAACTCAATCAGCGCCACCCCATAATTATGACATACCTCCGCATCATCAGGGGCCGAGACCATCGTCCGTCGATACATACCAATCGCCTCCTCAACCCGTCCCTCCTTCACCAATACCCCGGCCAGATTCATCTGATTGCGAATGCTGTCTGGCCGTTGATGCAATGCCTGCCGAAAAATCCGCTCGGCATCAGCAAATCGCCCCAACCGAACGAAAATCAGCCCCCGCCGCGTAAGTGCCTTCGCGCTCACCGCTTCCCGCTCAATCAATGCTCGATGCGGATCGATCACCACCGACAGCCGCGGATACGCCTTCGTATAGAGCATTTCCCGCCCCGCCCGCTCATTCTCACCCAATCTCCGATACACCCGCGCCAACTTGGCATGCACCTCTCGATCAAAGAAATCAATCTCCGAGGCATGATTCAACCGCTCCAACGCCTCCTCCGTTTCCCCTCGGCGAAGCGCCAACTCACCCAGCCCCAACCAGGCCCGACGGGCCGAGGAGTCAATTGTCAAAACCTCTTCAAACTGACTCCGGGCCTCATCTTCTCTTCCTAAACGCAACAATGCGTCCCCATAAGCATTCCGAAATAATGTCGAATGCGGATCAATTTCAATCGCCCGTTCAAACGAAAGAAGAGACACCTCCAGATCCTGACCGGATAACCGCAGCGCCAATAAATAATGCCATCGATCCTGATCCGGATCCAGTTCAGTCGCCTTTCGATAACACACCAAAGCATCCTCATCAAACCCATGCGCTTCCAGCACCACCCCATAATGCCCCCACGCCTCCGCCGCTCCCTCATTCCCCCGCACCTGCAACGCAACCCGCCGTATTTTCTCCGCCACCGGATCTTCCGCCCCCTCCAGATTTGGAAAAGGAGGTGCGCTGACCGAAATCCCGGATGAGTTATTCCCCGAAGGCGTAGAGTCCTCTTCACAACCAATCTGCACCAGAGCCACAATCACCACCACTCCGATCCACCAGCATCCTCGCCCTCTGTCCCCCACACGATCTGAAAATAAATATGTCATGCCTTCATCGATCCGATCCGGGGGGTTTGGAACTTCCCGGGGGTTTGGAACTTCCGGGGGGTTTGGAACTTCCGGGGGTCATCGAGCGCGACAAAGTAACCATTTGATCCGCCTCCACACCCTCATACCGCTCCACCTCCCCCCCCGGCCAACGAATTTCAATGGACTCCACCACCGTCGCCTCCCCCAACCCAAAATGTACCCTCGGGTCACAACTCGATGCATAACTGTATCCCGGATTAACCGTCCGATGCAATCGTTTCCCGTTCACTTCAACCGTAACCCTCGCTCCATAAGCATCGCGTTGAAGCGCCGGATCCCACGCCCGCACCGTCAGCCAATGTCCCCGGTCCGCCACCGTATTCCTATACAACCGCGCCGGTCCATCGCAGTTCGTCACCAGAATATCCTGCCCCCCATCCCCATCAATATCGCCGATCACCAGTCCCCGGCTCACCTCCATCACCCTCCCAAATGCCCCTGCTTCATCGCCCACCATCTCAAAACGCATTGCCCCTTCATGGTGATAGAGAAAATTTGCTTCCGCGTAAGCAGCCATCGGAGAAGGACCCGAAACCTCTCCCCTCTTCGCGGCACGACTCACCCGCCCATTCGCCACCGCCAGATCCAGTCCCCCATCATTATCAAAATCCAGAAACGCCGTCCCGAACCCCGTCGCCCGCATACTCGTCACTCCCAGACCGGTGAGCGGAGTGATGTCATCAAAATTCCCCATCCCATCATTCCGATACAGCGTGTTCGTCTCCAGGGCCAGATGCGTCATGAACAGATCAAGGTCCCCATCATCATCCAAGTCACCTGCCGCCACCCCCATGCTCGCCTCGGTATTCGCAAACGCATTCAGGGCCGCTCCCAGCATGATCGCCGACTCCACAAACCCCCCCTTCCCATCATTAATCCATAGAAAATTCGCCTCCCCATCATTCGCCACATAAATATCCGGCCACCCATCCCCATCAAAATCATCGCACAAAACCCCCAGCCCGCGCCCCGACATCCCCCCAATCCCCGTCGCCGCACTCACATCTGAAAATGTCCCATCCCCATTATTGTGATACAGCACATCCGGCGCGGGCGGCGAAGCCCGTGGCCCGCAATACTCCGGCCGCCCCGCATCATCACTGCACACCTTCAACGATGGATAATGCAGATAGTTCACCACATACAGATCGAGAAACCCATCCCGATCATAATCGAAAAACGCCGCCGAACTCCCCCACCGCTCATTCCCCAATCCCGCCGAAACCGTAACCTCCGCAAACGACCCGTCCCCATTATTGCGAAACATCACATCCGGCCCATAGTTCGTCACATAAACATCCGGGTGTCCATCGTTATCAATATCCCCAATCGCCACCCCCACCCCGAATCCATCATCCCCCAACCCCGAAGTTTCCGTAATGTCCAGAAATGTCCCATCATCCTCTTGCCTGAACAAACGATTGACCGGCTCGGGCTGAGCCGCTCCCTCGCCCTTTGAGAATGATTGATGGTGAGAGCCGTTGATCAGATAAATATCCAGATCTCCATCCCCATCAAAATCAAACATCGCCGCCCCCGCACTCACAATCTCCGGCATGAAAAAACTCCCTTCAATCCCCGCATCATGCTGAAAATCCAATCCCACTTCCTTGGTGATTTCCGAAAAGAGTGGGTCAACCTGAATATGCGCCTCTTCGGCTTCCGTTGATGATAAATTGTCAGGTGATGAAGCACCCTTCTCACACCCGAATTGCCCGAATCCAACTTCCAGGACAAAAAGAAGAGTCATGGAGCACTGTATTCCCCGGCACATCGCGCTCCCCTGAAACCGTTTGTTGAATGGTGAAGACCACCATGTCTGTATGAGCCGCGTCATCGGTGAATGGAATCTCCTTGGGGACAGTTGGTTCATCCTATCGTAGGCGGAATCGGGAGGGGAGGTTAAGACCGGATTCTGGCCGGCTTCCGGCATCCTTTCCGGCCATCGGGAGTAGAATCCAACCTCCTCCTCTCAATTCTACCCGAGCATCACACCCACCATGCCCAAATGCAATCACCCTTCCCTGAAATTCAAGAGGTTCTGGAATACTCCCACAACCTTCTTGCAACCCACCCTTCTCGTCATCCTGTTCGCCTTGAACGCCTGCACCGCCGCCATCGGACAACCCGTCACCTCCCCCGCTGAACATCTCGGCCGACCCGTCGGCAGGGATTTTGAACTCGCAGACTGGAATGAAATCAGTTCCTACTACCAAAAACTCGGGGCCGAAAGTCCCCACGCGATCACCCTGAAAGCCGGAACCACCACCGAAAACAGAGACTTCCTCATCACCATCGTGTCCAGTGCAGAGAATCTGGCCAACCTCGAAAAAATCAAATCCTATGCCGCCGTCCTCGCCGATCCCCGAAACCGAACAGAAAAGGAAAAACGGGAAGCAGTCGAAAATGGCAAGGTCATTCTCTTCGTCTCCTGCGCCATGCACTCCACCGAAACCGCCGGAGCCCAGTTCGGCATGGAATTCGCCCACCAACTCGCCACTTCCATGGATGAACCATACCGCTCCGCCCGGGAAAAAATGGTCGTCGTCATCTACACCACAAATCCGGACGGCGTCGATCATGTCGTCTCCTGGTATCGAAAAACCGTCGGCACCCCCCACGAAGCATCTGGCCTCCTCAAACTTTATCAATACTACACCGGCCACGACAACAACCGCGACTGGTTCATGCTCACCCAGGCCGAAACCCGCATCGTCACCGAACTCCTCTACTCACAGTGGCGACCACAGGTCTATTGGGATGTCCACCAACAGGGTTCGAACCGCGAGCGATTCTTCGTCCCCCCCTTCCGCGATCCCCTCAACCCCAACCTCGACCCCGCCATCATCGCCGGCATCGATGTGCTCGGCAGCCGGGCCTTGCTCGACCTCACCCAGGCCGGATACCAGGGCGTCTCCACCGGCGTCTCCTACGACATGTGGTGGAACGGCGGAAATCGCAATGTCCCCGTGCGCCACAACATCATCGGCCTCCTCACCGAAGCCGCCTCCGTCAACATCGCATCACCCATTTTCCTCCCCCGCCGCGACCTGTCCGGCCCCCGTGGCCTCGCCGGATATCGCCCCTCCAATCAGTTCCCCGATCCCTGGCCCGGCGGCTGGTGGCGATTACGCAACATCATCGACTACGAACTCGCCTTCGGAAAATCCCTCCTCGGCTCCCTCAGCCGCGAACCCGAAACCTGGCTCCGCAACAGTCTCGAAGCCGCCCAGCGCACCATCACCAAAGGGCGGGAACAGGCCCCCCGGGCCTGGCTCATTCCCAGCGACAATCGCGATCCCGATGCCGTGCGCCGCCTCATCGATGTCCTCCTCCGCTCCGGCATAGAAATCCAGGTCAGCGACCAACCCGTCTCCGCCGATGGCCGCACCTATCCCCCCGGCACCATCGTCATTCACCGCGATCAACCCTACGGCTCGCATGTCAAAGACCTCTTCGATATCCAACGCTATCCCGAAGGAGCGCCTCCCTACGATGTCGCGGGCTGGACCCTCCCCCTGCTC
>CAZLXE010000022.1:0-23979 GCA_964563005.1 uncultured Isosphaeraceae bacterium
CCCGCCGCATCCACGCCCCCTCATTGTGTTTTCTTCTTCGATACGACCCAGGTTCCCGGTCAATCAACATCGGCCGCACCAACCGCCCCTCCATCTCCGCTACAAAATCAACCGGCAACGCCAACTCTTCCACCTCCTTCAGCCCCAGTCGATCCTCCCGCATCTGATCCACCCACGCCAGAATCTCCTTCCCCCGAGGATGTCCCACCATCCGCTCCCGCAGCGCGCGATCTCCCGCCGGATCGAGATCATCCTCGATCAACGCTAATAAGTCAGATTCTTGAATGTCATCATACATATTCATTTTCGCATACCCAATCAATCCGATGTCCTATCCATATCATCCTATTCATCGCCGCGCTCACCCATCCGAATCTCGATCACCTCCCGAAGCGCTGCCCGCGCCCGAAACAGGCGGCTCTTCACCGTCCCGATCGGAATTTCCAGCACCTCGCAAATCTGTTGATATTCTAAACCTTGCATGTCTCGCAGTACCAGCACGCTCCGATGGTCGGGGTCAATTTCACCCAAACTTTGCGTCAAAACCGCCTCACTTTCCCTCTTTAAGACGCGACTTTCCCCCGAAAGTTCCCGTTTTTCGGCCAGCAAATCCCCCAGCGTGGCCCCGGTTACGGCCTTTTTGTCATGCAGCGAAGCATGCTTTCGAATACCCTCCCGCCGCAGATAACTCAGGCAGCAGTTCATGGTTATGCGATACACCCAGGTGCTCAGTTTCGCCCGGGCATCGAATCCTCCCAATCCTTCCATCATTTTAATCAGCGAATCCTGAGTCAAATCCCGGGCTGTTTCCTCATCCCGAACCACCCGCCGGCATATCCCATAAATCCTTCTTTGATAACCTCTTAGTAGTATTGCCAATGCCTCTCCTTCTCCCTCCTGATAGGCCCGGACCAATCTCAATTCTTCAATAGGGAGCATCCGCTCACCCCCGGGAAGTCCCCCCTCATCGCCTCCCGCCGCTTCCGAAGTTTGTGGTAATCGTGTTGGTTCCATGACTTGAATGCGGCTAAGATGCCCCTTTCCCACCCCAATCCCACTTCGGGCATGCCTCCCACTGTAGCGTTCCCGATGTCCCCAAGCGCGATATGCCGTCAGAAAAAACCCATTATCAATCCCCTCTGGAAGCCAGATATGCCTCGCCCGAGATGAGCGAAATCTGGTCCGACCACCGTAAATTTTCTACCTGGCGCAAGTTATGGCTCGCCCTGGCCGAGGCCCAGCAGCAACTCGGGTTGAACATAAGTGATGCCCAGCTCGCCGAACTCCGAGATCACCAGGAAGACCTCGACTACAAAAAGGCCGCCGAATACGAAGCAAAGTTACGCCACGATGTCATGGCCCATGTCCATACCCTGGGCGAAGTTGCGCCCCTTGCTCGGCCCATAATTCATCTCGGCGCCACCAGCCAGTTTGTCAACTGCAACACCGAATTAATCCAACTTAGAGACGCCCTGAATCTCATAAGTATAAAAACGGCCCGCGTCATCGATGCCCTCGCCAAATTCGCCGAAAAACATAAATCCCTGCCCACCCTCGGGTTTACCCACTTCCAGCCCGCCCAGCCCACCACCGTCGGCAAACGGGCCGCGATGTGGGCCTACGACCTCGCCCTCGCCCTGGAAGACCTTGAAAACAAACAAGATACGCTCCGCTTCCGGGGAGCCAAAGGCACCACCGGCACCCAGGCCTCCTTCCTTGATCTCTTCGACGGCGATGAGTCTAAAGTCGAACAACTGGATGTACTTATAACCGAAAAAATGGGCTGGCCCCCCGATCGCCGTTTCATAATCACCGGCCAGACCTACCCCAGAATCGTCGATGCCCAGATGCTCGGCTCCCTTGCCTCCACCGCCGCCGTCTGTCATAAACTCGCTACTGACATAAGGTTACTCGCCCACCGCAAAGAACTCGAAGAGCCATTCGAGAAGGATCAGATCGGCTCCTCCGCCATGGCTTACAAGCGAAATCCCATGCGCTGCGAACGCGCCTGTGGCATGGCCCGTTTCGTCATAAACCTCGCCGCCAACCCGTTGCAAACCGCCGCAACTCAATGGTTGGAAAGGACTTTGGACGATTCCGCCAATCGCCGTCTGACTCTCCCGGAAGCATTTTTATCCCTTGATGGCGCCCTCGATATCCTCCATAATGTCACCGAAGGCCTCATCGTCTATGAGCACACTATTCGTGCCAATCTGATGGCCGAACTCCCCTTCATGGCCACAGAAAACCTTATGATGGAAGCAGTTAGGCGCGGAGCAGACCGCCAGGAAGTTCACGAAATAATCCGCCGCTGCTCCCTAAGTGCCTCCCGGAAAATCAAGGAAGAAGGAAAACCAAATGACTTGCTCGCACAACTACAGGAAGAGCAAGTGTTTATGGGTGTGGATTTTGACGCGATTCTGGATCCGGCTTTGTATGTGGGGTGCGCTCCGAGTCAGGTTGCCCGTTTTGTTTCTGAGGTGGTAACGCCGATTCGTCAGCGATATTTGGATCACCTTCACGCTTCACAAGTACTGCGGGTGTAGCAGTTTCCAACTTCTGAGCAATCGATTTTCCCGACTTTACGGCAGGAATAGCCGCCATAAGTTGCTGACGACGAGCGGCTTTCACCGCAATAACCCCAATAAATCCAAACAGAACAATGGCGATCGCATAGATGGCGCGGATGCGTAACTCGGTGAACATCACTAGCGCCGCCAGAGATACCCCCACTACGGCGAACACGATACCAATTCCATAAAGTGCGAATACCGCTTGTTTTACACCTCCCAGAGACCGCTTGAGTTGGTGGTGTATATGCTGATCATCCGCATCCGACATGGATGCCCCCGCCAACTTACGGCGAATGATCGCCAGAATTGTGTCCATTATGGGGATCGAAAACACAATCAATCCGGCAAACACGAGATGAGTCTGCCCTCGTTCTCCAAGCATAAGTATAATAACCACACACATATAACCCAGAAGCAGACTGCCACAATCCCCGAGAAAAATGGTGGCCGGATTGAAGTTATGAGGCAGGAAACCCAACACTGCCCCCAAAAGAGCCATACAAAGGATAATTCTCGCCCCCGTAAGTGGCCCTTGAACCGTCAATAACCCGTTCCCACGATCGTAACGGGTAGACCACCCCTCAGGAAATTCAGGCAGCGAAGTTACAAACCCCTCGCTGACCATAACTTCAGGAACCCTCGGATAATGCCCCTTAACCTCATTATACCGATCAATTTGCGACTGCAAACTATCTACTTTAGTATCCACTACTTCCACAATGATGTCAGCGTCGACAACTCCCGTATCGGAATTGTAGTGTAAAGGCGTCCACCCTTCAGGCATATGTGGTAGTTTATCCAAATATTTCTGGTCGACGAGAACTTCGAGGGAGGCGGGGTAATACCCTTTATCCTGATGATATGTTTCAGCTTGTTGTTGGACCCTTCCTTCAATGGCAAGGACATCGTTTGAAGGTATTTTTTCCTGCACTACCATGAGAAGGCAGATCACTAACAAACCAACTGCTACAATTCCCGAGACCCCCGACAGTAAGCCATCGAGACCATCGATCAGGTTCGAGGCGTTGCAACCCCCGAGTACAAAAAGAGCGATGAGAGCGGTTCCCACCCAGTAAATGGTGTCAAATTGAATCTCTCCCATGGGGGTGGGGATGACAAATATCAGATCTCGGCATCCCAGAACCGGATCAAGCCATCCCGCCACGGGTAATAACACCCCCTTTGCCACAAGGACGCCGACCTCTTCCACGGCAAGGGCAGCCGCCGCGACGAGTTGACCGGCGATTTTCAGGCGGGGATCCCATCCCCATATGTCATCGGCCAGACCGGTGAAGGTAATAGCAATCATGCCGATGATGATGGCAAACGGCACTTGCCGGGATGAGGCGGTGACACTATCAAACATGACATAACTCAACCCGATGGCGACGATCAAACCGAAAAACACCGCCAGCCCCCCCATATAAGCCACCGGGTAGGCATGGGCTTTTCGTTTTGCATCGGGGTGATCGACGACATTGTAGGCGATGGCGATGCGGCGAATCAGGGGAGTAATCAGGAGAGTTACTAAAAACGCCACCACAAACACTGGAGCATAGGCACTCAGATACTCAAGTACTGAAACGCTGAGGCCTGATCCCGTATCAGCGCCCAGAATGAACCCCGGTGATGAAGTGACAGTGATTCCAAGTTTTAAAGCAAATGCAGACATCATCCTGACGCTTCCGTTTGTGCGGCATTGCTCTTTGACAGGGATGCCGCCAGGTCAAGAATGGTCTGGGTCAAAGGAATGGTGGATTGAAAGCCGGTCAAGGCCCGCAGGCGAGAGAGATCCGGCTGTCGGTTGCGGAGATCATCGAAATCTGCACCGAAAACTTCTTCGTAGGGAATGGTTTGAATTTCGGATTTACTGTTCAAGGTTCGGCATACCAGAGTCGCCAAATCCCGAATTCCAATGGGTTGGTCATGACCCACATTGAATACTTGCCCGGACGCTTTCGGGTGACTCAACAGTGCTGGCAAGAGATCAACGACATCACGAACATCGCAGAAGCATCGCGTTTGCTCTCCATCGCCATGCACTTCAAGGGGTTGGCCAGCAAGGGCACGCTCCACAAATCGCGGCAATACCATGCCGTATCCACCCACTTGCCGAGGACCAACCGTATTGAAAAAGCGAGGAATGGTAACCGGCAAACCATCTTCACGATGGTAGGCGAGGGCGAGAAACTCATCGATGGCCTTGGAACATGCATACGACCAGCGAGGATAAATCGTCGGGCCATAGACCACATCGTCATCCTCGGCAAAGGGAATTCGGGTCGATTTTCCGTACACTTCTGAGGTGGAGGCGATGAGAATCGGGGTTAAGGATTCGGTCGCGTAACGCAGCACGGCCATGGTTTCATGGACATTGGTTTCAATGGTATGGACAGGTTTTTCGATCACCAGACGGACACCAACCGCCGCAGCAAGGTGGTAGATTTCATGACATGCGCCGGGTTTGAGTTCGGCCAATCCTTCCGTCACGGTTGTTTGAAGAACCGTGATCCGGTTCGCATCAATCCCATCCAGATTGTGGAGACAGCCCGTACTCAGGTTATCAATGATGATGACATGATCACCCCGGGCCACCAGACGCTCGACAAGATGCGACCCGATGAACCCTGCGCCTCCGGTAACAAGGCATACATTCTGGGTCGGAATTTCAATCATCGCAAAGGGACTCCTGCCATCAGGCAACATTCTCTCCCTCAATTCTCGCCTCCGGGTGAGGCGTACATTCCCAAAACTATCAATTCTGGAAAGGTGCCCAGTGGGAGCACCGAGTAAGATCTATCAATCAATCATTGGAGTTCGCCGTATATTCAGCCATGGCGGCATAATTTTTCTTGAAGTAGCCGCCCGCGGTTTCACGGGGACGATTCAGCAACAGGCCAAGCAATTCACTGCGGGCATCGGTAATCTGGTGCATGAGACGAGCCACCAAGCCGCGCTGTTCGTGATTTGCCCGAACCACCAGAACAGAGGCATCCACCAAGTTGGCGAGGGTGAGGGCATCTCCAGCAATTACCGCAGGGGGAGCGTCGAAAATGATGAGGTCGTACTCACCTCGAAGCTCGGCCATCAACCGGGTGAATTGATCTCCGCCTACCCTTTCGATCAGTCGATTTCCCACAGTTCCTGCGGGGAGGATGTCGATGCGAGAGTCATCCTTCAGGACGGCTTCTTCTAGCGTGGATTCTCCAATGAGAATATCACCTAAGCCAAATTCACCACTGGACAGCCCCATGGCTTCGGGTAAGCCGGGACGACGGAAATTTGCGTCAATCACGATCACTTTTTTGCCGGTGGAGGCACTCACCGCCGCAACATTGGTGACCACCGTAGTAGTTCCGGCTTCGGGTAATCCTCCAATCAGCAGGAGCGACTGATGACCAGACCGATCCATGGCCCGGCAAATTGACGAGGATGTCTGGCGATACGACTCCGCTAGGATGCTGCCAGGGGATCGTCTCACCACCAGTTCTGCGGTGTCGATCTGGGTGGGGTCTTCCTCCATTTCCGGAATCACGCCGAGAATGTTTGCCCCGGGAATAACCGAGAGGTCGCTTGCACTTTTAACCCTTTGATCCGTCAATTCGCGAAGGAAAATAATGCCCACGGTAAGTCCCAGCATGAGCAGGGTACAGAGGGGGATGACGATCATCGGTTTGGGGAATGAGGCCTCCCGGGGTAGATTGGCGGGCTGGGCAACTTTAACGCGACGAGCATCCACCCGTACCTGCATCAATTGCACCTCTTTAATGATCTGTTGATCTGCATCACGCTGCAGGAGCAGGTGGTCTCTCCGCCTTTCCATTTCCTCATATTCAGAATGTTTTGCGGTTAATGTTTTTAGTTTTTCCGTTTCCTCCTGGAGTTTGGGCTCTAACTCTTCGAGGATATTGGTGTAACTCTCAATTTCATCGGTGTGAGTTTTGAGCCGGGCCTCCAAGTTACGATTCATGAGTTCCTGATGCTTGGCTTCACGCTCTGCCTCTGTTGACTCGAGACGGATCACAAGGTCATGAATAATTACATGCTCGGGGCTGGTGTATTTTTCACGGGCAGAGCGGAGTTCTGCTTTGATGGCCATTTCCTGCTGGGCGAAGGATTTAATAATGGGATCTTCGTCCGCCTCCAATATATCTTCAGAAGTGGGCTGCAGGGTACCCTCCAATTTTGCGCTGGTCTGAGCAAGATTCGTATTGGCTATATTTAGAGCGTTTGCCGCGGTTGACATATCACCAGATATTTTTTCAATCTTCAGCGCTGTCTGGCTGAAGCGGGGATCATCCAGAGTGGTGATGCCATTATCCGTGATGAATTGTTCTATATCAAGATTCAACTGAAGTATATTTCGTTGCGATTCAGCAAGCTGATCTTGAAACAGTCTCAGATTATCTTTGTACACGCCGGTATCCAGCTCGGTACGCCGATCCATGTAAGTACGCTGGATATTGCTGAGGATCACAGGAACATCCTCGGGAACATGTGTACTCCATGACAACATGAAGAGATTACTGTCGCGCACGACGGTAGTACCAATAGTATCTTCCAGTTCATCCACGGCATCATCGATGGAAAATGTTCCATCTTCCAGGATGAATTGCTTGTGCCATTCTGTCTCCTTGATTTCCTGCGCGCCCATTGCTTTTTCCAGCACGGAGCGGCTCGTCAGGAGGAAAGTTTCGGTTTTACTGAGACGGAAGACCAGGTCATCGTTGGTAAATTCACTGACCCCAATAGAACTGGCGTTTTGCACTCCGGGCTGTACTTCAAACAGTACTTCGCCCCGGTAGAGAGGGAAAAGCAGGTCGAGCAGGATGTACGCACCGACCCCGAGTACGCCCCCGAACATGGTGGATGCAACTAAAGCGAGTACATGGCGGCGCAGCACCCGGATGGGATCAATATTCGTGGCCAAGGTGGAAGCGGGTTTCGGCGACCGGGGGCGGGCATCGGGCTGCCGCATGGGTGAATTTCGAGTCATAGTTGCAGTATTCATGGCGTTCTCTCGCATCTAATGATGCCGTAATGATGATCATACCCAAGCCGTACTCGGGCATCATGCCTCATCCTCCGGCTCTTATGTCAGTTTCCAGACGATCAAGTTTCTCCCGGATGTTTTCATTCATTGAGGGCAAGGCCCGTGCACTCCGGATATGGCGTCTTGCCCGATCAAACTCTTTCTGTCCATAATACGCATACGCCAAATGCATTTGCGTTTCAGCCAAGTCACGAATTCCCATACTCTGAATAAGATATTTAACCGCATCGTCATATTGCTCCAGTTTGTAATGCACCCAGCCGAGAGTATCAAGTACTGAAGAATCATTCGGTTGCAGAGCCGCCGCCTGCTGGGCGTAAGGAAGTGCCCGGTTCGCATCATTCATTTTTTCCGCCGCAACAAAAGCGATATTATTCAACGCCTGAGCGTTTTCAGGATTCAATGCGAGTGCCTGCTCATAAACTGTGATGGCCTGCTCATACTGATTGAGGTTGAAGAAAAAACCACCTTGGTCGATATAGAGTTGCCCTTTGTATTCCTTCTGGGCAGGAGGGCAGGTTTCAATGGCCCTGGTCTGTAACTCGATAGCACGGCTCATACCCCTCGTTCCCAATCGAGACCAGAAATGAGCCAACCAGCGAAAAATACGGGTATCTGGAGATTCGCCGGCCAACTGCTCGACAAAAGATTCGACATCCGCAACATCCTGCCGGGGGAACACCATCGCGAGGGTCTCAAACCAGGCGTCAATGTTCTGGTTGGCTGTATCGCTCCAATCGGTGTGATCTTTCATGATGATGCCGTAGATTTCTCTCATCAGGGTCAAAGCGTCATCATGTTTTCCATCTCCCTCAAGCACGCGTACTTTGAGGGTTTTCATTCGGGGAGCCGCTTCCAGAAGCGCTTCATGGTCTTTTAATATCGCTGAGATACTCGCGTAATCGGGATCATCATCGAGAAGCAGACTGTCCACCCAAAGGGCAAGATTCTCCTCTGATTCCGCCAGTTCAAAAGCCCTGCGAAATTCCTCTGTTGCTCCTGCGAGATCGTTTCTTGTCTGACGGAGGAGAATACCGAGCCGCTGGTGCCAGAGAACAATGGTATTGTCGTACCCGATTCCTTCTCGCAACAGTTTGATTGCTTCTGCAAATGCACCATCGGTTTCCAGCATGGCGATCAACTCTCTGCGAGCTACGATATCATTCGGAGCCAGCTCCACCGCTTTGCGTAGTTCACCCGCTGCCGCCCTCAGGTCTCCTTTCGCTCGATAGGCATTGGCTCGAATCTTCGGTATCTGTTTATTGTCTTTTCGGATTTCCTCGGCCTGATCGAGAACACTGAAGACTCGATCAATCAGTTCACTCTCCCCACTATGTTCAAACCGAACCAGGAGGGATTGGGCTTCCAGAAGAAATGGGGCCTGATTTGCAGGGTCCATTTCCCGGGCGCGGGCTAATAACTCATCACTCTTTGCAAATTGGACTGATGCTTCCGGGGCTTGTTCATTCGTCAGAAATGATCTACCTCGGTTATCTGCAATTGAAGCCGAGAGCATGGTGGCGAGCAGGTCATATTCTTTATCACCCATGGCCTTAGCCAATTCCCGCTCGGCTTCATCAAATTGTTCGAGTCGAATCAGGGCTTCCACAATGCGCATTCGGATATCGTGATCATCACGCACCTCGAGCACCTTCTGAAAATGCTCAATTGATTTTTGTCGGGATTCATTCGAAGGAATCGGGAAATAATAATTTCCCAATGCTTCATCAACATCGCGTACGGCATCTACCTGATAGTGAAGTCCTTGCTCAAGGGTAGCAATAGCATCAACCGGACGATTGATAGATTTTTGATAATCGGCCAGTGCGATAAACATAGCTGAAGTCAGCTCCTTCTCGCTGTGTCGATTGATGAATTGCTCCAGCAATTCCAGTCCACCGAGAACATCGCCGCGCTCTCGAAGGTGAAAAGCTCTGGTTCGAGCCAGAGAAAGGGTGTCTCCCAATTTTTTTTCCAGAGAATCAAGAATTTCCCCGGCTTCGCTTTCCCAATTACTTCGGGCATCGGCTAAAATGGAATTCCGCTCCTTTGTAGATAACTGGGACCATTGTCGCTCGTTGAATTTGGGTTGCGTGGACGATTTATCAATCAGCAGCGCCCGTTCCGGCTCCAGAGAACCCAATAATGCAATGAGGCCAGAAGCGTTTGGCAGGTTGTCGGGTTCATCTTTCAGTATCTGTCGACGCGTGACCAGAGCCATTGCTTTATCGCCAGTCCGGGTTTCCATCTGCAACCATTGCTCCCGTATTGAGGTGTCATTCGGCATCACCTCGTGGGCCTGCTGAAGCAGAGCGAGAGCTGTGGTCTCCTGACCCAGTTGAAACAGCAGACCCACATACTCCTGCAGGGTTTCTGGATTGTTGGGATTGCTTTGATAAGCACGCTCGTAGGCCGCCACACTATCCGTCATCCTCCCGACCTGACGATAGGCCAACCCCAACCCACGCCAGGCGATGGCAGAATAACCCCGAATTTTAACTGCCGCCTCCAGCGCCGTCACCGCCCGCGCATAATCCTTGCGCTCGATGGCGTAACGCCCTTCATACATCAATCCATTCGCCGAGTCTGCGTTCAATTCTTTCGCCCGGGCAAGGACGATATCCACTTCCGCCCAATCCTGAGCTTTCAGGGCTTTGGCAAATCGATACTCAATGAGCAGAAAATTGTCCGGATCGAGTTTTGTCGCTTCCTCGAAGGCGTTTTGTTCCAGGGTGCGGATACGCCGGGCGTACTCGGTATACTCCGCTGCCTGCTCCTGTTTGTTCTGCTCGGTTAATTGCCGGGCCATTTCTTCATACTGCGGAGCGGCTCTGGTAGCGTTCGCCAGCATGAGAATTGCCCGCTCGGCTGGATCATCGGTGGTATCGTTCACAGACGCCAGGAGAGCAGCAACCGCATCGTCTTGCTCAAGAATATTTTTGAATTGCATGAGTTGGGGATCATCGGGGTGAATCACCAAAGCCCGCTCTACATATTTCAATGCTTCCTCTTTGTTCCCTGCCGCGATTTCTAGCCGAAGGAGAGCATTGAGAAGGCGTACATCGTTCTCAAATTTGCTGAGCGAGGCAAGGAGAATAACCCTCGCACTATCCAGATCATTTTCACGGAATTTTTTCGTAGCATCCACGAGGGCCTGAATCACGGGATCATTCGATTGTCCACCCGACCCCAATGCTTCTGCATTTGCTATGAGTTCGGCGGTTTTGAGGGATTGCTGGTTCTCTGGATCGATTTTGAGCGCCCGCTCGATCGTCGATTTCGCCAGATCATACCTTTTCAGAGTTACCAGCAGTCTGGCTCTATCCTGAAGCAGGGGAAGATAGTTTGGATATCTTTGCAAGGCCTCATCAATGCGCGAACGGGCGCCTCCCGTTTCTCCCAGCCGGTCCAGACACTCTGCGGATAAGCGGAAGATATCGACGGGGTAGGCATTCTGACCATCTTCAAATAATTTTTCAAAATGATTTGCTGCGATCGTCCACTGCCCACGGGCATAGGCCAACTTAGCATCGGCTTTGATCACGGCAGGGCTGGAATTGTCGTCCCCCACCATTTTATTCAATTTTTCTTTGGCCAGAACCAGTTGGGTGATGGCATCATCCTTCTGATCGTCCTCCGCCTGTTGCCAGAAACTGAACTTAATATCCACCAGCAGGGCGCCCGCCATCCGCTGGATGATCGATTGGCGATCCGTCATCAAGTCCACCTGCATCGGTTTCGATTCGATGCAAGCAAGAGCGGCGCGGGTGGCCTGTTCAAAATCCCTATTTTGGTTCAGTTCCCTGGCCAGTTCAAGTCGTAGAAATATATTCTCCGGATGTCGGTCGAGAAAATCCTGAACCAGCTCGATGGCAGAATTGACCCCGTTGATTCGAAGCAGTTGTTTCAGGGCATTGGCCGTCCCAAAAACCAGCCAATCCGTATCGCTGCCTTTGGTGACTCTCATTATGGAATCCGCCGCTTCGCGCAACCGATCATCCGTAATCGTGCTGTCTCCCTCCCGCTGACGCATCAGGAGACGCATGGCTTGAATCTTCATGGTCTGGGGACCATCGGGAACGGCCTTGACCGCTCTACGCAGTATTTCATCCGCCGCATCGTATGCTTCCCCGGCTCGACGATTCTGTCCATCCAGTCTCAGTTGATCCGCTTTTTTTATGGCATGCGTCACCAGAGTCGCCCAAGCCATGTCATCATCCGGGAATGCTTCGATCGCCTGCTTCAGTTTTTGTTCCCCCTCCTCATTGTCCTGCGAGGAGAGATCCTGCTGGATACGAGCCAACCCCTGATAGGCCAACGCTCGATTGCGCTCGGGATCACCCGTGGGCATCTTTTCCCACATATCGTCTGCGGCATGCTCCAGCGATTCCCAAAAAGCCCGGTTGGAATCACCGAACCAGCGGGCATAGCGTTCGAGTTCCGCGAGAAGACGGAGATGCCCTTCCGCTTCGTGGGGAAAATGACGGGCGACATGGCGGATACCGGTGAGATACTTGCCGTAGTAAGTCGTGGCCTCATCCCGGGTGCGCGGACGGATTTTCTTCAGGGTTTCCTCGTACAATCTGATGTATTCACGATTGCCGGGTTTCTTGCGGACGGCGCGTCCATATTTTTCTGATGCTTTCCGCAGGTCCCCTTCTTTGACCAATTGGTCCCCTACCGCTTTCAAACGCTCGGTGTTTCCCTGCTCCTTCAAGAACCACAGCCCACCCAGGATTATCCCCACCCCCATAACGACGATGCTGAGCAGCAATACGAACTTTGTGTTGACTCGGGTAGCCATGCTTCAATGTCCTCGTTTCAAGAATTCTCCGACGGCATATCCCGTCGTTCAATTTCGGGCCAATCTGGTAAGCAGCGAACGATTTCCGGCATCAAGGGGCGGAGAAAGTCTTCAACTGTTTCGATAAAATCATCCGGTGTTGCGTCCTCATCTGCCAGCCAGGTGAGTTGGACCTTGCAATAATACGAATATTTGTCCGTCTGATCATACGCCAAGGCACGGATGGCCTCGGGGGAAGGGGTTGTCCGCCCGTTGGCGATGAACAGATATCCGGCAAAAACTTTGATGTCGGGATTATCCGGAACCAAAAACTCGCTGACTCGAAATTTAAAATCTTCAATTGGTGGATGCAGGCGTTGTATAGAGCGGGTAATTCTGTGGGGAACCATGATCAATGGATACGGTTTTCCGGTTGCCCGGTTCAAAACATTCAACTCCCGATCCCAATTGTGTTGCCCAATATCAATGGGCATGTTCAACGGATTCCCCTGCTTCAGATATCCCGCCGCCACCATACACCGATCCGCGACATGAGGCACGGCATCTATCATGCCGGTGTAATACGCGATGTGAAGTCCGATGCCCTCAGTGTGTTTCCCAACATCCCGGGTGTACCAACGAGAAAGATATTTATCCGTACCCAACGCCTCCACCATGGCTTCATCCATCGTGGCATCAATATTCCCTTTATCCCTGCCTGTCGATATGATCTGCGCTTCCCACGATCCGAGTGCGCCGGGGATTGTTGCAAATGCTTCCCGCAGGGCAACGGGTTCTTTTTTGAGATAGACATTGAGTGAATTCACGGCCATCCTGAAACCCAGCCCGGATCCAATCAGCGTGATACAGGTAGCGAGCAAGGCCCATTTGGCCTGATGATCAAAACCCCTCTTAGACTCGGAAGCCCCGGCATTCAATGGGCCTGAAGACGCTTCTTGTGGCTCCTTCCCCTCAATCACCAGATGGCGGATTAACCACATCAAACTCAGGTAGATCAGAAAAGCAGGTACCAGCCACAGGAGGCCGATAAATGAATGAAAATCACCCGCGGCAAAATTGGTATCCATCAAACTGAGCAAACCCAAAGTGCAGACCCGAAGCACATTGACAAAAATAGAAGTTGGAATGGCAAACATGACGAGAAGAATCCGCTGCCAGACATGACGGAATCCCGTATAGGACATCGCCACTCCCAAGGCCAGAAACGCCATCAGCATACGCATTCCCGAGCACGCTTCAGCAATGTTCAGGGGATGCGGTTCTGGTGCATCACCATAAATATAGAGCGTGTTCCCTTTTCGTTCCACATCTAATCCGAAGGAAAGCAAAATATCCGATCCCCAGGCCGTGATGTCCTGCATCTTATTGGTCACCAGATCCATGAACCGGTTGGAGATTGTCTGCCCGAACACCACAAGATACAGCAGGGGGAACCAGAGGATGAGCATGGACCGCCAGCCGCAGAACAAAAGAGCCAGCCCGAACAAGGTCAAGGCAATTCCCACGCTCATCAGATTGTGATGATGAAACGAAGTGGAAAGAGAACAGAAGATGTAGATTCCCACACCCAGAATCATGGGGAGAAGTCCTACCCAGACAGTGTGAAACGGCTTCGCCAGCAGTTTCTCCCGTTGCAGATAGACGAAATACCCGGCGATAAAGGGAATAAGCAGGGTGTGCCCCCAATCGGCCTGCTCCTCCACTGCCCACCTCACCTGACGCGAGATAAATTCCCAGAATACGCTGAGCATGGCAAGAGCAATCAGCGCAGCCCCCACCCCGGGACCGCGCAGCATATCTGCGGACCATGCAGTCTTCTCGCTCAATGAAGCAGAATGGTTCATCGTTGATTCAGATCGGACAGTGTGCCCTTGAGATTCAGAAAGAGACATCAGATGGCGAATTCGAGGTTGAAGTCTGCGGCCAAACGCGACAGTGTAGCATAAACACAGGTCAATGATACGCGCAACAAGAAGAATAGGTTCGGAAAAATCGCCTTCCCAGCCCACTTCATTCATAAAAAAAAGCCCGATTCCAGTCAGGAATCGGGCTTTTTGTATCAATTGGTGAATCGACTGGCCGGTGGTGGCCCGAATACATCGTTCCCGAAGTTCCGATCGAGCAGGAAACCGAAGCCGTAGGTCATGCGGAAGCCATTCCGGATAATCGCCAGTGGAGTAGCCACCCAGTTGGTCCCGATAATGATGTGGTCATTGGGCCGAAGCCAGATATCCGGTTCGGTTCGTTGACGGATTGCGGCCAGGTTGAGGGAAACCACGGCTTCCCGATTGTCACCAACGATGCGCACCAGATCGACACGCTCCGGAACTGCGATCTGACTTAATCCTCCCGCCGCCGCGACAAGTCGATTCAAAGTGATTCGGCCATCATCCGGGAGGCCATACACACCGGCCCGGGCAATCTGGCCATCGATGTACACCACCCCCTGCGGTGGCCCTTCCACATAAATCAAGTCGTTGGGGCGAATGACGATATTGAAGGAAGTATCTCCCTTACTGAGTTTGTCGTAGGGAATCTTGATAACCCGCTCCACTACCATCTGCGAGGCATCATCTTGTGGATGCGAAGAACTCCCCGCAGATCCGGCGGGTGAACTGCCTTCGGTAAGAACCCACTCACCCCGCTGTTCGTCATACCGATACGATTCAGATCCGGTACTCCCTCGCCGGGGGCGGAGGGGAGCCATGATGTCTTTGTGGTCTGTCTCTGGCTTCGTCGTTGCTTCCGGTGTTTCCAATTCGTCTATATCCACGATTGGCTCGCCATCCTGGCGATATACACCGGGGCTCGGCTCGTCCTGCAATCCTTCAATAATGCTTTCAATATCCACAGGTTCCTTGTTTTTATTCGGAGTCACTTCCGACTCAGGGCGAGTGCGATCCAGATATGGGGGAAGCGTGGCATCGGTCAGGGAAACCTGACGCACGATGTAGATGGTCTTGGTATTGATGGGAATGCCGCCCGCAATAGCGATGGAGTCCAGAAGTCTTGTGTCCGGATCCCGTAGAAGATATTGATTGGGATTCTGCACGAACCCATACACGGTGTACTGGAAACCCGAACTTTCTTCGACGATTACATTGACCTGCGGCCGACGAATCACCTGCTCGGTCAGGATTCTGGATACGGCATCTTCAAACTGCTGTGGGGACAACCCCGCCGCCGGAACATCTCCCACTTCGGGAAGACGGAAATACCCGCCGGCATCAATGCGGCGCGTTGACGCCGACCACTCACCGGGGGTGTACAACTCAAAAATCTCGACGGTGACAGTATCTCCCGGCGTCAGCCGATAGGACAGATCACTGGGGATCAGATCTTCGGCCGTAACGCTGGTGGTCTGACCCCAGAGATTCGATCCTTCTTCAATAACATCGATGCGATCAAGGATGGGCACCATGGTGGGTGTGGCCTCATACCGCCCAATGGATTGAGGATCCCCCATGAAGGAATCGAATTGACACCCGGTCATGAGGATACACACCAAGGTGATCATCAGGGTTCCAAGTCGAAGGTAGTTTGTTCGAAGTCCGATTGATTGAGTCGCGTGTTTCACCGTCATCTCCTGGCATTTCAGACCAAAGTGACTGTCATGGACGGGTTTATGGCTACTGGCCTTCCCCCGATCACCCGAGATCAAGATGGCTGGTGCGATTGAGCCAAACAACCCAGGTCGCCCAACATACCTATCTTGAATATCTCGCGTCATCGGCATGACACCCTGTTATCGGTGAATCGGTGGCGGAGGTTTGGTCAAAATGAGAGAAGTTCTCGGACGAGTTACAAAATTTTTGGAAAAACATTTGTTAACTGATGACCCACAACAAGTTATAAATCAAGACGGCTTTTTCCTGTCTTATTAATCTTTACTCAGGGAAATCCTGATCAATGCGATGAGGATTCCAACCTGTCCCGGCCCGATGGAGGGTATACACTGCTCCAGACTTACCAAAGGGAGCATCTGTTTCGCATTGATTTTTTTTGACATGAAAACCATACCTCAGCACAATCAGCGAACGCCAAATCGCCATCCCCGACCTCTGGGCGGCGATACCGCCCGGAATACTGGTCATTCTCTCATCAGTCTTTCAGAAAATATTCTCAATAATTCCTTGCCGGCACAGCATTTACACCCCGAACGAAAACCCCACTGGATCCGAGCCAGAATGCCGGGCGGCGAGGGATATCTGCGGCTGAAAAACATCATCGACACTCATGGATTGCATACGGTCTGCTCCGAAGCAACCTGCCCGAACATCGGGGAGTGCTGGGGGCGAGGCACGGCAACCATCATGATTCTCGGCGATATCTGTACTCGGTCCTGCGGGTTCTGCAATGTCAAAACGGGAAAGCCGCTGCCTCTCGATCCTGAGGAACCAAAGCGAGTGGCGGAATCGCTACGGCTTATGGGACTCACCCATGTGGTCATCACTTGTGTGGATCGGGATGATCTCCCGGATGGGGGCGCCTCGATCTGGGCGGAAACCATTGAAAGAACTCATCAGGCATGCCCATCATTATCGGTGGAAGTTCTCACCGGAGATTTTCAGGGCCAACTCCATGATATGCAAACAGTTATGGACGCCAAGCCGGAAATTTTCGCTCATAATCTGGAAACGGTGCAGCGGATGCATCCCGCCGTACGCCCCCAGGCGAAGTATGAGCGATCGCTTGAAGTCCTGCGCCGATTGAAAGATGGCGGCATGGTGACGAAGACAAGCATCATGGTGGGGATTGGAGAAACGGAATCGGAAGTAAACAAAGTGATCCACGATATACGCACGGAGGCGGATACCGACATTCTCACCATTGGCCAGTATCTCCAACCGACAAGAAATCATCTGCCGGTGGAGCGGTGGGTTCACCCGGATGAGTTTGAACGGTATCGGGAGGTGGGGTTGGAGGCGGGTTTCCAAGTGGTGGAATCCGGGCCGCTGGTGCGGAGTTCGTACCACGCCGAGGAGCAGGCGGCCCGGCTCTAATCATCAGGTTTGAGATTTCCCGGTGGTGAGTATTCTCTGATCTTCGTATGCTGGTCTCGGTATGGCCGTATCAGAACTGCATCATGTCGAAATTTCTCCACTTCAGCGAAGAAGGGAGCGGGTGTTTCTGGTGCTGGCGGGTTTGTTTCTGGGTTCGATGACCATGTTGAATATCCTGGGGGTGTCTCGATTTATTGATATGTCTTTTACGGTGGGAGGTCTGCGTATTCCCTTCGTGCTGGCGATTGGTGTCTTGCCGTACCCGATTACTTTCCTCTGTACGGACTTCATCAGCGAGTTATACGGCCGGAAACGAGCGAATTTTGTGGTGTGGGTGGGATTGCTCCTGAACGGGTGGGTAATTCTTTTTCTCTGGCTGGGGGGAGTTCTTCCGCCCTTGCCCGAGCTGGATTCTGGAACGGGATTGCCCCCGGTCAACGATTATTCATTTGCTTTCTACAAGATTCGAGCATTGACCATGGGGTCGGTTATGGCGTCGATGATTGCATACATGGCGGCCCAATTCTGCGATGTGTGGCTGTTTCACTTCTGGAAAAACTTGACCAAGGGAAGGCATCTTTGGCTACGGAACAACGGCTCAACCCTGGTGAGTCAGTTTATTGACACCTTTGCCGTGATTACGATTGTTCACTATTGGGCGGGTGGATTGGCTGATCCATCTCTCCCAGTATGGCCCCAGTTGTGGGTGTTCATCGGATCGGGCTATGTGTTCAAATTGGTAGTGGCGTTGCTGGATACGATCCCGTTCTATCTCGGAGTCCGCTGGCTGAGCCGGTGGCTCGAACTGTAAGGGGAATTCATCCGATGCCGGTTTGCCTCTTCCCATACAATCCCGACATGCCTCCGTCTGAGCCAGTTCGCAGATATTTTGACAATGCGGCGACCAGTTATCCCAAGCCACCAGAGGTGTTGGAGGCGATGGCTCGGTTTGGTCGGGATTTAATGGGGGTTAGTCCGGGGCGGGGGGCATACCGGGAAGTGAAGGAGGCGGGGCGGCTGGTGGATCAGTGCCGGGAGCGGATTTGTTCGCTGATTGGAGGATCGAATCCGAATCATGTCGTTTTTACTCTGAACGCGAGCGATGCGTTGAACCTGGCGATCAAGGGGGTTGTATCACCCGGGGTCATCGAAGAACAATGGAGAGGGAAAAATCATGGGCAGAAGGGAGGTCGTGGAAAATGGGTCCATGTCATTACCACGCAGATGGAACATAATTCCATCCTCCGACCACTTCATGCATTGGCTGAGGAGGGGGTGATTGTAACCCGGGTTCCGGCAGACCCTCGGAATGGCTTGGTCGATCCCGAGGACATACGGCAGGCGATTCGCCCGGAAACTCGCCTGATCGCAGTGATTCACGGATCAAATGTTACAGGGGCAGTGCAGGACATCGCCACCATTGGGGGTATCTGTCGGGAGAAGAATGTCCCCTTCCTCGTGGATGCGGCTCAGACCCTGGGTCATTTGCCTGTGGATGTCGAAGCCATGAACATCGACCTGCTGGCCTTTCCCGGCCACAAGGGTCTGTTGGGACCACAGGGTACGGGGGGGCTTTATCTTCGGCCGGGCATGGAAACTCTGGTGAATACGATCCGGGAAGGGGGCACGGGAAGCCGGAGTGAGTTGGATCGCCAGCCGCAATTCTTGCCGGATAAGTACGAACCGGGTTCGCATAACGCTATGGGGATTGTGGGATTGTCGGAGGGAGTGCAGTGGATATTGGATCGGGGGGTAGACAAACTATGGAAACAGGAGCAGCGACTGATGGGGATTCTGTTAGAGGGGCTGCGCCAGGTGGCTGAGGATTCGAACCGGTTGAGAATCCATGGGGTATCAAATGTTGATGCCTTGAGTGCCGGGGGTCGATGCGGGGTGTTTTCCATTTCTGTGGCCGGGTTGGCTCCGGGTGAATTGGCGGACATTCTGGAAGAGCGATACGGCATCCTCACTCGGCCCGGCCTGCACTGCGCTCCGCTGGTTCACAAACTGATGGGAACGACCGAACAAGGCGGCACGGTGCGCTTGAGTCTGGGGCCATTCATTACCGAGGAAGACATCCGGTTTGTGATTTCGTCTTTAGAGGAATTGTGCCGTGAACCATCGCAATCTTGTGTGGAAATCACGGCTGAATTTGAATCGGATCGGGTGGGCATAGGGAAGATGGCGTGAATTTACTCAATTTGCTTACAAAGCGGCTGGATGGGTCTATTGAGGCAGTCACTTCCCTGCGCGACCAGACGGATGCCATTTCGGACATGGCGAAGAAGATCATTGATGTCCTTCATCAGGGTGGAACTTTGTTTACCGCGGGTAACGGGGGTTCGGCGGCTCAGGCGATGCACTTGTCTGAGGAATTGATCGGGCGGTATCGCGGTGACCGCCCCCCGAAACGGGCGATCTGCCTGAATGCCGATCCCACCGCCCTCTCCTGTATTGCCAATGACTACGGCTACGAGCAAGTGTTCGCCCGTCAGGGTTCAGCCCTGCTTTCGGATCAAGACATTCTGCTTGTATTATCCACCTCCGGGGCCAGTGAGAATATTATTCGGGCATTAAAAGTAGCCCGGGAGAAGGGGGCTGTAACACTGGGACTTCTGGGAAATGATGGCGGAAAATGTGCGGAATGGTGTAATCAGTCGATCATCATCCCGGCGAGGGATTCCGCTCACATCCAGGAGGCCCATCAGGTAGTGATTCATCTGCTGTGCGAGGCGCTGGAAAAATAGCGTCGGGATTGATTCTCAATTATTGGAGAGATACCAACCAGGACGGACAGGTTACTCCCGGCTGGCCAGCCAGCGCTCGGCATCGAGGGCAGAGCGGCAGCCCATGCCCGCCGCCGTGATGGCTTGTCGATACACGGCATCCGCAACATCTCCAGCCGCAAACACCCCTTCGATATTCGTCTCGCTGGACTGGTGATTCTGAAATTTCACATACCCGGCGTCATCCTGCTCGATTCCGCTTCCCTTGAGAAAACCGGTTGCAGGCGTGTGTCCGATGGCGATGAACAACCCCCCCACCTCCATCGTCCGTTCTTCGTTGGTAACGGTATCGCGCAAGCGCACGCTCTCGATCCGTTTTTCACCCAGCACATCGACCACCGTACTGTTCCACACCATTTCCACATTGTCGAGATTCAACACCCGCTCCTGCATGGTGCGGGAAGCCCGAAGTTGATCGCGCCGATGAATAATGGACACTTTTGAGGCAAACTTTGCAAGATATCCTGCCTCTTCCATCGCGGTATCACCACCCCCCACTACCGCCAAGTGTTGATCACGAAACACGGGCAAGGCACCATCACACACTGCACAAGCGCTTACTCCTCCGCCACTGGTGGCAAGACGAAGTTCGTTTTCCAGCCCGATCCAGTTTGCAGTAGCACCGGTGGCGATGATGACCGCCTCCGCCTGCACTGTGGTTCCATCAGAAACCGACAGAGTGAAGGGATGGACAGAAAAATCACACGAGGAGATGTCGCGACCAACCACGCGTGTGCCGAATTTTTCCGCCTGCTTCTGAAACAGAGCCATCATCTCCGGCCCGGTAACCCCCTCGGGAAAGCCGGGATAATTCTCTACCTCGGTGGTAAGCATGAGTTGTCCACCGGGAAGGACGGGGGCGGGATCCTGACGAGGAACGCCAGCATATACCACAGGATTGAGATCAGCCCTTGCGGCATAAAGAGCGGCGGTCCAGCCCGCCGGTCCGCTGCCGATGATGAGGAGTTTTTCAGTCGTTGGCATCAATAATTCCCAAGAGCAATCGAGGAAGAGAGAGTTTAACAAATATTGTCAAGAAAATAAGCGTATTCAGGGTTTCGAGGTGGAAACCTGATCCTATTCAATCAAATCCTGCTCGCGAGCGAGAGCACGCGGTGGAGGCCAAATCAGAATATCACCCCGCACCCCATCATCCGTATGCTCTTCACATCCATCATCCTCATGATTCTGGCCCACTGACCAGAGCATTCCCGTTCCACGAGGTATCCAGATTCGACCAACACCTGTATCCACCGCAGTCCGGGAACTAACCCGTTTGAACTGCAAGCCCGCCCATTCAGTATCATATGGATCGACATCCGAACTTTTTCGGAGCGGACTGCCATACACTTTTTCTTTGTTGTTGGGATCAGTTCCTAAAGAGTTGTGGTAGTGGGCGAGGGCGGCGGCGACCGCGGTAGCATTAACCTCCATAATCAGCCGCATGCGCAGATTGAATATCTCTCCAAGATTTCGAGTCCCGTGAATTACTGCAGCGTACCGGACGGGATTAGTGCGTTCGAATTCAGTTTCGAGATCGAGGAGAGGATCGTACTCCTGTATGCGCCAGCGGCGCCACCAGTCGTCATAAATAAGTTCCATCCGTTCCAGCGATGCGTCGAGAGAGCCGTGCTCAAGGGCGATCATTTCCCATCGCCGAGCGGCCCCGAAACGGGTCAGCGGGGCCTGTTGGGATTGAATCGAGGAGAAGGTGGCGGCAAACTTTTCGGGATCGGCGCCACCCAGTCGTTCATCAAAAACACTTCGCAACAGGGCTTCCGCAACCACCCGGTCACCTTCAGGCATAAGAAGTTTTCGTCGCCCCGGCCTCAACAGGGGGGCTTCACTCTTGGTGATCCGCTGAAGCACTTCAATACTGATGGAATCTCGATAGACATACATCATGTCTCGAAAGACGGAAAGAGCATCCGCCAGCAACTCGATATGGTGATTCTTCTCCTCCAGAAAAATGCGATCACAACACTGACGAAGGATATAAAGCATGTCCACCGCCAGTTCGATGGCCTCATCAGATTGCTTTGCCTCGAAACGGCGATAGGCCTCGGCCGTCGCCCAGGCGGCCATCGTGTCGATGGCCTGGAGGTAAGCGAAGTCATGTTCGCGTTGCTCGACTCCACCGATGATGGCGTATAGCCCGGCATCGCGATCATTTTGGCTGAGATTGTCATCGCCATAGGGCAGGCCGAATACAAGTTTCATTTTGCTCTCGTGAATCGCTTCGGCCATATGAGGATTCGCTTCGCCCCACCCCGACACTGCCGCCCAACCATTCATCTTTGCGTGGATCGTGGTTAGATTGAATGCATCACCCACGGTCATCGGAGGTGGGGACAGATCAAGATAGGCATCAAAAAGAATGCGGTAACTCTTGTTGGCATCGGTGGTGGCGATCACCGGATCCTGATTTAATTTCCGAATCACCTTAGCGGAGGCCTGGGCATGGATCGAGCCGGAGAAGAACAGCAGGAACAGCAGAGGAAGAAAGAAAAGCAAAGTAATCCGTCGGGGCATGAGCGTAACCTTTTCTGAAGGATTCAGGCGAGAAACCCTCGAAGAGAGCGAATGAGCTGGCATCCGGGGGTTCGGGCCATTCTAGCAGATATCCTTTCGTTTGATGCGCTATGGAAGGTTCGAGTTTCATGAGATCGGGCGAATTCGCTACAATCCCGCTCCTTTATAAATCAGGAGTCAGCAAAATGATCATCGGCGTACCCACAGAAGTAAAAAAAGATGAATACCGTATCGGGATGCGTCCGGTTGGGGCGGATGTGCTGACCCGAGCCGGACATGAGGTCTTCGTTCAGCAGGGTGCAGGTGACGGCAGCGGGTTTACAGATGCTGAATATGAGGCCGCAGGGGCGAAAATCGTACCCTCCAAGGAGGATATCTGGGGTCGGGCCGACATGATCGTTAAAGTGAAAGAGCCGCAACCACAGGAAGTCGCCCTGATCCGGGAGGATCAAACTGTCTTTACCTATTTCCACTTTGCCGCCGATCGAGAACTGACCCTGGGCTGTCTGGACACGAAGTGTATTGCCGTGGCGTATGAAACCCTGACGGACGATCGGGGCACCTTGCCTCTACTCACGCCGATGAGCGAGATCGCGGGAAAACTCTCCACCCAGGAAGGGGCAAAATATCTGGAACGCCCCCAAGGTGGACGAGGCGTTCTTCTGGGTGGCGTCCCCGGTGTCGATGTCGGTCATGTGCTGGTGCTCGGCGGAGGCGTGGTGGGAAGTTGCGCTGCCCGTGTCGCGGCGGGGATGGGGGCGGATGTCATCATTATGGATATCAATCCGGATCGCATGCGCTTCCTCGAAGAAGTAATGCCCACCAATGTCACGACAATTTATTCCGATCCCCATGCCATTCGCGACTTTCTGCCGTGGGCGGATCTCGTGATTGGAGCGGTATTGATTCCCGGAGCCAAAGCCCCCCGCCTGCTCCAGCGAACAGACTTGAAACACATGAAACCGGGATCGGTGATCGTGGATGTAGCCATCGACCAGGGCGGCTGCGTAGAAACGGCAAAGGTGACCACGCACTCCGAACCAGTCTATGTCGTGGATGATGTCCAGCATTACTGCGTAGGCAATATGCCCGGCGCAGTAGCCCGCACCTCAACCCAGGCCCTTACCAATGTAACGCTGCCCTGGGTCATCAAACTTGCCGAACACGGACCAGACCGGCTGGCGGAAATGGATCACCACTTCGCCAACGCCATCAACATGAACCGGGG